>NZ_JBFUKZ010000014.1:0-158254 GCF_056400585.1 Mucilaginibacter sp. P5_A6 | reverse complement strand
AACAAGAACGGGATGCAAGTGATATTATATATGACGCTTATTGTTGCGATGATGTTACTTATCTACAAAAAGGCAAACAACATCGGTTACAAAACTGCCAAAAGACGCTTTGCTATGGAAGTGAGGGATCTTACAATTGCCCTGATCGTTCTGCAATGTGGCGGGGATCCAGGTCTGTTTTTTAAAACATAAAAAATGGCCGGAATTTCTTCCGACCATGACTGCCTTAAGGGGACATTTTAATACGTCAACATTTTTCGCATACCGGCGCTTAGGTTGCCGTTTTTCAGTCTTTAAATATCTGTTCTAAAGTTTCGTTCAACGGAGCAATCTCAAAAGGGTCATGGGTGATTTTGTAAACAACCTTGTTTTGATCGATTCCAATAAAATCACCATCGTCCAGGTCCTTGATGTGATAATATACAGTTCCTTTTAAGGGCACCTCGTACACGTCCCCCGGATTGACAAGGCTAATTTCCATGGCGTTTAGTATCCTGCTGAGCTTGTCGTAGTCTTCGCTACCGTAGAGCCGCTTAACATAAGAGCCAACGTCAACGCTATTGACGTCTACATTTGGCTGATCGCATCCCCGTAAGGAATACCCGCTGATAACGCCCGAAAAAACGCTAATTGTATAGATTAGTGTTTTTTTACTTTGGCTGTCAAGAACCCTGATGTTTGTAAGTTCGTAGTCCTTCGCCCCTTTGTCTTCGAAGTCATTGATTAATTCCGGATTGAACGAAAAGTCGATATAGTCCGGATAGAAGACGCTTGCCGACGCAGAGGTCAACAGTTTTTTTTCAAGCTGTTTTTCTAAAGGCCTAAATTCCTCGGGCAGCTTTCTTATGGCATTCTTCAATAGCGCCATCTCCCAGTCTTGTATGGCGCGGTTCCTTTTCTTTCTTTTAAACAATCCAAACATGATATTACTTCTTTTTGGGATATTTTGTAAACCAATTGTATTCACCGAACCATCCTACTTGCTGCTTAAAGCTGGATCTCAAAAATTGAAAGCGATAGGGGTCAATTAACGAATGCTGAATGGTATTTAGCCTCCAAACGTTAATCTTATTATTAACTAACCAGTTTGGCAAATTTAGTGATTTTTGCATTCGCTGCGTAATAATGCCATGATGAAATTCCGTGCTAATCCTTTGAACCCCGTTTGGCGTTTTAATAAGCTGAAGCGTTTCGGTTCCTCCTTGCGACAATTTGTATTCCGCAAATGTCCGTCCGCCTCCCAAGGGGGAAACCTTGCCGAAGACTGATGCTTCCCCGAAAGGTGCCGCAGCGGCAGCGCCTACGAGCATGTTTTTCCAGTACGCGGCATCATCCTTTGCCCGATCTTCTTTTGGCGCACTCCAGTATGAGACCTGTTGATGATACGCGTTTACCCAGTAATCTGTTGTGAATACTTGTATGGCGTTCCAATACGCGCCACTAATATCATTAACTATGGCATCCGGCTTATTTGTCCAATCTTCCCATTTTGCCGCAACACCTCCCCCAATATCCCATTGACCTGCAGCAGCCCCAAAGGTCGCCCAATAGCCCTTGGGAGTCGGCTTTTTTGCGGGAGGGTCGTCGCCTTTATCCGCTAATTGTTCAACCTGAACATTATTGCTTCCGTAGACTGTTTGTAAAAACTCAAGAGTCTGCCCGCCTCCCGCCGGGTGATCTTCCATGCCATCGGGATCGATATTTCTTATGGGATTCCCCTCGACATAGTTGTATGGACTAAAGGCCCTGCTTGTCTCAGATAGCGGGTCTATACTTGTCCACCTTGCTATTACCGGATCGTAGAACCTTGCATCATAATCGTATCTGCCCAGCTCTTCCTGTAATTCCTTCCCATTATAAAGGTACTCGTTCTTGGGAAACGTGGTGGTGCTGTTAATCTCCATCCCAAACGGGTAATAATCATCCGGCTGAACCGTGTTTGCCACTCCCGTTTTGGTGTCAAACGTTATCCTCGTGTTTCCGAGATGGTCGGCAAGAAAATACTCGTAATTGTAATGCTGAGCATCCGACGGAAGAGCTGCCCCTTCCTCGGTTTGGATAAGAGAAATGGTCGAAGCTGTGGTCCCATCGTATTGTATTCCCGAAACGTAATCGGTATTCCCCGTTGCCGGGCTTACCCTTCTGAGCTTTTCGCCGTTAGCGTCATAGGTGTATGTAATCGTCTTGGCTCCCGTTATCGTCTGCGGCAAATTGAGCATGTTGTAGCCAATATTGACGGTTCCCGATACCCGACTTTGGTCAACTAGTACGTTCCCGTTGCCGTCATAGGACGCATATGTGGAAAGCCCATGCTTCGCTCCCGCGTCATTGCTTATAGCATCGTTAACGCTTTGCAGCCGGTTACTCGTGATAGCCCCTGTCGTGTAGCTGTAGCTTAGCTGATCTATCAACGTTCCACCCGCCTGGTACCGGTTCAAGGATGTAATGTTGCCCATGACGTCATATGCGATATTGTTCTCAGTGGTGCCGTCGATACCGACCCCGCTCAGCAGCCGATCCAACTTGTCGTAGCTGAACGTGTAGCTTTTGCCGTTTTGTGACGACCTGGTACCCCAGCTTTGGCTGGCGATATTTCCGTTATACTGCGCGACGGGCGTAATGCCGAAAACGTTGCTTACGCTGTTGTATTGCAGCTGCTCTTCGAACAATTGCGCGTTGCTTTTCAAAAGCCAGCCGCGCTCGTTATACGCGTAGGCGATATCCTGCTTAAAGGCCACGCTGTCAGTGCTGTGCAAGTACTTTGCCGTCATCTGCCCGATTTCGTTATAGTCGATCTTTGAAAGCAGGGTTCGCGTATCGGCGGACTGGTTCAGGTTTTGTATCTGCTCCCAGGCCTTGAGCTTGCGGCCCACGTGGTCGTAGATATTCCGGCTGCTGATGGTTACCAATGGCGATGCCGTATTGGCGCTCGTAAAGTGCTGACGGGTAGTAGTGGTAACGGCATTGGCAAAATCGTACGTGAAGTCGATCATGTCGTAATTGCCCGCGTTTACTACGCCGCCCAGATAATGCTGCTGAAACGTCCTTATCGCCCGATCCTTCTCGTCATAGAAGTTCTGGGTCCAAAGCATGTTCGCGGGCGTATTAAGTATCGCGGTCTTTTTAGCCGTCAGCTGCCCGCGGGTCATCTTGCTTCCAGAGGCAAAGGCATACGGTAAGCCGCCGGGAGTCGAGACGTAATCGTCATAATAATTCAGCGCGTAGGTGGTTATCCCCGAGGTAGGCCAGCAAGTGGCCGTGTAGCCGTTTCCGGTCGTACTTTTGCTTTCCCATTGGCTGGCTTGCGCATCCACGGCTGCCTGCAGCGTTGCCCGATAATCCGTTCCCGGAGTTGATCCTGCATGGTTGTAGGTAGCAGTCAATATGGTTCTTCCCAGCCCGTCGTACTTTGTTACCAACCATTGTTGCGTGGATTTCATCCTCTGGACGGAGTCCTGGGTTCCTACCGCCTGATCCAGCTTGTTATACAGGGTTAGCTGCCATCCCTGACCTGGAATCCTTTTGCCAATCTGCCTGTTGCCCCCGTCGTAGCGGTACTGGTAGCAATACGCGTCAAGCTTAGCTTGGGTAATGTTGCCAGCATCTGGATTTGCGCCGGGAGGCAGTACATAGGTCAAGTTTCCATAACCATCATATACATAATATGTTGACAGTATTTCCTCCGCGCTTATGGCGCTATTGTAATTAAACGTCCTCTTTAATATCAGTTTTCCGAGCTTGTCTTTGTACACTTCCGTCGTGTTCCATTTGAGGTTTGCCTGCGATGATGACCAATTCTCGTTTTTGGTAACCGAGACGTACAGCTGATTTAAGCCATAGCTTCCCAGGTCCGCCAATGCGCTTTTATACAGATAATTGCCATTATAGGTATATAAGAAAGTCGCCCCGTACAGCTTCGCCCAATAGCCGGTGCCGCTGGATTGGCTTGTCGCATTGTTTGTCGCGTAAGCGATTTTCGTGGTGTGCCCCGGACTTGCCGCCCCGGCCTTTCCTGTCAGCTGCCAGTTGTCTCCGGGCGCGCCCTGCTCAATCGGGCGATTTAGCGGCGATGCCTCGATGCTTGTCTCAGCTACGGGAAAAGGTGTGCTTGTTACTCCTGGTGCGTTCCATGTGGCCGCATTGGTAGGATTTGCATAAAACGAGGCCTGGTCGGCAATCGCGGTTGCCTTGTAAGTCCCGTCGTCGGCTGCCGAAGGCAATACGACATAGGGAAGGTACTTGATCGATTCCCTGCCGTACTGGTCATAGGCCACGGGCTGCACTAAGTCCCTTTGCGTTGGGCTTCCTTTCACCTGCACGGTTTGCAGCGGCCTGCCGAGGCCGTCAGAGTACCCCACACTAACATTGACCTTTGCAGCGTCGCTGGAGGCGGCATACAAGTCCTGGTTGGTAGCGATTCCCGAAACCCGCGGAACGTAAGTCGCGACGTAATTCGTCGTCGGCGTGAAAGTCGGCGCGTTGGAAGCGACTACGGCAATGCTTAGGGGCGCGTCCTCGCTTTTGCCCAACGCGTTATACGCGTTAATGGTATAGGAAGCCGCTGCCATCAGCGTTGTCGGCGTTCCGCTGATGGTCCCTGTTGTTACGTTAAAGCCTAATCCGGCGGGCAGCAACGGAGCTATCGTGTAGGGGGCATATACCACTTTCCGGATGAGGTTGTTTGTATAATCGCCTACGTACACGTTGCCCAGGATATCCGCTGCTATCCCGAACGGGAGGTTAAACGTGGCCGTGGTCGTGCCTATTCCATCGTAGGCCCCCGCCGCGCCCGTTCCCGAAAGCGTGCTCACCGCTCCGGTGGAGGGCACGATCTTGCGTATCCTCTGGTTGTTCTCGTCGGTCACGTACAGGTTCCCCTGCTTGTCTATCGTGACGGACGTTGGCGCGTTGAAGCTCGCCGCGGTGCCGGTCCCGTCCGCAAAGGCTGCCGTGCCGGTGCCCGCAAGCGTCGTTACCACGCCTGCCGAGGTGATCTTCCTGACCTTGTGATTCGCCCGGTCGGTCACGTACACGTTGCCCAACGCGTCAACCGCGACGTTGAAGGGCTGATTGAACGACGCCGCAGTGCCCGTCGCGTTGGTGGAACCGGCGGTTCCGCTGCCCGCAAGCGTGGTTACCACACCGGCAGGGGTGATCTTCCTGATCTTGTTGTTGTACGTGTCCGCGACGTATACGGTTCCGGACGCGTCAACCGCCACGCCGCAAGGATAGTAAAAGCTTGCCGCCGTTCCTGTCCCGTCGGCGCTGCCCTGGGCTCCTGTCCCTGCGAAGGTGGTGACCACACCTAATGGTGTGATCTTGCGGATGGCATGGTTGTCCTCGTCCGCCACGTAAATGTTTCCCGAGGCGTCTGCCGCCATTCCTACCGGGTGATAGAAGGTAGCCATTGTGCCCTGTCCGTTCGTATAGCCATGTGCACCCGAAGACGACCCTGCAAATATTGTTACGTATCCTGAAGGGCTGATCTTCTGGATGCGGTGCGCGCCGCCCTCCGCTATGTAGACGTTCCCCAGCGCATCTGTCGTCGCGCCCAATGGCTGGCTGTAGGCAGTATAAGGGTCATCAAACACTTCCGGGGGCGCACCCGAAAATGTCGTCGTCTGCCCGTTAACCGCAGGCGTGCCGCCCGTGTTGGCTGGGCTTAGCGCAATTATGGACGAGCCGACGGAATAGCTCTGCGGGCCGCTGTAACCGATGACGGGTACCTGGGCCAATGCTTGTTTTGTATACAGCATACTTATGAAAAGGACGCTGGCAATGAATAGTGGCTTATAAATTTTAGACATTGATAAAATCGTGATAGGGTTCGCAGATATGTTATTGTCCCTGGTAATGGTAGTCCGTATGCCTGATGATGTTGCGGTTTTGATCCCTAATATTCATCAGGCGCCAAGTGCCGTCGTATTCGTAATAGGAGATCTTCCCTCCTGCGTCGCCTTGGCTGGTGATACCCACCAGCGGCTCGTACGTATAGGTGCTCATCTGGGCGTCGCTCGGATGCAGCCGCAGCTCGTCGATTGTCCCTGTGCCTGAAATCGTTATCGTTCCCGAGGTTGGGTTGGTGACGGTGTGCTCGTAATACGTATAGCCGTTATAGGTATAGCCTTGGACCGGCGTCGTGTCGTTAACCGATTGCGCCCCGCTTTTGCTCCAATAGGAAACGACGTATTTCTTTGGGACAACCAGGCTGTCGCGGTATACGCTGCCACCGGACAACGCGTATGCCTTTTTGCCCGTTGGCGCGCTGGCATCGTCCAGGGCGCTTCCCGAGAACTTCCACCTGCCCTTGCCGTCGGCCTCGAACGAGGTGTAGGCTACAGAGGAGTATGTCGCGTTCTTTATTTCCGCAACCACGTATTCCCTGTTGTAATCCCAGATCGTGCTATTTGTCTGCAACTTGCTCGTATACTGAAGGACTTTTCCGTTAGACAGGTCGTACAGGTCATAGGTCGTAAATGTGGGAATTTTTATACTGCTTACCTGGTTGTCCACCTCGTCGTTGTCAGCCAAAAAGAGGCTGCCGCTTTGCTTGAATGTTCTGCTGAAACGGGATGCATTAGTACCCTCTGACTTCGTAATGGAAAGAATGTCAGCCAATCGGTTACTCGACGTCATCGCGGTGGTGACAGAATTACCGGTAACATCGAAGGGATATGTATATTCCATGGTCTGCAGGCCGGTGGAGGTCTCTCTCGATGTATAAGACAATAAGTTATACTGGTTATTGTAATGGTAGACTGAGCTGACGCTCATGCTGTCTGTTCCAAAATAGCTGGTTTCCTTGCTGCTGCTCAACAATGTCTCGAAGTCGTAGATCGGATAGTACCCCACCAGGACCTGCGACTTTACGTTCTGCTCGTAGATAGGGCTGGGAGAGTTGCTGTAGCGGTAGCGGACCAAGCCTCCATAGGGAAACAGCCTCGCGCCGTAAAAGATTGAGGAGTTCACGTTGTCATAGCCGTAGTTCGTTTTCTTTAGCAAATTATTGCCGCTGTCGTAGGCGTATGCCGCCTTGATCGTGCCGTTGTCGGGATCGACGCGGTTTTTAATCGCGGGCAGCACCGCGGCAAACTGGCTGAAGGTATTGACGCTGTTGTTTACCATGTCGGGGCTGTTGTAAAAGTAGCTGATCGTTTTCCCGGTGGCAGCGTTGCTTAAATTCACCTCTTTCTTTGTCACCTTGTAATAGCCGACCCCGTTTATCGAGGAAAAGGGGTTGGACGAAAAAAATCCGTTCATGGTGATTTCGTCAATGGCGAATGTCCTGTCCAACGTCGCCTGGCCCGAGATGCTGAGGTTGCCTGGAGGCACGGCGTTATAGTTGAAATGCCGGATAAAGTCCATCGGCAATATGGCCTTTCCGCCCTCGTATTCGTACGCTGTTTTCTTTAATTGTGCATTGTTAATGTCTAAAAATGTAATCGCTTTTATCCTCAGGCCGAATCCCGATGATACGGTATTCGCGCTGCTGCTAAAATCCGGAACGAAGTAGTTGTCAAACTGGTTTAACTCGTAGGAAAAGCCCACCTTTCCCCCCGTCGGATAGGTGATCTGCTGCAGGATGCCCGCCTGGCAGTAGGTCAGGTTAGCAGAATGGTTGTCCCCGCTGTTCCCGAGGTCGGACCTGTTGAACTGCGTGGGGTTAGGCACCGCCGAGGTGTTGGAGGTCTGTCCGTTGTAAAAGCCCCAGTAATCTATCGCGTAGCTGTTTTTGGCGGGCAGCTCCGTGGCGTTGTAAGCGAAGCCGTGTGTCGCGCCGCTGTTGTCCTGTATTGAGTTCAGTTTCAGCCTGTACGGGGCATAGCCGGAGAAACCGGACGGCATTGGGCAAGTATTACCGCCTACGGATGACGAGTTAAAGTACAAATAGTTGAAGCTAACCGACTTTATAAGCTGGGTCGCGGAGCTAATCGTGAGCTTGTCCAGCTTCTTCCCACCCAATATGTCGCTTCTGTCCGAAACCGAGAACACCGCACTTCCCTTGGGGAATGTGACCGAGCTTAAGTAGGCGTACGCCTACTTGGGATAGGTCCGCGTGCTCAGTACCCCGGTCCCGGGAAAGTTTGCCGATACAATTCCCCGTATGCAAGCACTTTCGATTTCGGCCCCGCTGCTCGTTAAGTATGTGGAGATTTGATTGGAAATCAGTTTCTTCTGCGCGAAGTTCGGATAGCAGTCATTTACGGCGGTTTGCGAGTAGTTGAACGTAATCTGCTGCTTGTTTTTGGTGATGATCCTGGTCAGCATCCATATGATGGACGAGGGCTTTAAGTTCGACGTGGTGCTGCCGCCGCCGGTGACGTTGTCTGAAGCAGAAAAAGACTGCACGACGCTTTTAAGCTCAAAGTCGAATTCTTCTCCCGAGGGAACCAGGATCTTCCAAGTATCTCCCAAGCGGGTTACGCTGTATCCTTTTTTGTTAAGGACGACTATCTGGTGGCCGCCAAAGCTCCAGTCGTTGATGAACTTGAACGAGTGCCCGAGAAAGCTTGCGGTGAAAATATCCGGCTCCGAATCGATGCTGTTGTAGTCGTGGTCGTAAAAGAAGTCGCTGGTCGTGTTGTAGTACCCGTTGAACGGGGCGAAATTGTCGGTGTAGATTACAAACCCGTGCTGCGCCACGGGCGTGTTGATCTGTATCTGCCCGCTGCACCCGAAATCGCAAACGGTCTCGCCTCCCGGAGTACAGTATTGGTACTTATAGGGAAACTGATACGGCGTGCCGGTATTGTAAAAGTCAGGCAGCCTCCTTGTGTTGGCGGCGTAGTCGTCCTGGTCGTTCACCTGCTGGATGATGCTGCCGACTTCCATGTCCCAGCCCAGGCCCACCCAGCTGGCTTCCTGGTTCACCCTGTTCCCGACCGAATGGTAGGTGAGGTTAAGCGGAACCTTGACCCCGTCTTCCTCTATCGTGTATAAGGGAATGGATATGTTGGGGATGCCCGTGTAGTCGCTTACAGGCAGCTCCGTGTACCTCGTGAATTGGAACGCGGTTGGGGTTACGGGGTGTTGGTTGTCCAACACGGAATAGGGTTGGGTTTGTCCGAGCGACTTTTTCGGACTTAAAAGCAGCAGAATCAGAAAGCTGCAAAGAATAGCTCTTTTCATTAGTCGAGATAAGGTTTGTAAGACAGAAATAATAGGAAAATTCACAATAGACATGGTTTATTTTTCAACGAAAAACATCGTTGCGCGGCGTTCCCGATTTGCAAATCACAGCCAAGGCCACTCAACAGGCCTTCTGATTCCCCTGTTTCCTGCCGCATGGGAATTAAGGAAATGGGAAATGAAATGCCGTCACAATTGGCGATGGAAATCAGGGATGACAGTATACTTGCTCACCGGCATGTCGGCGTATTTTGTGACCTGCCAGGCAGTGGGAGAAACGGGATAAAGGTCGTCGATGTTTGACGATTGAGCTCCGGCTCTTGCGGACGCAAGCAACAGCAGAAGAATAGCCGCGCAGGTAACAGGTGTTCTTTTCATTAATCGTGATTTGGGCGGGTGTGCCAATAGTTTAAGGTAACAAAGATATTACATGCGTCGGAATTCGCAACCCGTGTTTTCACGGTATTTGGAGTCCGTTAAAACACAGGTTTTGTATTGATCATTAAAAATGAATGGATACCAGCGCAATCGGGCAACTCAAAATTTTATGATCAGTTGGCTCTCATAACCGGGATACAAACAAAGTTACGCAGTCCCTGCCATACCTATGGTGACACTACTTTGTCAGTAGATGATTATTCCTCATTTGGCGCGGGGATACAGCGGAGGTCAATAGCCTGGTGTACCCGTAACTATTCAGTTTAATATGTTTGTTCTCGCCCATTGGATAGTATGGTACCCCAAAGGTGCTTTTAAGGAAGCGTTTAAGTGACCCGGGAGGACAAGAACGGAGCACCGGGAGGCAGCCAACGGTGATAGTTCGGTTAAAAAAATGCTTTATGTAATATTTATATATTTTTCTCGATTTTTTTGAATAATTCTATTCTTTAATACCAATTATTGTCCATTTTTTTGAACTTAACTAAATATATTTTCGGGGGCCTATTAATTTTGTTCATTAAGGCAAGGATTGCTCATTGTACTTAATTTTTTTGTTGCGAAAGAAAAGTGATAAGAGAGGCAAACTCATCGTACGATAACGCATTGGCAAGGCCGGTGGGCATCATGGATGTTTTTAATTCTTTGCGGCTAATTACGTCAGCAGCTTTAATCGTAAAAACTTCACCAATAATATTTCGCATTACTATTTTTTGCGCCGACTCCGCGGTAATAAATCCCATATAACTTTTGTTCCCTTTTGCGGATATCATAACAGTGGCAAAGCCTTGAGAAATTGACGCATTAGGTTTAAGAACCGACTCTGCAATTTGCTGCCGTGTCATGATGGAACCAATTTGCCCCATAAACGGCCCTTTGGGTTTTTCACTCCTGGTAAGGTTATGACAGGCTATGCAGCCCTGGCGGGCAAAAAGAGCTTTTCCCTTTAAAGGGTCTCCCTTTATTTTTGCAATCATCAGCATCACATCCTCTATGGAAGTTTTTCCTATTTGCCCTTTCCTGTTCCTGATCTTTGCCAGGTCTATCTTAACTTCTTTGGTGGCAACACTTTTCTCTTCACCGCCAAAAACCGTGATGCCCATTTGATGGCGGGCATTTAAATCGGCAAAAAGTTGTTTCCTGTTGGGAGCTGGTTTTGCCCATTCGGTTTTTAAAAACTTCTCAATCCGTGACGAGCCTTCCCACGTAACGCCTTTATAAACCGGTCCGTGCGAATCCGGCCTCGTGCCCCACCACCATGAAGCATCATAAGCGTCTTCTTTTTTGTAAAGCCGTGATAGCGTTACCAGTATTTGCTTTTTTATTTTTTCATCCTTAACTTTTGAATAGGAGGCAATTAAACCATCAACAGCTTTGGTATCATACATATATCTTAAAGCCCATAGTGCAAGGGTCGAATTTTCGGTTCCGATTGCGTTAACGCAATCATTAACCGCATTCATACTTACGAGGGCTTTTACAGCCAGGTGTGCCGGTATAATTGCAGAATTAGGTTTGGCATGAGGGCCTTCCTCATTTTTGCCCGGCGCCGCAAATGTAGCCGGAACATGGGTTGCTAATAATTGTGGCGCTGCAGCTATTTTGCCGAGGCGGCCCAGGCCTACAATAGCTGCGGCCTGAACCCGTTCGGAAGGATCCTTTAAGCCGGCTAAAAACGGCTCGATGGGTACGTTTTGGATGCCGGACTTTCTGTCGGCCAGCGCCCTTAAGGCAAATTCCTTTAACTCTTCGTTTTTAGAAAGCTGTACCAGCGCTGGTATCCCGTTTTCACGGGCCGCCTGGGCATAGGTGTAAATACCCGCTACCCGGGCATATAAGGGCAGGCTTGCATCATTTGCAATTGCAAGCGACAGGTTGCTGCTCTCTTCAACAGGCCGGGTAATGAGTTTCTGAGACGCGCTTAACCTGGTTACAGCGCTTGCCGATTTAAGTAAGTTTGCCAGATCGCCTGATGAAGCAGCATTAAGATCGGGGAATGCTTTATACGTCCAGTTTTTGGGCACAGCCCTCACAACATAGCCTTTAGCGGGATCGCCAGAGTAACCAGCGCCATCCCATGCCGAGAGGTAAAGTCTTCCAGACCCATCTACATCAAGATCTGTAATTTGCGGCAATTGAATAAACTCTTCTTCTTTTTGCTGAAAGCTGGCGCCATCCGGTTTTATGCGGTTAATATAAAGTTCGCTTCTTCCCCAGTCGGCTGTCATTGGTACGCGGTTATATTTTTCCGGCCAGGTGGGCTCGTCCATAAACAAAGAGCCTGTGCCCGATCCTCCCCCTAAATCTACAAGGGCCGGTAAAATCTCATCCGTAAAGTGCTGAAACAACAAAGGGTACCCATATTCGCCCGATTGTATGTGGTGAGAAAAACGTATGTTCCATCCACCGCCATCATTGGTATTGTCCCTTGTGAAAATGTTCATGTAGGGGTCAATGGCAACGTCGTAAATGTTCCTGGTTCCATGCGTGTAAATCTCCATCTCAGTTCCATCTGGCCGCACTCTAACTATACCACCACCCAGCATGGTTAGTTTTTTGCCGCTGCGGTCAACAGCATCATGAAATCCAAAGTCACCAACAGCAATATATATCCAGCCGTCAATGCCCATTCGTATTCCATTGGTGGCATGGTCTGTACCTCTTTCAGCCAGCATGTGCGCATTGCTTATGTGTTCAATAAGGGGTTTTGGAGGTCCGTCAGCAATGCCGTTCTGGTCTTTGTCTGTAAAAACTTCCAGGTTCATTCCACTTGCCTTACCCGATTCTTTAGAGAATACGGTGTGCATTACAAAAACCTGGTCGCCCATAACGAGGATACCGCGGGGATCATCAACTTCGGCAAATTCTGTATGCTTGTCTATTTTACCGTCATTATCAGTGTCTACAAGTCTGATGATTTTTCCTTTTCCAGGAGTTTTACCCAACGAACCCATCATATCAACACCAACAAATACCTCGCCTGTTGGCGCTGTCGCAATGCAGGCGGGGCTTGGCGTAAGCTCGGGGCCTGCAAATGTGGTAACCGTTAATCCATCCGGCCAACGCAAAGAATCTTTGTGCGCAGTACCTAAGGCTTGCTTTTGAATTAACACAGAAGGAGTAATTTGAGGTTGACTTCCTTGAAAAAAAGCACCAGTAAGGTACCTGAAAATACCTGAAAAGACTATAACAAAAAACAGGGTGAAGGAAAATTTTAGCATAAGTGGTTTGAGTTTATGGATAATTATTACACTATCAAACGGCTAAATTTATGTGTTTCATTTAATGATAGTTGCATTTATTTCAATCTTTATCATTTAATCCCCTACTTTTTGACAATATACCCCCCCCCCATCGGGTCAGTTCGCAAAAAAATAACTTAGTTGCCCAAATCAATTTTAACCCTTAGTTTAAAGATCTCTCAATACCTCAGGGCCGGATTTTGATCAGTGGTACATCTCTATTCGCAGACAGGTGTAGGAGCCTACAGCCGCTTTTAGGGTTCTTAAACTTTTTCGACAAAGGAAGCAACAATACTTTGGAAAATTGTTAAAATGTATTTAGTGGAATGGAGGAGACCAACCTGGGATTGCAGCTCAAGTACTTTACAACGGAGTGATCCGTGCGCCGATGACGCGGAAATCAGAAAAATAACCGTTGTATAGTCCCGCAAAATGCAATAATGGCAATCAAGGCCGATAAAGGGATTACAATCTTTTTGCGGAAATAATGCTTCTTGCTGAACCAGCGGGCAATTAAAAAGTAAGCTGAAAGCATAGCGGTGATTTGACCTAATTCCACACCAATGTTGAACATGATCAAGCAGGTAAAATAATGGTCTTTCGGTAAACCTAAATGGCTTAATGCGCCGGCAAAACCCATACCATGAACCAAACCAAACAGAAATACAATACCTATTCGCGATGTGCGGAGTTGGGAGAATAAATATTCTCCAGGGTTACGTATAAAATAGATAATGCGATAACCGGCTCCGCAATATTTAAAGAAGGCGTAATAACGTGATGCATGGCCAGCCCAAGCGTAATGGAATGCGCAATGGTAAAAGCCGTAGCCTGCCAGAGTATAGGTTTCAACTTTGGGCTCAGTAAAAACAAACTAAGTAAAAACAGAATATGGTCATAACCGTAACGTAAGGCACAATATGCAGGAAACCCTCGGCAAGATATGTAAGCGCTGCGCTTGATTTTAATAGCTGGGCTAATTCACCGTTTTTTAAATGTGCTGAGGCAGGTAACGTGCCAATGCCATCAGTCGCAATACCGTTAAAGCAGAGGGTGGTCAGTTCAATACTTACCGCGTTTTAGCAATGGTGAATTTGTTGGGTGAAAAAGCAAAAGCCAATAACCAATCCTAGTACGCCGCTTCTGAATACCGTTACAGTGATAGTTACTTTGACAGCACATAATTCATTCATCTTTGTTCCCCATAAGATTCTGTTGATCTAAAGGTAAACCAATCGCCGTAGGTGCTATAAACTTTATCGCTTTTCTGACAGCCAAATCGTAGAGGGAACTTTTCTGACTGATCCTCCTTTTCTTTGGTATGAAACGGGAGTTTATGGCAAAAAAAAGCGCCTAAATCATTGATTTAAGCGCTTTCGATGGGTTTTGACACCCTTTTGGCGGAATGGACGGGATTCGAACCCGCGACCCCATGCGTGACAGGCATGTATTCTAACCAGCTGAACTACCACTCCGTTTGGGTGTGCAAATATACGCACCATTTTGTATTACACAAGTCCTTTTTTCAAAAAAATTGGTTTTGTATGTTTTGCCTTACCGTTTATGGCTTCAAAATAGTATTTGATTATTTTTTGCATCTATATAAGGTGCTCTATATCAAAACAAAAAGAATCTGATTTACAATCGGGGCTACTTCTAAACCATCCAAAAAATATTTTTTCATTTTACTTCAAAGCTGAAATACTGGCTTCCGGTGTTGCCATTATCGTTTATCCCCTGTATTGAGCCCACATATCTACCTTTTTGATCGGATGTATAAAATGATACAAAGCCTTTGCCAGCTTGGCTCGTATAAACATCGGGCGACCAAAACAGCAGATTCCTAAAATCGGGTACCCGGCTTTTTTCCGCTTTTTCGGTGTCATAAACGGAAGTGTAAAACTCCCGCTTCAACTGCATTCCTTCATAATCAAGCACTACGGCATGAGGGTCCATTTCAACGCCGCCAAGATCACCTTTGTAGGTTGTAAAGCTAAATACACCTTCGTTTACAGATGGGCCATAAAAATAGCGATCTCTTATAACCTCAAGCTTTCTAACCTTTAACGGATCAATAGCCATTACTTTATCGATATTAAATACCGGCACATCGTCCAGTAAAACAAGGGGATCACCATCTAAAAATCCATTTTCATTTAAAACTTTTATATGATATCTGCCCCTGGAGCGTACAATATTGTCTTCTCTTACATATTCGCGCAATACCTCTTCCATAGTGGTAAAGCGGGTATAGTTATCTAAAAGGTATGTTTTGTAAGGCCGGGCATAAAAACCGGCACTATCAACCCCCGGATCATAAAAGCGTTTTATTTTATTCCCGGCATATACATTTTGTACCTGCATGGCCAGGCTATGTTCTTCCAATGCTTTTTTTATGTCCGGTGATAAGCCATACTTTGGCCAGTCATATTTGCTATACTGTTCAGAGAAAGGGCTTAAAACATCTATCCGGAACGTAGAATCCCTCTCGGAATTTGTTTGAGCTACAACTTCACCCGGGCCAAATAATTGTTTTGTATTGAATACCAACCTGCCTGATGAGTCGCTTTTTGAAACATATAACTGTACTCTTTTGCCCGGCACACTTAAATAAGTCACTACATCTTTTGCGGGGTTGCCTGTTATAGTACTTGTTATTTTGGCGGTTATAAGGTGGTCATTATACTCCGGTAAAAAAGTAAACGCCGGGCGGGTATTGTTTAATATATTGTTCCATTGAAACCTGCGCCAGCCTTGTGAAAGCATCAGGTTGTCTATAGCCGCGTCGGCTTCGCCATTGGTGTTTTTAAAATAATAACCGGGCGTTTCAATGTTTCCCCGAAGATCTGACCGCAGCCACAGGTAGCTAAATATATCATCCGTATCCAGGTGCTGTAATGAATCAATACGGTAAACAGACAGCGACAAGTTTGCCGGAATTGCAGCACCTGTTGTACTTTTTGCTTCTATATTAATACTTACTTTTTTACGTGTGGAGTATTGGGGTTGATCGGTAGTGGCGTTTATCAGCAGCTGTTGTTTTGGGCGCTTAAAATACAGCCTTTCACAAACGGGCTGTTTGGCATTGTTAAAAATGGTAATATGCGATACCCCATCGCCCAATTTACTTTTGTCAATGCTAAAACGGGCCGCTCCGGAATTAAGCGGGGCACTTTCTGCCACTTTCAGAAATTGCCTTGTATGTACAAAAAGGAATACCTCATTACCACCGGCGTTGCTATTTACAGTGACCTCTAAAGTAGATCCATTATCTTTTAATTGCATTACATACCCCCGGCTGTTAACCCCGGGCAATTCTTTAGTAACAGAAATACCCGAACTGGTTTTAATTATTCCCTTATATGTATTATTGGCAACGGGCGTAAACATAAAACTGCCTATACCAAATTTTAATGGCTGGAAGCGGCACACCGTATCATTATGCTGATTGATAACAGCTCCCCGGTATACAGCAAGACCGTCTCCCCTGGGTGTGGTAACTTTAAAAGCTACTTTACTGGCTATGCCGGCTACAAGGTTGCCTCCTTCCGGAAAAAATTGAACATCGTAAACAGCGGCAGTTTCCTTAGCCGGGGCATCAGGTGATTTTAGTGGGTTTACTATTGTGATGTTTTTTTCAAAATAATAATCGGGACTAAAGTTTTTCATCCAGTTGGTATAGGCCCTCAATTTGTAATTGCCATTGCTTACAGACACCGGGATATATAATGATCCGTTACCTGTGCCATTTTTTATGGCAATTTTAGCCTGTATAACAGCGTTGTGGCCATTATCTATCACATCAACGTAAACTACCTTGCTCAGATTAAAGAGCTTGTGGAAGGCAGCATCAACAGCGTAAATCTTAAACCAGATAATTTCCCCCGGCAGGTAGACACTTTTATCAGTATGTACAAAAACTTTTTCCTGTACTGTTGACTGCTGATATTGGGTAAAGCTGTTCCTTATCTCATCAATTGTCTGTGCAAAACAAGTTGCTTGCCAAAACAGCAGCCCCCCAATTGATAAAACTATAATTTTAGCAACTCTTTTAAGTTTTTTCATAGCCAAAGCCTGGTTTCTTAATATTTTAATGCGGGATGTATTATCATACGTCACCGTTGTTTTTTGTTAATGCCTGTATCATGGTTGCCAGAACGGCGGCGGCAGAGATTGTCCCCTTATTCTGCAATCGGCACATTCTAATGATGAATATATATATCCTATAATGTTATTCATTTGTACAATTGGCGAAATAGGAATAGCTCCACCTTCAATTATAATACTTTGAACCTCATGCTGCATGTTTTTGGGATTGAAAATCAAGGCGGTATCGGCAGAGCAACTATAAGGGTACACAGGATACCATTCTATAGGTAACTGGTTGTTATTAATATAGATCCTTTTTTGCTGCACATTGGTAATGCTAATATAACCTATAACCGGTTCTTTAGGATCGGTTACACAATGGATATTTCCTTGCAGCTGTGAGGGCTGTGCATCAAAAATACTACCCAGCTGCTCGGTATTTTTCCTGATATTTTCCCAAAATGCATACGCCTCCTTTGTTAAGGCGTATTGTTTTAATAAAATAGAATACCGTACAGATATTTTCTCGGCAGTAGATGGAATGGTTGTTATTGGTGCCTGGAATACTACATCAGATACCAACTTAGCAGTTGAACCAATCAGGATATTACTTGAAGCATCACCCGTAAAACAATAGTATGAATCTTCAGATTCCTTCCTGTTCCGGATTGCTTTAGTAGCCGGATCAACAATAAGACCAGATTGATACTTTGCATGAAACCTCCATGTTTCCTCATAGTCCCAGCGGTAATAACGGGTGTTGTTGGTGGCATCATGCGTGTTAACGTACAGATTTAGGTTATTGCCTTTAGGTACAAACCCAATACTATCAATAGCAGGCGTGTTTTTTACGGCGATATAATCAGATTCGTATACTTTCTGTGTGTTAGCTATATGCAGGCGGTATTTTTTTGATGGATCAAGATTTACTGCGCCGGTTGAAGAATATTTACCGTTATTTAATGGCGAAAACAGTTCTGTCACCGGGTTGCCGGCCTCATCCTGTATGGTAACGGTATAACCAACCTGCGGTGAGCTTTGTACACTCTCGCCTACGTTAACCGTTTGGCTAATGCTGATAACAGTAGGATCGCTGCCTGTATTTATTACGCCTTCCACAACAAGGTAATGATTAGGACTGCTAACAATAGTGGGGTTATATGGCTTCTTGCAGCCGGCAACAGCACCTATCATTATCAAATACCATATATATCTAAGCTTCATCATTTTCATAAAATTACTCCCCAAAGGGATAGGGCCTTTACTTATAATCGTCATTATTGCCAAAAATCGGGGATATTTACTGTTCCTTTTAATCTACAGTCGGTACATTCAACGGTCGATGCCTCATAAGCCACGATTTTCCCGGTAAAAGGGCTTATTATGGAGGCAATTGGAATAAGGCCTCCTTTAATAATAAAAAGGTCTACATCGTTTTCACCGTCATTATCTAAACGGTATGCATTTTTTTCACACCTACCATCATCAGGCACATACCATGTATTCGGAAAAAGGTTGTTATCAATAAAAATTCTCTTGGTTTGCACGGTTGATACACTCACATAACCAATAACCGTTTCGGTTGGGTTGGTAATACCATGAATATTTCCTTTTAATTGTGATGGCTGCGCATCGAAAATGCTGCCAAGCTGTTCGGTATTTTTCCTTATGTTTTCCCAAAACTCATAAGCTTCTTTTGTAAGGGCATATTGCTTTAATAGTATGCTATATTTTATAACCAGTTTTTCTGACGAAGGCGGAATCAGTATAATCGGATGATCAAATATTACATCCTGTGTTAGTTTTTCTGATGATGCCAAAACGATATTGCTCGATTTATCGCCCCTGTAACAATAATAAACCATCTCATCTTCTCGTCGCGGTACTATTTCGCCGTTCTTAACTACCAGGCCAGAATTATAGCGGGCATGAAATTTCCAGGCTTCTTCATAGGCCCATCGGTAATATCGCGTAACGTTGGCGGCGTCATGAGCATTTACATTAATCTGCAATCCTTTACCGGTTATTTTATAAGTAATGCTGTCGATAGGAGGGGTGGGCTTTACAGCAACATAATCAGATGCGTATTCATTGATGCCTGCTGTTTTAATATACAGCCGGTATTTTTTGGTTTTATCAAGATTCAGGGCAACGGCCACGTAGTGCCCGGCTTTAAATTCCTGCAATGGATAGTTTATACCGTCTTCACCTTCTACTGCTACCCGCGCATTTGTTTCAAAGGCCGATGAGACGTTATCTGCTATGTTTACCGTTTTGCTTAAAGTTATAATTGTTGAATCGGCACCGCTGTTTATAACGCCCTCAACCACAAGATAACTGTTGGGTGCCACTATTGCGGGCGGGTTATACGGCTTTCTGCAACTGGCAATCATACTGCCCAGTATTATAAAACACCATATGTATTTATTCTTTAGCATAATTATAATTCCCAAAAATCTGGTGCTTCAAGGTGTCCCCTTACCCTGCAGTCGGTACATTCAACGGTTGAGGCCTTATAACCTATTGGTGCCCCCATGTCATCTAATACAGTTTCCGTTGGTACTAAAGTTCCGTTGATAATATAAAGCAAAACCTCATCTTGGTGGGTATTGGGGTTTGCAAATAAATAAACCTTGTTTTCGCAACCCCCAATACCGGCATTCCATGTATCAGGTAAAACATTGTTTGAAATAAATATTCTTTTACTTTGCATGTTGGTTACGCTTACGTAACCAATAACAGGTTCGTTAATATTGGTGATATTATGAACATTGCCAATTAGTTGCGATGGCTGCGCATCGAATATACTGCCAAGCTGCTCGGTGTTTTTCCGAAGGTTTTGCCAAAACTCATATGCCTCTTTGGTTAGGGCATACTGCTTTAATCGTATACTGTATTTAATCACCAGTTTTTTTGAATTTGACGGTATTAATATAACAGGGTTTTGGAATATTACATCCTGCAACAATTTTTCTGATGACGCCAAAACTATATTGCTCGACCTATCGCCGGTATAGCAGTAATAATACATCTCATTAGCGGCTCTGGCGGTTATCTTCCCGTTTTTTACTATGAGGCCCGAATTTATTTCTGAATGAAACTTCCAGGCTTCCTCATAAGCCCATCGGTAATACCGTGTGCCATTGGTGGCATCATGTGTATTGGAATTGATCTGCAGGCCCTTGCTGGTTATTTTATAGGTTATGCTATCAATTGGGGGGGTAGGCTTTACTGGTACAAAGTCAGATGCATATTCATTGCCCCCTGTTTTTATATGCAGGCGGTATTTTTTTGTTTTGTCGAGGTTTAAGCCAACAGCCAGATAGCGTCCTTTAAATTTATTTAATGGATAGCTCGCTCCGTCGTTACTTTCTACTGCTACATCTGCGCCGGGGTCAATTAAAAGCGAGGTGCTATCTGCTATGTTTACCGTTTTGCTTAAAGTTATAATTGTTGAATCGGTACCACTGTCAATAACACCTTCAACTACCAGGTAGCTGTTGGGCGCTAATATAGGTTTGGGGGCATAAGGTTTACGGCAGGCCGCTGTTGCGGTAAGCAATGCTAAATAAACCATATAATTGACCCTTATACCCATACGCTTAAAACCTGATATTGTAATTAATAAACGGAATTGGTTTGGCAAATATGGATAGTTTATAGCCGCTTATTATACCGCTTTGCTCTGTGAAATAGGTTGAGTAGGCATTTGCCCTGCCGGTAAGGTTATAAACCCCTATGGTGAACGAATTATGGGTTAACTGGTGAACCTTATGGTTACCCTCGATGTTCATAGAAAAATCTGACCGGAAATAATCTGGTATGCGGTATAGGTTCCTGTCAGAATAATAAACACGCTCCGACCCGCCGTATACATACTTAGCTATCGGCAATGTTATAGGCCTGCCGGTACTATAGGTTACATTTAATGATACACTAAACCTGTGCGAAAACCGGTAATTACCTATAAAATTAAAATCATGCGGTTTATCAAAGTTTGCCGGATAGTATGTACCGCCATTAATCAATTCACCTTCATTAGGGTTGGTTTGCCTTAAGAATGTGCGCGAGTAAGTATAGCTTATCCAGCCGTTAGCTTTACCCGTGGTTTTCTTGAGTAAAAACTCAATGCCATATGCTTTGCCTTCGGTGGCCAGAACATCATTCTCAATATGATGGTTTAAAACCAGGTTGGCCCCGCTGCGGTAATCAAGGTAATCTCTCAGGCGTTTGTAGTACACCTCTACAGAAGTTTCAATGGTGTTTGATTTTAGGTTGTGGTATAATCCCAGCGATACCTGGTCGCCGTATTGCGGCTTAATGTTTGGATCGCTCAACTGCCATACATCTGTTGGCGCAATGGCGGTAGTATTGGATAATAAATGTATGTATTGCCTTAACGTATTGTAACCGCCTTTTAAAGATGTATTATCGCCTAATTGATAGCGTGCCGAAAGCCTGATCTCGGGGCCGGAATAAGTTTTTATAAATTTACCACTGGCGTAATTTGTACTATCTAACAAATTTGAACTTGTTTTAGGCAGGTTTGGCGCATAGTTATATACCGTTTGCGGCCCCAGGAAACTATATAAAGAATAGCGTACCCCGCCACTTACCGACAAATCTTCGGTAAAATCATATTTATCGCCAAGATATAATGCGCTCTCCAATGCGCGCTGGGTTGGAATTACATCCGGCGCCACCAATGATTTTGGATTATTGGGTTGGTAATTGCCGGGGTGTAGTTTATAAAAAATAGAGCTTAACCCGTAATTGACGGTGTTTTTGCGATAGAGGTAATAAGTAAAATCGGCTTTAAAATTGGTTTGATTAATATCAAAATTAAGTTTGTAAGCATTTACCGGGTTATCATAGCTGGCAATATTGTATTGGTACCTGTCGATACCTGCACCTATAACGCTAAACAGTTTATCGTTAAAGTTATGCTTCCATTTAATATTGGCGTTCCTGTTGCTGTAACCGTATGAAGTATCGCTGTTCAGTTTAAATTTATCCTTGCTTAGGTAGGTTGATACATAAATGTTGTTCTTATCATTTACCTGGTGGCTTATATCAAGGTTTAAATCATAAAATGAGGCCTGGCTGTGCTTGTATGCTTCTGGTAATAGTTTTAGCAGCCAATCGGAGTAAGTGGTACGGCCGCCAAATGAAAAGGAGGTTTTATCTTTAAAAATAGGACCCTCTACATTAAGCCGGCTGGTAATTAAACCAATCCCTGCCGATCCTGTAAACTTCTTTTTATTACCCTCGCGATTGGTAACATCCAGCACAGATGATAAACGCCCGCCAAATTTTTCGGGAATACTGCTTTTATAGAGCTCTATATCTTTTACAATATCAGGGTTAAATGACGAGAAAAAACCAAAGAAATGTGAGGGGTTATAAATGGTGGCATCATTCATCAAAATAAGGTTCTGATCTGCCGAACCGCCGCGTACGTTGAAGCCTGTAGTTGCTTCGCCCACCGACTGAACACCTGGCAGCGTTAATACCACCCTTAAAACGTCGGCTTCGCCAAAAACGGTTGGCACCTGTTTAATGCTCTTGATATCAAGGCGGTTTACACCTAATTGTACATTGCGCACATTGGCTACCTTCTCGGCCGATATCTTCACCTCTTTTAAGCTGGTTACCTGTTCCTTCATTTCAATGATCAGTTTCCCATCTGAGTAAAGCACAATCTGGCGGCGGGTGTCGCGCATGCCTAAGCCCCTGACGCTTAAAATTTGCCTTCCTTTTGGCAGCGCGAGCGTAAAATAACCAAACTGATCTGTGGCCACCCCCGTTTTGGTATTGGTAACGTAAATACTGGCACCTACTACGGCTTCGCCCGATTTGCTATCACGTACATAGCCCGATAGCGTGGCGTTCCCGCTGCCGATGGTATTTGTCTTGATCCCGATTTCATACAACTTATTTTCTGTAGTAGCTTCAGGAATTACCTTGTCTTTTGTATCGGCAAAATTTGTTGCTGGTATAGTAATGTTATTTTTTATGGTTTCAGGTGCGGCCTTAATGCCAAAGAAACCGGCGGCAAGCGAGGGTTGTATCTCGCGCCCTCTTGTAAGAAACACATCGCCATCGGTAGTAATTGCATAATGAAAATCAGTGTTTTTAAAAGCAGTATCAAGCACTGTTTCCACAGGTTTATTATCTAACTGCAAAGTTACCTTTAAGCTATCAAACATTGTTGGCTCGTAGTAAAAATGGTAGCCGGTTTTTGCCTCAAGCACGGTAACAAACGGTTCAATAGTAACCTGTTGAAAGTTTACGCTTATTAACCGCACCGTTGCTTGCTGGCAATACCCCGCTTTTAGCATAATCAAAAAGCAAAAACTTAAAAAGTAAATTTTTTTCATCGGTATATTTTAATTTTCACATTATACTATACCTGTTAAGGTTTTATACATGGGAAACCTGGTCATAAAAGCAATTACAGTATGCTGATTACACTTTGTTTACAGGAGCGCTTTATTTTGATAATTGATCGTACTCGGCAGCTATCATACGCATAGCCTTTTCAGGATCATCCTTAAACTTAATTTTATTAGCCCTAATATATTGCTGCAGTTCTTTTTTCTTATCCTTTAATACTTTCAGTAAAGCGCTTTGCCCACCTATCCTGTAGTAGTTATTATTTTTTTTAAGGAAAAAATCCCTGGAGGCCGCGGTAAAAAAGGTCTCGAGCGTTGTTTGCGTAGAAGTACTTTGAATACTTTTTGACCATTTAACTAAAGCCTGCACATTCCCGCCGTATAGTTCATCATAAAATCCGGTATTTATTGATGCCGCAGTATTCGTTGAATCGGCGGCCAGGTATACAAAACGATGTTCAAGCAGATCGAAACGCTGCACCCTTGATTTCAATAAGCTGTATTTAGAAAATCCGTTGTATAACAAAACAACAACATCATCTTTGTTAATATCATACATCATGGGTACGTTTGAGTAAAATATACCATCGTAGGTAACTGTGCCCTGCCTGAATGCATCTATATCTAAAAAAAAGGCATTGCCTTTTATCAAAGGGTTGTAAGGCTGGTATTCGGGGCCATTATACAGGCGAGACATTTGGCCTATGGAGGAGTTATAAACATCAACTACATGGCCTATGGCATTTTTTTGCATAAGGCTATCGTCAGTTACCATTTGGCCACGGGCACGGTCACTTAAAAAAATACAAGCGATAAAAAAGCACAGGAGTGGTTTGCTTATCATTTAGGTTTTATAAAAAGGAAATGTACATTACTTTTAATTAATAATCAAACCAGCGGTTTAAAAAGGCCTGCTTATACCAATAATGTATTGATTATGTTACAATTGGATGTGCCAGGTAAATATTACGCAGGAATATTCATCTCGACGAAATAGCCCGCAGGTTGTACCCGATAGGACGTTTCAGGTTTCTTTATCAAATAATAATAATAATAACGCTTTGCCAAACCTTCGTTCATAGCGGTAGTTGCAATCGGGCTTGTGCTGGTTTAGCATACGGTAGTTTTGGGTTAGTAAGATCAAAGTTTTTTTGGTTGGCCAAAAGTATGCACCAATATTTATGGACACAAATAATAATATGGAACGTTTGTTAAACAATAGGGAGCCATTTGTTAAAAAAGCGAGGTATTTGGGCTTTACGTTCCCCGGCGGGCACATTCGGGCGCGACCGTCTCATCTACTTCCTGTTCGACGGGCCAAAGGTTGCCCGCGCCGATTCTTCCTGGTTCGCCGTGACCCTCGATACTATTGCCCTGGGTTAACGCTTCCCGCCGCCAAAAATCATTCGGATTTTATTCTTTGATTGAACCCATGCCGGGCGCACAAATAAAAAAGGGCCAATCTTCAACAGATCGGCCCTTTGTATTTGTGAGTAAGTATGTATTATAGCTTACGCTTAACTTCTACATTTTCATAAGCTTCAACAATGTCGCCTACTTCAATATTATTAAAGTTTTGGATATTTAAACCGCACTCGTAACCGGTTAATACTTCTTTCACATCATCTTTAAAGCGTTTCAGTGAAGCAAGCTCGCCGGTGTAAATTACTACACCATCACGTACTATGCGGATTTTGCTGTTACGGTTAATTTTACCGTCGAGCACCATACAACCTGCAATGGTACCCACCTTGCTGATCTTGAAGGTTTCGCGGATCTCAACATTAGCAACAATCTTCTCTTCAAAGGTTGGTGCAAGCATACCTTCCATCGCGGCTTTTATCTCATTGATAGCATCATAGATGATAGAGTAAAGCCTGATATCAATCTGCTCGGCCTCGGCCAGTTTACGGGCACTTCCTGACGGACGAACCTGGAAACCGATGATGATGGCATCAGATGCAGAAGCCAGCAATACGTCTGATTCGGAGATCTGACCTACTGCTTTTGATATGATATTAACCTGTATCTGCTCGGTAGATAGTTTCAGCAATGAATCTGACAACGCTTCAATTGATCCATCCACGTCACCCTTAACAATAATGTTAAGTTCCTTAAAGTTACCAACTGCCAAACGACGGCCGATTTCATCAAGCGTAATATGTTTCTGTGTACGTAAACCTTGTTCGCGTTGTAATTGCAGGCGTTTGTTGGCAATTTCACGTGCTTCCACTTCGCTTTCCAATACGTTGAACTTATCACCGGCTGTTGGCGCGCCCTGCATACCCAACACCTGTACAGGTGTTGACGGCCCTGCAGATTCAACCCTTTGGCCACGCTCGTTGGTTAACGCCTTAACACGGCCACTGTAGCAGCCTGCTAAAATCGGGTCACCTACTTTTAAACGTCCTGATTGTACCAGGATAGTGGTAACAATACCGCGGCCTTTATCCAAAGCGGCTTCAATAACTGTACCTACGGCACGTTTATTAGGATTGGCTTTAAGCTCTAATATTTCGGCCTCCAGTAATACTTTCTCTAATAGCAGTTCGACATTTAAACCGGTTTTAGCCGATATTTCCTGCGACTGGTATTTACCACCCCACTCTTCAACCAAAATGTTCATAGCCGATAGTTGCTCACGGATCTTATCCGCATTGGCACCCGGCCTGTCAATTTTATTGAAAGCGAAGATAATTGGTGCACCTGCAGCCTGCGCGTGGTTTATGGCCTCGCGGGTTTGCGGCATCACGCTATCATCAGCGGCAATTACTATAATTACAATATCTGTAACCTGTGCACCCCTTGCACGCATGGCGGTAAACGCCTCGTGACCCGGAGTATCCAGGAATGTTATTTTTCCTTTATTATCGGGCAATGTTACTTCATAGGCGCCAATGTGCTGGGTAATACCCCCTGCTTCGCCGCCTATAACGTTTGTTTTACGGATAAAATCAAGCAATGATGTTTTACCATGATCCACGTGACCCATAATGGTAACAATAGGTGCACGCGCAACGAGGTCGGCCGGATCATCAATCTGATCAAGGTTGGCCTCTTCATCCTGTGGTTTCACAAACTCAACCTGGTAGCCAAATTCATCGGCCACAATAGTTAAAGTTTCTGCATCAAGCCTTTGGTTGATAGATACGAACATACCCAGGCTCATACATGTTGAAATAATCTGGGTTACAGATACATCCATCATGCTGGCCAGCTCATTCGCTGTAACAAACTCGGTAACCTTTAGTACTTTTGATTGCAGTTCCTGCTCCATTGCCAGTTCTTCGGCAGTAGCGGCAACATCATCACGTTTTTGACGACGGAACTTAGCCCGTTGTGCAAATTTCCCTGATTTTCCGGCACCACTTAAACGGGCAAGTGTTGCTTTAATCTGGTCTTGTATATCTTTTTCAGATGGTTCCTCCTTAGGGCCTGTGTTTTGAGGGGCATTACGGCTGTTCCTGAAATCGGGACGATTACCGCCACCCTGGCTTGGTCCACCATTTCCCGGGGCGCCATTAGTTCTGTTCCTAAAATCCGGACGGTTTGGATTAATGGTTCCACCACCAGATGGTGTATGTGGAGGATGGCTACCGCCTCCGCCGCCTTGCTGGCCATGCGGATGATTGCCGCCACCGCCACCTTGCTGCGGATTTCCCTGGCTATCTTTACGTTTTCTTTTGCGTTTATGATCAGCTGCGCTGTTGGCGTTTGATGATGATGCTATAGGATTACGTTTTGGCGCGTTAACGGGCAACTGTATTTTACCAATAATGTTAGGACCGGTAAGTCTTTCGGCCTTGGCTCTTATAACTTCATCATCAGATTCAGCTGCGGGAGTTTCGGCAGGTTTTTCGGCAACCGGAGCCTGTATAACAGGGGCTTGTTCAACCAGCACAACCGGAGCTTGCTCAGCCACAACTTTTGGCTCTTCGGCTTTTGGCGTTTCGGGAACAACCGGTTTGGGTGCTTCTGCTTTAGGAGCTTCTGGTACTATCTCTTTTGGTGTCTCAACTTTTGGTTCCGGTTCCGGTTTTGGTTCCGGAACTACTACTGCTTCCGGCTTTGGCGCCTCTGCTTTAGGCTCAACAACTGCTGGTTTTTCGGCAACGGGTTGTGGTCTCGCATTTAAGTTATTAAGGTCAATTTTACCAACTACCTTAACACCAGGCAATACATCGCCGCGATCCTCGACTTTCTCGGGAGCAACAGGTTCAGCCGGTTTTGGTTTTTCTGCCTGGGGTGAAGTATACTGACCAGTATTTTTGATCAGGATCTCTTCGTTCTCAAAATCCCTTGAACGGCGGTTTTCCACAGGCTTTTCAGGAAACGGCGCAAGATCTTCTTTCCGTATCTTTCCGATACTGATCTGCTTGGCTTCCTCTTTGATGCTTTTATCAACAGCAAACTCCTTCAACAATGCGTTGTACATGTCGCCATTTAGCTGGGCCATCGGTTGCTTGTCAACCTTATAACCTTTCGTAGCCAAAAAATCGACAATGGTACCCATACCAATGTTGAGTTCTTTTACTGCCTTAATTAATTTTATTGATTTGTCTTCTGACATTTATTATATTTTCTCTGCTAATTATCGCAAAAATACGATTTTAATTTTGGTTATTATGCTTATTCAAACTCAGCATTCAATATTGATAGCACTTCTTTTACCGTTTCCTCTTCCAGATCGGTACGTTTTACCAATTCGCCAACAGTTAAAGCCAATACCGATTTTGCTGTATCTAAACCAATTCGTTTAAATTCATCAATTATCCAGCTATCAATTTCATCTGTGAATTCTTCGATATCCACATCCTCGTCATGCTCATCTGCCTCGCGGTAAACATCTATCTCATAGCCTGTTAACTTGCCGGCAAGTTTAATGTTATGCCCGCCGCGACCGATCGCTAAAGATACCTGGTCGGGTTTTAAGTATACAGCCGCTGTTTTTTTCTCATCATCTAATTTAATAGATGTGATTTTGGCAGGCGACAATGCACGCTGAATATAGAGCTGAATATTGTTGGTGAAGTTAATCACGTCGATATTCTCATTTTTTAATTCCCGAACGATGCCGTGTATACGTGAACCTTTCATACCCACGCAGGCACCAACCGGATCTATACGGTCATCATATGATTCAACCGCTACCTTGGCTCTTTCGCCCGGCTCACGCACAATTTTTTTAATGGTGATCAGTCCGTCGAAAATTTCGGGTACTTCAAGCTCAAACAATCGCTGTAAAAACTCAGGTGCGGTACGCGAAATAATGATCTTAGGGTTGCTGTTCAGCATATCTACCTTATAAACAACAGCTTTTACACTATCGCCTTTTTTAAAGTAGTCGGCCGGGATCTGCTCCGTTTTTGGAAGCAGCAATTCGTTACCTTCATCATCAAGCACCAGGGTTTCTTTTTTCCAAACCTGGTAAACCTCTCCGGTAACAATTTCGCCAACGCGATCTTTGTATTTTTTAAAGATCTCGTCTTTTTCCAGTTCTAAAATTTTTGAAACCAGTGTTTGGCGTGCCGCTAAAATAGCACGGCGGCCAAAGCTTTCCAGGGTGATCTGCTCAATTTGCTCGTCGCCCACTTCCAGGTCCGCATCAAACAATTTTGCTTCTGCCAGTTCAACTTCCAGGTCATCATCTTCACTAAACCCATCTTCCATAACCTTACGGGTTCGCCAGATCTCTAAGTCACCATTATCGGTGTTAACAATTACGTCGCAATTTTCATCGGTGCCGTATTTTTTCCTGATCATGCTTCTGAAAACGTCTTCCAAAACGCTCATCATGGTTGGGCGGTCAATGTTCTTGAAATCTTTAAATTCCTGAAAAGAATCAATTAAATTAATATTGCTCATTTTCTACTTGAATGATATTAAAACTTTTGTTTCTGTTATTTGATTAATAGGGATAACGCTTTCAACAGTTTCGGCCTTTTTCCCTTTTTCTTTTATTTTTTCTTCAATTATAATGGCATCCTCGGTTAATGCCGATAAAATACCTTCACGTTTAGTGCCATCGGCCATCTTAATGCCTAAAGTACGCCCCATGTTTTTGGCATATTGCCTTGGCGATGATAGTGGAAAATCAATCCCCGGCGATGATACTTCAAGGTTATAAGCGGTTTCTATCACGTTCTCTTCCTCTAAATGGAAGCCCACATGCCTGCTTACTGCCACACAATCATCAATCCCTACACCATTATCGCCATCCAACAAAACGATGAGCTTTCCGTTCGAATGCATTTTAACATCCACTAAAAACAAATTCGGCTTATCGGCTATCTTTTCTTCTACGAGTTCCCGTACTCTTTTTTCAATGTTCATTACCCGCCTTTTTGATTGATAATTTTTAATTGATAAAATAAAAGAGGGGGCTATAATTGCCCCCTCTTTTATTCATTGAGTGCAAATATAATCAAAATTATTAATTTTTCAAGCACATAGGATAGTTTATTGCTTAAAAATCAAATCTGTATAGTGTAAATTCCCCAGTTTGTTGTGTCCCATGATATAATCTGAGGCACTGTTAGTGGCATCAAATTTATAGTAGCGCACAAAATAGGTTTGTTGTGCCGCAAATGGTGTGTCCGGCGTAAACATAACCGCGCTGTCTTTTACCAAATACTTACCCGGCTGAACCGGTTGATAGTTTTTCATATCGGTATCTGCGGGCATTTTATAAACGGGCACGAGGCTTTGCCAGTTACCACCCAATGAATCACGGTTTATATCCTGCATTATGGCATAGTCAATACCGGTTATTTTGATGGAATGTTTATCGGGGGTGAGGTGTATATTAATCTGGTTAGTTTTGGGTTGAGAAGAAGAGCAGCCGGTAGCCAAGAACGCCATCGTTATATAAACTATTTTTAAACTATATGAAACTATCCTGTATCTATCGGATTCCTCCGCCCTGGAGTTTTCTTTTTTTACCCGCTCATTAATTAAGCCCGTTGTCATTTCGAACGAACCCGCAGGGGGATTGCACGCTGGGGTGAGGAGGAATCTTATACGCCCTGCTTTCCAACAAGCTAATCGTGATGCGGGGCGTATAAGATTTCTCCTTCGCCCCCGCTCTCTGTCCCCCGCCGCTCTATCGAAATGACAATCTACGTTTATAGACTTACGAAGTTTTAAAAACTTCGTAAGTCTGGAGTTTCGCCCCTTGTCCTGTTTGTCTCTCATCATCTCTTCAGCGTTTGCTCAAACAACTTAAAAATCCGCTTGTACTCATCCGTCCAGCTGCTGGCTTGTTCAAAGCCGTGATCTTCTACCGGGTATGAAGCCAGTTCCCAGTTTTCTTTATGCAGCTCTATGAGTTTTTGGCTCAGGCGGATGATATCCTGGTAGTTCACATTCTGATCTATCATACCGTGCAGCATTAGCAAATTGCCCTTTAATCCATTGGCAAAATATATGGGGGAGCTTTTACGGTAAGCCGTTTCATCTGTAAATGGTTCATTTAAAATGTTGGATGTGTATTCGTGGTTATAATGCGCCCAATCGGTAACGGAACGGATAGCTCCACCCGCGGCGAAAACGTCGGGCTCGGTAAACATACCCATCAGGGTAATAAAACCACCGTACGATCCGCCGTACAAACCAACATGCTTAGGATTTACACCGTATTTATCAACCAGGTATTTTACACCATCAACCTGGTCTGTTAAATCTTTACCGCCCATATGGCGATAGATGCCGGTACGCCAGTCGCGCCCATAGCCGGCGCTTGCCGTATAATCAATATCAATCACGGCATAACCATTATCGGCCAGCATATTGTTGAACATAAACTCGCGGAAATAATAGCTCCAGGAATAAGTTACTTCCTGCAAATAACCTGCACCATGCACAAATACAACAGCAGGTTTGGCCGGATTGGCTTTTTTGGGCAGGTAAAGCCGTGCATAAACATCGCTGCCATAGCGGTTTTTGAAGGTGATGACCTCCGGATCCCGCCATGGGTACGACTTATATTCGGCACTTACCGAATTAGTTACCTGCACAGCTTTTGCACCCGGCTTATTAGCCTGCACATACAGATCCCATGGCTTATTGGAGTACGAATAACGGATAGCCAGCCATTTTTCATCGGGCGATAGTGTTACATCATTACCGCCTTTCATGCCGGTTATTTTAGTGGGAGTGCCGCCACTAACCGGGATGCTGTAAAAGCTGGTTGCACCGGGATGATCAATATTGGCCGTAAAATAAAACTTCTTTTTATCGTTGGCCAATTGCAGGGTTTGTACCTCCCATTTGCCGCTGGTTAGTTGCTTTTTGGCAGCTGTGTTTACATCAACTATATATAGGTGTGAGTAGCCGCTGGCTTCACTCTGGAAATAAAAGTGATTATTGTCAATAAACCCTGCATTACCCGTTGCTGAGTCGTCTATACCGGGCCCGCCAATCCACGCTTCATCCCGCTGGCGGTCTAACAGGGTTAGTTTGCCGGTTAAAGGGGCAAGGCGCATGATCCAGCGGTCTTTATTATCCAGGGCAGAGATGATCACAACCGCATTTGCGTTGTTATCACTCCAAAAAGGGCCTTCTATGGTTACCTGCCTGTCGGCATTTTGCTTTTTAAGTTCCTCAAGCTCTTTGGGGTAATCCTTTACATAATCGGGCAGGTCTTTTATACCGGGGATATCATTGGTAATAATGCGGTATACCGTATCGCGTTGCTTGTCGAAAATATAGGTTTCGGAAGTTGATGATGGCCGCCCTACTTTGGAGCGGTTGGGAATATCCTCTGTAAAACCCGATTCGGTTACATAGTTAGGAACTATCGCGTTTTTAACATCCTCTGCGGGTTTGGTTAGCCTATAGGTTACAAACCGTTCATCCGGGCTGGCCTTAACCCTGCCAACTCTTTTATCGCCAAAAACCAATTCCTTTAATTGTTTAGGCTCCATGGCAGCATTCTCTACAGAATCATATTTTTCTTGTTTTTTCTCGATTTTTATAATATCAAACAATTCAAATTGTTGTTTTTTAAGCCATTTTTCCTGTTCGTTGACCTCATCCTTGCTTTTTTTACCTTTTACTTTTACAAAGTTGGTTAACTGTTCCAGCCCGGTACCGTTAAGTTTTAAGGCAAACAGGTTGTTGCTTTGCGAAAATATTACCCGGCTTTCATTGCCATTAAAAACCGGCGAGCTCTCACGCTGTTCGGTGTGGGTGAGCTGTGTTGTTTTGCCCGATTTAAGATCTTCCAAAAACAGGTCGCCATTTTTTTCAAAAACCTTTTGGGTATGTGTTTTATTCCAGCTACCATTACCGGGTAAGCTGCGCCGATTGGCAATACTCACTTTTTGTGGCGTAATGTTAGCAGGAGTACTGGCAAATAGCCCTTCAGTGCTTGCTTTATCAGGGTTCCAGGTAAAAAGAACCTTTTTGCTGTCATCGCTCCAGTGGATATTTGAGGGCGATACACCAATCCATTTTGGGTCGCGCATGATCTTTTCTATAGTAAGCGTATCAAGCTTTTGGGCAATTGCAGCTGTAGTGTTTGCGATTAATAACAGCGTAAATATTTTTTTCATTGTCGGTCTTTATCCAGCGTAATAATTACGCGAATGCAATTTAACAGTTTAGGTTTGGTTTGCTAATTTTAACCATCTTATTGTTACAAAATGGAACTACACGGCCAGGGTTTTACATTACGGCAGTTACGCGAAGGAGATGCGGCATCACTGCAAAAACATGCAGATAATACCAATATCAGCGATTTTTTATTTGATCGGTTTCCATCGCCTTATACTGTAGATGATGCTATCGCTTTCATCAAATTAAAAATGACCGAAGAGCCTCAAACTCATTTTGCTATTGCTGTTGACGATCAGGTTGTTGGTGTGATCGGGATTGATTTCAGGGAAGATATTTACAGCAAAGCGCCATTGATGGGGTACTGGATTGGCGAAGCGTATTGGGGCAGGGGTATTATGCCCCAGGTATTAAAACTGGTAGTTGATTACGGTTTTAACAATTTAGATATTGTGAGGATGCAGGCCGGGGTGCTTGGCAATAATCCCAAATCAATGCGGGTACTGGAAAAAGCCGGATTTGTTAAAGAAGGAATTTTGAGGAATGCTATTTTTAAGAAAGGCGTTGTTTTGGATGAGCATGTATATGGCATAGTAAAGGGCTAAACCAGTGACAAAACAAAGCTTCTGGCTGTTTATTGCAAAGCCTAAAACAACCTTAATTTACCAATCGCCCGGCCATGTCCACCGTTCGTGCAAATGGGTTTAAAAATTTATTTACTAATACGGCAAATTCACGCCTGGTTACGGGGCGGTTCATGTCAAAATCAGCGGTGAATTTATATTGCGTTTTCCAGGTTTTGGCCGTACTTGTCTGCAATGTTTTAGGATCTGCAAGGGTTATCTCGCTGATAAGCGATAACAGGTTACCCACTGTAAACCTTGTGGCAGGTTTCTCCCTGTTAAACCATAAAAAAGTACGTGAATAAATCTCATTCAAAACAGGCTCAATTTCGGCAGTATTAACAGCCGAATCGGGCACGAAAAACATTCTTGTGCTGTTGCTGTTTTGCACTCCCTTTAACAAGCCCGTAGCCCCAACCTGTTGAACAGACCTGAAATACGGATCGTCTTGTTTGATATCGGCAAAAGGCATTAGGTATGCTTTAAAATCCAGTAGCTCGCCCTGTATAGCCCGCACATTTAATTTGCGGGTGGTAGTTTTGAAAAATGCGCAAAAGGCTGCAGTTGCACCGGCACCCTGGCCTATTGTAAGGTAGTTGGGCAGGTATTGTATATTATCTTCGGGAATAAGCTTGGCGGTTATCAATAAATTGTCGGCGCTTTTTGCCACTATCGCGCTAAGCGGGATGCAGTAAGCCGGCAACTGAGGATAATTGTTTTTGGAAAGCATGGTATCGCCGCGCGCTCCCCCGAAATCATTACCGGCCGCAATGCTGGTACGGTATGTTGTTGCCTCAAAATTGCCGGCAACGGGCTCAAAAACTTTAAAGTCTGGATTGAATTTCTGAGTGGCTATTCCATCTTTACTGGCATCAACGATCACTTTGGCTTTTATTAGCTGCGATGCGCCATCCTGGCTGATGGTTACCTGCCAGGCATCGCCATCTTTCTTAATGACTGTAACAGGTGCATTTAGTTTTATGCTGAGGTTTTTTACGGTGTCGGCTATTTTTTTAAGGATAGCAGCCCCGGTATAGGGTTCAAAGCGGAGGGGGGCGCTATAGGTGGTATCGTATCCGGGTGTTGCTTTATAAAACGCCATTACCCTTTTACGAAATTCGCCCCAGATACCTGAGTGCAGATCCTGGCCGACGGCAATCGTTATCATAGTTTGGGAAACCATGGACGGGCATAATTGCGGCCCCTGCTCAATAAGCAGGGTTTTTATTTTGCTTCGCGCTCCCTGAATTGCTGCCGCGGTACCGCCGGGGCCGCCCCCAATTACCAAAATGTCGGTTTTAATGGTTTGAGCGTATGTAAATGAACATTTTAATAGTAACAGTACTAAAAGCAGCTTTTTTATCATCGGTATAAATAACACGTACAGAACGCTAATTTAGACTAAAAGCTTGTGGTACTATAAAATTATAGCTAATTTAATTTTTTTTAAAGCTTATGACAGACGAACAGATGAAATACCCGATAGGGAAATTCGCTCCCCCGGCATCATACACCGATGAAAACATACGCGAATGGATTGATGACCTGCGCACACTGCCCGGCAAACTGCGCAATGCCATAGCCGGTCTTAATTACCAGGAACTGGATACCCCATACCGCACAGGAGGCTGGACATTGAGGCAGGTGATCCATCACCTGGCCGATAGCCATATGAACTCTATTACCCGTTTTAAACTGGCGCTTACCGAAAGCAACCCTATAATAAAACCCTACGAGGAAGCCGACTGGGCGTTATTACCAGATTATCGCCTGCCTGTTGAACCGTCATTAAAAATACTGGAAGGGATTCACATTCATATGGTAGCCCTGTTTGAAAGTTTTACCGAAAACGAATGGGAACGCACCTTTGTACACCCGGCATCAGGCGATGTTGTTTCTCTTAAAAAAGGACTTGCACTTTATGCATGGCACAGTAATCATCATTTGGCGCATGTTACTGAAACGGTGAAGAAATTCGTTAAAGCTTAAAGCCAAAAGGTCAAAGGCAAAAGGGTTTAAAGCAATTACAGTTTGACTTTGAACTCTTTTAATAGGCAAGGCTGAAGCTACCTTTAACCTTTCGCCCTTTACCTTTCGCCTAAATTACGCGGCTGGAAAGCTCAGATAAAAAGAAGTTCCTATATTAATAGTAGTTTCAAACCATATCTTGCCATTGGCATTCTCTATAGAGTTTTTAACAAAGGCAAGCCCCAGCCCCGTACCCGAGCTTTTGGTGGTGAAGTTGGGCTCGAATATTTTTTCGCGCATGTTTTCGGGGATGCCGTTACCGTTATCCTTTATAGTAAGTAATACATTCTTACTGGTTACCAGGTAATTGATATCTATCAGCCCTTTTCTGTCGGGTGGTGTGGCTTCAATGGCATTCTTTAACAAGTTATTAAAGCAACGTAACAATTGATCGCGATCTGCATTAATGATAAATGGCGTTTCGGGCGGTTGAAAACTAATGTGAATATTATCCATCTGTTTAAAAATGGTAACTGCCTGGTTTAGCATATCAAAAATGTTAGTAGGCTCGATACGGGTATCGGGCATTTTAGCAAATGCCGAAAATTCGGATGCTATTGACGACAGGCTTTCTATCTGTTCAACAAATGATTTGCTAAAACGCTCAAATTTTTGATCAAATTTAGGGTCTTTGTCCCGCCAGGATTTATCAAGCAGTTGTAAGCCCAGCTTCAAAGGCGTTAAAGGGTTTTTAATTTCGTGGGCAACCTGTTTGGCCATTTCCCGCCAGGCACTTTCACGTTCGGACTGAGCCAGCCTGTTGGCACTATTTTCCAGCGCCGATATCATTTTATTATACTCCTTAACCAGGGCCCCTATCTCGTCGTTACGTTGCCATTTTATTGGCTCATTCTTTTTACCATATATGGTTCTGCTCAGTGTATCCTGTATAAAGCTTAATGGCGTGGTAATTTGCCTTGCAATAATAATTGCAAACAAACCTATAGCTATAAAGACCAGCGCGTATACATTGATCATTACATTAAGTAACGAACTGATCCGTTCCTTGTAGTCGGCCTCGTTAGAAAAATAAGGTAATTGTACGTAAGCAACGGTTTTGTTACCTGAAGTTACTATAGGGGCGTAGGCCGCCTTATAACTTAGTTCACCTATACGCTCGTCATTCACAAACTCGGTTTTTTGCAGCTTGCTCAAAAATATATAGGCCCTTGAGTTCATTTTTTTTGCTACCAGGCCATATTCGTAAATTTTGGGCTGTGTTGTTACCAGGGGTACCCCATTCGTATCAAACAATATCAGGTCGGTTGAGTAGGTTTTGGCCAGGTCATTGAAGTCTACCTGGCTTTTTTCATTCACATTATAAATGTATTTGTTTAATATGCCTGTTTGGAATGCCTCGGTAATGCTGGTAATTTTATCCCGGATCTGTTTATCCTGCTGTTTTTGGTACTGGTTACCAATAGATATAAAAGTGATAAAACCTACAACTATAAGCGTAACCACTACCGCAAATATCATCACAAACTGGATGCGGGTTTTATAAAGTACCTTATCAAAATTTATCCTGAAAGTCCAGCGGATCTTATCATCTTTAATACTTAATATCCTGATACGTACCCAGGCTCCCCTTAAAATTATGACGACGGCGCTAAATATCAGCAAAGCCAAGAAAAAGAAGGTAATGGAAGTTACACTATAATATAATGGATTTACCTCCTTGCTCACCACTATTAAATTACGTTTAGTGGGTTTATATATCAGGTGCTCATACTTGGTAAAGGTATTGTACCATTCGGGATTATTGCTTTTAGTTGTTTTTACAGTATACTTTTTAAGCGTACCATTAAAATCGGTATTATTAAGGGAGTAAACATAATTCCCTTTTTGACTTTGCAGCTTATTATCGATATAGTACGCGTATGAATAATCCTTAAGCTCATCCTCGCTTTTTAAATTACCATCTATCAATAACTCGGGGAAAGTTCCTACTAACGATTGCAGCGGTTTTGACTTAAACTCAACCACCAATGTCCCCAGTTTTTTGTGCCTGTAGCTTATAGGCAGTATAGCAAAGTAACTCTGAAATCCGAACAACTCGTTGATCCGGTAAAAATAAGCCGACACCTTAAACGAACTATAAACCACCTGGTCTTTAAATACGTTCAGCGAAAAATTATCATCGGACATTGGCTGGTCCATCGCATCATATTCATGTACTTTTAGCCCATATTTTGATAAGTAACCGTCAAAATAAAGTTTTTGAAAACGAGTTTTAAGGTACTCGATATTATGCACATTTTCTTTAAAGTAGCGTATGATAGCCGTATCGGTAACAATCCTGCCTTCTACTATTTTAAAAGAGTTTTCGGCCGAGCGGTCATCGGGTTCTTCCAGCTTTTGTATCACGCCCTTGCGAATATGTTCTTCTTTGATGCTCTCAAAATGATTAAGCCTAATGGCCGAAATAAGAGCGCATATTAAAAGGATGCCTAAAAAAGTACTTGTGGTAAGCCTGCTACCCTGGTATATAAAGCCATACGCCCTGATCATGACCAACAACATCCACAACAGGTAAAACACAGTAAACTCATGGTAGAAAGCAAAAACAATTGTGGTGATGATAATGCTTGCTGCGAACAAAAATGCCTGGTGCGATCTTGGAACATCCAGTTTAAGGCACAGAAAAAGAACAACCTCGTCAATCAGGTAAAAAATAAGGAAACTAAAACAGAGCATTAAAACACCCAGAACACTGAATGAAGACAGGTTAAGTACATTGTTTACATTAAAGTTGATGTCTGAGTTAACAACAAGATCATAAAACAACCTTAATAGTGATGTAGAAACAGCTATAAGCAGTAGTATACAACTTATTACCGTAAAATAGCCGGCAACATTGCCAAATACAATAGTAAACAGGCGGCGCCGTTGCAGGTATACAAAAGCAACGAACCAAAAAACACATAATATATTGATGCAAAGATCGCCCAAAGAAGGATATAAAATACCGGAATGGTAAATTTTAGGGTCAAAGACCCTGAGCATTCCATTAAAATCGGGGAGGTGATAATGTAAGTTAACAAATCGGAGCAGTACAATAAACAGCGCCATAAACACTACGGATAACCAGGCATATCCATTTGCAGCTACATAGCAGCAAATATTATGGATTAAAATGCAAAGTGTTATGATTGTTAAAATCCATATTGCTAACTCGTAATAAATAAAGGCATCGTTAACGGCCCCTGGCTTTTGCTTTACAGAAAACAGGTAATCATTATTACTGCTATGAATATTATAAACATCCTTGTCAATAAAATTGGCAATCTCAATATTGTCACTGGGAGTAAGGTCTCTTGCGAAGGTATTTTGAAGGTATTGGTTGGTAAATGCATAGTTAATTTTTACCGGGATGAAAAAGATAACGGAGAAATCGCCGTCAGTTTTTTTAATCGCTTCGTAGTAACCATTAGGTTGCTTAATAAACGAATTCCCTTCTTTAATGCCATCTAAGCTATCAGGCAAAACTTTAATGCCACTCCAAAAGCTTAACCGGTTTTTATAAGCAGTTACAAACCAAATGTTCTTTTGGGTAGTAAAATCATTAATGCTGTTAATGGCATCCTGGTCATTATCGGTAAGCGTTTTAAATTTATTAAACTGTACTTTATCGTTTATTTGCTTATTAATGTAAGCTTCTTTTTTATGTAAATTATCCTCGAGTGTTTGCGCTGTTTGCAACAGGTTATTTATTGGGGTATATGTTTTTTGGACAATAATGGCCGCAAACAATAAACCAATACCTATCAGGGTAAGCAACAAACGTATTTTTCCGGATGCGGTCAAATTATTATCAGATAAATTGATTTAAAAAACAAAAAGCACTATACAGTGCTTTTTAAAGTTATTGCGTTAGCTCGGCACTCTCAGTAACCATAGCCCTGTCAACTTTTTTTACAAGGCCTTGTAATACATTGCCCGGACCAACTTCGGTAAAGGAGGTTGCTCCATCTTCCATCATGTGTTTAACGGTTTGTGTCCATCTCACGGCTCCTGTAAGCTGGGCTATTAAATTTTGTTTTATAAGTGCAGGATCGGTATATGGTTTGGCATCTATATTTTGGTAGATAGGGCAAACCGGCGATTTAATCTCGGTGGCGACAATGGCCGCTTCCAGCTCAACCCGTGCAGACTCCATTAATGGTGAGTGGAAAGCACCCCCAACTTTAAGCTTTAAAGCCCTTTTTGCTCCGGCTGCAAGCAGTTTTTCGCAAGCCGCGTCAACCCCGGCAATGGTACCGGATATTACCAGCTGACCGGGGCAATTGTAATTTGCGGTTACTACCACATCGCTTACCTGCTGGCAAACATCTTCAACAATAAAATCATCCAGGCCCAAAATTGCCGCCATGGTAGATGGCTGCAGTTCGCATGCTTTTTGCATGGCATTGGCACGGGCAGCTACCAAACGCAAACCATCCTCAAATGATAAAGCGCCGGCTGCCACCAGGGCAGAAAACTCACCTAATGAATGACCTGCAACCATCTCTGGCTTAAAGTCATCCTCTAAAACGGTGGCTAAAATAACCGAGTGCAAAAATATAGCTGGTTGGGTTACGTTGGTTTGTACCAGGTCTTCGGCTGTGCCGTCAAACATCACATCGGTAATGCGGAAACCCAATATCTCATTGGCTTTTTCAAATAGTTCGCGGGCTTTTTCTGATTGATCATAAAGATTTTTACCCATACCTACAAACTGGGCACCCTGCCCCGGAAAAATATATGCTTTCATGTGCCCCCTAACCCCCTAAAGGGGGAATTTTTATGTTTATAATACTTATTATTTATCAACCCTTCGTATTCCCCCTTTAGAGGACCGGAGGGCTTAACCCAACTTAGAACTTATCAAATTTAAAAATTCGGTTCGTGTTTTTTCTTTTAAAAACTCACCTGTAAATGCCGATGTGGTAGTTACGGAGTTTTGCTTTTGTACCCCCCGCATGCTCATACACAAGTGGCGGCATTCAATAACAACACCAACACCAAAAGGGTTAAGTGTTTCCTGGATACAGTCACGAATCTCGTTGGTAAGCCGTTCCTGTACCTGCAGCCTGCGGGCAAAAACATCAACTATACGGGGTATCTTACTCAGGCCTACAACATATCCGTTAGGAATATAGGCAATATGCGCCTTGCCAAAAAAAGGCAGCATATGGTGCTCGCACATAGAGTACACCTCAATATCCTTAACAATAACCATCTGGCTGTAATCCTCCTTGAACATAGCTGAGCTCATGATTGTTTTTGCATCCAGATCATATCCATGTGTAAGAAAAAGCATGGCTTTAGCAATGCGCTCGGGGGTTTTTAATAAACCTTCACGTTCGGGATTTTCGCCGATCTGTTTTAAAACGTTAAGATAATTGGCCGATAGGCTTTCAATCAGTTGAGGATTATATCTGTCTACCTTGGTATAACCGTCAATATCATCATCACGGTCGGGGATGTGGTTTTTGTCAATCATTTTATAAAGTTATCCGCCAAAATACTCGGCCGAATTATTTTCAGTTTCATACAATCTAACCGAGTGCAAAAATACACCCTCATAAGCCTCAATAGGCGTTTTAAGCTGGTTAAATATTTCTATACAAAGCAACTCCGTTGATGCCATTTTACCCGCCATAAAATCAACATCTTTGTTGATGTTTTTATGATCGAGCTTTTCAATAACAAATTCGTTAATGATAATTTTCAACTCTTTAAGGTCAATAAGATAACCAGTTGCGTGCGTAACTTCGCCCTTAACGGTTACAAACAAGTTGTAGTTATGACCATGCCAGTTAGGATTGGCGCATTTGCCAAATACCTCATTGTTTTTTTCAGCGCTCCATTCCTCACGGTACATCCGGTGAGCGGCATTAAAATGTTCCTTGCGCGTTATATGTATCATCATAATATATCGTGAGTGCAAATATACAAAACAAAAACAGGCGAGTTGTTTTATATTAGTACCCAAAAAACTTCATCAAAACATTTAAAAACCATATGCTTATATTGGTAGTTGCCGCGACCGCCCCTGAGATAGAACCTCTTAGCAAATACTTTGGTAATAAAATAGCTGTGCTTATAACCGGTGCAGGCATGGTGCCTACTGCTTTTGCGCTTGGCCATCATCTTACACTGCCCAAATACGACCTGATACTAAATTTGGGAATCGCCGGCAGCTTCGACCGGAACATTCAGCCGGGCGCGGTGGTGGAAATTACCGAAGATACCTTTGCAGAGACTGGCGCCGAAGATGATGAGCAATTTATACCCATGAATGTTTTGGGTTTTGGCGAAGTTACTTATAAGCCCACAACTACTCTTGAAGAAGTTGTAGGTAATTTTTCCCTGAAAAAGGTGCGGGCCATCACTGTAAATACTGTTCATGGGAATGAGTTGTCTATTAAAAAAGTAAAGGACCGTTTAGATCCGCAGTTGGAAAGCATGGAAGGGGCGGCTTTTTTTTACGCATGCCAACAGGTCAATGCGCCGTGTATGCAAATCAGGGCTGTGTCAAATTATGTAGAAAAACGTAACCGCGATAGCTGGCAGATAGGACTCGCAATAAAAAATCTGAATACCTTTGCTATTGATCTGATCGATGCTGTCATTAAGCTTTAATCAGGTTATATATACTACACTTTAATATTATGAAATTAACCCTCGGCTTTTCGCCCTGCCCTAACGATACCTTTATTTTCGACGCACTGATACATCATAAAATTGATACCGAAGGCCTTGAGTTTGAGGTTTTTTATGATGATGTGGAAACACTTAATCAAAAAGCTTTTCGCGGCGAGTTGGATGTTACTAAACTAAGCTACCACGCCTTTGCTTATGTAGCCGATAAATATGTACTGCTTGATTCTGGCAGCGCATTAGGGTTTGGAGTTGGGCCGATGCTGATATGTAAAGATGACCCTGAAAAATTGCTTGCGCAACTCGAATCCGGCGATCCGCAACCCCTAATAGGAATCCCTGGCAAGTATACCACTGCTAATTTTTTATTGGGCAATGCCTTCCCGAACGCTACTAACAAAATTGAGCTGGTTTTTTCGGATATTGAAAATGCTGTATTGGAGGGGCGGGTAGATATTGGCCTTATTATTCACGAAAATCGCTTTACTTACCAGGATAAGGGTTTAAAAAAGATCATCGATCTTGGCGACCATTGGGAAAAACAAACCGGCTGTGCTATTCCGCTTGGGGGCATAGTGGCAAGCCGTAGCCTGCCAGCGGCTATTCAGCACAAACTGAACCGGGTATTACACAAATCGGTTGAGTTTGCTTTTGCCAATCCCAAATCGGGGCTGGAGTTTATCCGCTCACATGCACAGGAAATGAGTGAAGCGGTAATGTACAAGCACATCGAACTTTATGTAAACAAGTATTCTGTTGAACTGGGCGAAGATGGAAGAAAAGCAATTAAGCTGCTTTTTGATACTGCCCTTAAAAACAACTTTATACCGGCAATAAAGGAAAATTTGTTTCTAAGTTAAGCTAAGGGAATACTCTCAAGCCTGCAATGGGTAAGGTCAAAACAAAGTGGGCATCTGCAAAACACTATAATTGACCGTTCTTTGTTTTTTGAATACGATTTTTCCATAACATCCACCATGGGGTAGCGGGCGAATCGTGGTGTTCATAGTGATATCCAAAAAAGTAGCAGCTAAAAAAAGCCAATACATGATTCTTAGCCTGGCTGCGGGCAAAATATTTATTATCATGTTCACCTTTGTGTGGCTGGTAAGTGCCAAAGTAAAACAACTGTAAGGTGCTCAACAGCGAGGGAACTACCCAAAAAAGCAACAGGTTGGCCTGCGGAATCCACATTTTTAAAATATTGAACAATACAGCCATCACCACAATTTGCCATATAGATAAGTAATTGCGGATGAATGTTACATACCAGCTCCAGAAACCGCCGTTATGATAATCCGGATCCTGCGCTGTATGGACGTGGCTATGGTGTAGATGATGTTTTGCGTAAAGCTGCGGATACCAGAAAGATGCATATAGAAAAGTGCATAGGTAACCAGTAAAGTTATTAATACCGCGATAGGGCGATATAGTGCCATGCATAGCATCGTGCGCGGTAATGAATAGCCCGGTATACAAATGCATTTGTACCAAAATAAATAGGTAAACCAGCGGATTTGTAAAGCTGAAATGCCACTGCATTAACAGGATGATGGATGCGGCCCAACAACCTATAACGACTATGGCAATCAGTAAACCAATATGTGAGGGGCTTTTTTGCATGTGATTGATGTAACAGCAAAAAGCGTGCTGTTAAAAATTTTCAATGGCGGCTTTTACCTGCTGCATCAGCCACATAGGAGTTGATGTGGCGCCGGCTATACCAACCGTGTCATTTGGCGAAAACATGGATAGTTCCAGTTCACCGGTTGACGAAATGAAATAGGTGTTGGGGTTATGTTTGCGACAAACCTCAAACAATACTTTTCCGTTTGATGATTTTTTGCCTGATACAAAAACGATCTTGTCAAAGCGTGTAGCAAATTTTGGCAAATCCTTATCCCTGTTTGATACCTGGCGACAGATGGTATCATTAGCCTTCAAATCATATCCCCTTGAAATCAACTCATCTTTTACGCTATAGAACTTTTCCATACTCTTGGTGGTTTGGCTGTAAAGCGTAATGTTGTGGGGCAGCTCCATATTATCCAGCTCGGCAATATCCTGGAAAACCAGGGCTTCGTTATTGGTTTGCCCTTCAAGGCCTATTACCTCGGCGTGGCCGTGCTTACCAAATATGAGGATTTTTTCATTTGAGTCGTAGGATGTTTTTATACGGTTTTGCAGCTTTAAAACTACAGGGCATGAGGCATCAATGAGGGTAATATTGTTTTCTAAAGCGGTACGGTAAGTATCGGGGGCTTCGCCATGGGCGCGAATAAGCACCTTTTCGTTATGCAAATCCTTTAGCTCAGCATGATCAATTATCCGTAGCCCCTGAGCTTTTAAGCGGTCAACTTCCTCATCATTATGTACAATATCGCCCAGGCAATACAGGTAGCCATCTTCGGCCAGTATTTCCTCGGCCATATCAATGGCGTAAACTACCCCAAAGCAAAAGCCCGAATCCTGATCGATAGTAACCTGTAAGTTGTACGCTCCCATTATGTTGCAAATATAACCTTGATTTAATGATTTTGTTGTATTTGTTGATTTTTTGACAGGATTTAAGGAATTAACAAAGTCTGTAACTGGTCTTTGAATAATACATTTAAATCAATCCTAATATCATGAAAAACACAAACTGAATTATAAGCAATACCATAGCGGCTTTGTTTTGCGGTTTAAACCGGAACCTTTCAAAGATGAACAGCATTCCAGTACTTAATAAAAACCAACAGAAATAATTTTTTAGCGGAATACTATTTCCAGTCCAATGCCAGTAGTCAAAGTGAATGGCGACAGGCTCTATAACCAGATCAAGGAGAACGAGTACCAGGGCTCCGGTTATAATCCGGAAGAAAACATTCCTGATACGGCTTCTTTGCATGAGCACACCCGCAGCGTAAATAAGTAGAAACCAATTTATCCCAATCATCAGGGGAATATTAAATAGTTTAATTCCAAGAGTTTCACCATAGCTATAATTGCCAAATAACAGACCGGTGTGTACACCAATAAGCTCGGCCGAAAAACTTATTGTAAAAACAAGCAACACAAATAATAAGAATTTTGCGCTTGGTTGATTATGGCTGTAAACAATTACAACAGCCATCAGCATTAAATGCCAGGGGACCAATTTTAAGAAAAGTATTGTTAAAGACGGGATGATAAAACCGATCAATCCCACTACATGAAACAACACAATAATAATAACGGCAACACGCTCTGTTTTTGTGCTGCCTGTTGATAACTGATTGTTCAAATCCTGCGCCCCTTCCATACGGTTGTTTTGGTGAGGTGCTTCTGGATAGATAGCACTGCAATAAGCAGCATATTAAATATTTGCAGCGGATGCAGTACTACATTGTATAGCGCATTTTGCCCCGACTCCAATGAGATCATAATGCGGGTTAGGATAATAAGACCACACATAAATAGTATCAATGGAAAATTCAGCGTCATGATAAGTATCATCGGGAAAATGATAACCAGCATTAAATAAATTAAAAAACCGATAACACTGTAATTAAACGCCGCCAAAAAATTCTTGCTGAAACCATTAATTGCTTCATTATAGTTTTTGTACATGCGGCAGCTTATCATACCGTTGGCCAGCAAAGCTTCGCCATTGTACGCTTTGGTTTTTATTAACCTCATAATTTCCACGTCCTCAACCACTTTGTCTTTTACTACTCTATGCCATTGTTCCTCATGGTAAATCATCGCATCAAACAACATAAATTGCCCGCTGGCCGCCGCTATTGATGGGTTTTTCACCAGGGAAATCAATCGAACTGGCAGCAGGTTTAACAATACAAAATGCATCAGGGGTACTACCAGCTTTTCGCCCATGGTCACCATTTCCTGGTTGGTAAAAAGACTTAACAGGCCCAGCTTGTTCAGGTGCATCCGGTGTATGGCGCTATTGATGAGGCCTGGTTTTATCTGCTCGTCGGCATCTAAAAAAAGCAAATAGTTACCGCCTGCCTGTTGGGCCAGTTGGTGACAGGCGTAATTTTTACCTATCCAGCCTGCGGGCAGCCCGCCGCCCTTAATTACATTAAACTTTGGGTGTGTTTTATTGAACACAGAGCAAACCGCAAAAGTATCATCAGTTGATCCATCATCCAGTATGATAACCTCATAATTTTGATAGTCTTGTTGATGGATGGATTTGAGCAGGGTTAAAATATTATCAGCTTCATTTCGTACGGGGATCAGAATAGAAACCATATCGCTGTATTGCTTGCCTACGCGGCGCAATTTAGGATCGGATATAAAATTGAACAGCGTTACCGAGAAACGCAGAACGATAAAAAAAAGGGTGATTAATATAATTACGGTCACTTTATATATCAAATTCGGTTTGAAGCAGTTTTGTGCTGCTGTAATGTTGCTGGTAAGCCACTTTTAGCTCGGTTATGTTTGTATACTTTTCGATGTTGCTTTTTAAGTAAACGGTTGCAGTGGGCTTTTTATGCTTAAAATACTGAATAAATGTTGAAGCAAACACCAACTGGAAGTTTATCTGCGCTTTTTGCATTATTCTGAACACCCCTTTATCAAAACGAACATCATCAACATAATTTGAAAATAACTTACCCTGTGGAAAAATCAACACCAAATTTTGTGGATCGTTCAATAATTCTGCCGCATAGTTAAGTGACTCGATGACGTCCCTGGATCTTTTGGTAATAGAAAAAGCCCCGACAAATTTCAAATAATGGAGCATATGTACGGTTTCCTTTTCTACCATTACATGATATTTTTTTTTCAGAAGTTTATCATTTATGCAGTACAAGATCAAACCATCCCAAAAACTAAAATGGTTTGCTACAAGCAATATCGCCCGTTTATTATCTGTTTCGATGATATCACAAAGTACTTCATGAAAATGTTTGCCAACAACCCACTTTATATAATAATGGATAAGCCGGTTAAAAAAAACATTTTTTTTATTGTAGATCATGAAGTGGAAAGGTAATAAATGTAGATAACAACATCAATTAATGTGGCATATTGGTCCCTTTTTTCATTAAAAACAAAATTCCTATCTTTGCGGCATGGATATTCTCCCTATTGCTTTACAGGCATATTTAGATGACCATTGCGACCCGGAGCCGGAAGCTTTGCAGCAACTGAACCGCGAAACGCATTTAAAAGTGCTAAGGCCGCACATGTTATCGGGTCATTACCAGGGCAGGTTGCTTAGTTTCTTGAGCAAAATGGTAGCACCAAAATGCATCCTTGAGGTAGGTACCTATACCGGTTACTCGGCAATTTGCCTGGCCGAAGGATTGGTTGAGGGCGGCATTCTGCATACCATTGAGGTGAACCGCGAAATGGAGGATATCATCAATTCACACTTTAAACTAACAAATGTTGAAAATAAAATAAAGCTGCATTTTGGGGAGGCAGAGGCCATTATTTCTGATTTGTATGCAGATGTTTTCGATTTGGTGTTTATTGATGCTGATAAAAAGAATAATTTTACCTACTTTCAATTGGTTTTTGACAAAGTCAGATCCGGAGGATTAATAATAATTGATAATGTTTTGTGGAAAGGAAAAGTATACGGGCCTGAAAAAGATACCGATACCGAAAATATTCGCAAACTAAATGACCACATAGCTGTTGACACCAGGATAGAAAAACTGATCCTGCCTGTACGCGATGGACTATTGGTTATCAGAAAAAAATAAATTATGAAGAAAATCTTACTGATTACAACCCTGTTGATCTCAACACTTGCCGCTTCAGCGCAAAAGAACACTTCACAATCTTACATCCAGAAGTTTAAAGACGATGCCATTCGCATCATGCATGAAACGGGGATTCCAGCAAGTATAGTTTTAGGTGTGGCCATGCATGAATCGGGCTGTGGCAACAGTACAATTGCGCAAAACCTTAATAACCAGTTTGGAGTAAAAGGCGGAGGCAGTGTAGTTTTTATTAAACACAACAAAAAAATCCGGTCGGCATATAAAAAATACGATTCGGTTTTAGATTCCTTCCAGGATTTTGCACGAATCATGACCGAGCGTAAGCAGTTTAGCCACCTGGCTGATGCACTTAGCCATTATGACTATGCGGGCTGGGCACATGGTATTCAGCGCAGCGGTTACGCCAGCAGCCGCAAATGGGCTTCCCAGGTTTTAGGCATCATCAAAAAATATGATCTTCATGATCTGGACGAAAACCCGAGTGATCAGCCTAAAGAATTAGCAGAAACTAAACAATAAAATCTTATTTTGGCGAATTAATAATTGCCTCAAATAAGGTTTAACTGTATGCAAAGAATAAGTTTTGTGCTCCTGATAGCTATTGTATGTTTTAGCTCCTGTTCCGCGCGTAAAAAAACAACCATATCAAACCGGGATGTTCGCCGGAACAACAGCAATATCCAAAAGGCAAACAGCGCATCTATTGCCAATTACAAATCACTCTCTTCGTTAGATTATATTGACAGGTTTAAAGCAATTGCTATACAGGAAATGAACCAGTATGGCATACCTGCGAGTATAACTTTGGCACAGGGCCTGTTTGAATCCGGTGCTGGTAACAGCGAACTGGCCCGTTTTGCCAACAACCATTTCGGCATTAAGTGTACAAGCGATTGGAGGGGCAAAAGCTATTACAAAGATGATGATAATGCCAACGACTGTTTCAGGGTATATGATAACCCCGAGGATTCCTTTCGTGATCATTCTACTTTTTTAAAACGGAAGAATTATGCTAAACTTTTCGAGTTAGATAAAAACGATTATGAAGGCTGGGCCAGGGGATTAAAGGCGGCTGGGTATGCTACCAACCCCAAATACCCGCAATTACTTATCAACCTGATAATAAAATACAATCTTGATCAGTATGATCGTGCGGAAGGTGAAGTAGCCAAGATAAAACGCGAAGACCGGGTGTTATCCCAAATCAATGATAGCATTGGCAGGTCCAATGCTGATACGCTCACCAAAACCAGGCCCGACGATAAGATCTATACCGTAAAACAGGGCGATACACTATATAATATTTCTAAACGTTTTGGAATAACTGTTGATGATCTAAAAGAGCTGAACAGTATCCCCGATAATAATATTCATATCGGACAAAAACTGGTAGTTGTGAAATAGAGTCAGGAGGAAGAGTCGGGAAAATCAGAAAAAGCACGTCATTGCTTCGAGCCTTATAATGAAACAATAGAAAGTAGAAGATCCTTACTCATTGCTCCAAAATCTTTACTCTTCCAAAAAAGTTAATTGTTGTTAAATAAGATGGCTAAACACAGCCGAACGTTTATTTTTGGCGCCACAATGAAAGTATGGTTGTTTTTGATTTTAAGCACATTATGCATGCCGGTTTTTGCACAGCAAAAGCAGGTGGAAGGTATTGTGTTTGATAAAGAAAGTAAAGACCGTATTGCCAAAGTAAACGTACAAAACGCCACAACAGGCAAATCGGTTTATAATACGCTTAAAGGCGAATTTGCAATTGATGCCCAGCCGGGTGATGTCCTGATATTTACTAAGGCCGATCACTATAGCGACACTATAAAAGTGCAGAGTAGTAACGCACTTGCCGTTTATATGAAACGATCGGCCATTATGCTGAAAGAGGTGTACATCCGCGACTCGGTACTTACACCTGAAAAACAGTTTGAGGTCACCAAACGGGATTACACCAAAATTTATGGATCAGAATACAGCCAGAGTTTACTCTCGATATCACCCGGTCTGGGGGCAGGCATAGGCATAGACGCACTGTACAATGCTTTTAGCCGCAGCGGGCGCAATGCCGAAAAGCTACGCGAAACAATTGAAAAAGATTTCCATCAAAGAGAGATAGATTTTAGGTTTAACCGTGTATTTGTTGCCAGTGTAACCCACCTTAAAGACCAACAGCTTACCGACTTTATGCAGCGCTACCGCCCTGGCTACTTCCTGGTAAAAACAGCTACCGATTACGAATTTATTACCACTATTAAATCCAACCTGCGACGGTTTTTACGCTCCTCGAAAACATCGTATACTTTAGCACCATTGGTTACACCAAAGGTGGGGGCGAATTAGAAAGTCTATTAATTTATTTAATCAAGAACCATTGTGAGTGTTATCTATTCAGGTTTGGTTTTTCTGAAGAAATTACCGCATTTCTTTATCATTCAGTTTTCCATAATCTTTAAGTATAATGTTATTATACTTTTCGAGCAAACTGATATATTTTTCCATCCAATAGTGTACCGCGTTTGAATCCTCTTCATCCAAAATTAAACTTTGTTTGATAGCTTTTTCCTCAAACGCTTGTTTCATTTTATCAAATCCCGGAATATCCTTAGAAAAATCATACCCGGTAACGTTCCCGATTTTGTATATAATTTCAAGGTCAAGATTTTTCATTCCGAACCAGTTGTAAACTGTACGGCGGCTGACGTTTAAATTTTTGGCAATTTCTGAAATACACATGCATTCCCGATGAAGCACTTTTTCCAAAATAAGTCCAAGGTCAGGTTGGCCCAGGGTTAAATTTTCGTTACCAATATCATTATCAATTGAAGAAATATTCATGGCATTAATTCCCTTTAGTACAACACAAATAGTTATATAATTATAGGAAGTTAATTATTTAAGCGAAGGTGGCTTGCTTTACCGGGATTGAAACCATTTTGCCCGGGTAATGCAAATTTCACCTTGGTAATACAAATTTAATTTATCTAATATAATAAAACTTTACCTAACATAACAAATTATGCAATAATTGAGCCAATTGTAAATGGGCGGATAAACGCTAAAAAGATGCTGATTAAAAATGAGGCAAATTTGCGGCATATCCTGGATTGGCAGATCTCCGGAACCCTTGTGCTTAACTGGTGTTTTTTATTCCTTATATATCAGTCAACAAAGGAGAGGTTTATAGGGGGATTTATTGCCTGATGGAAAATAAAAAACCCTTGCAATTATCTGAATCTCAGAAAATACAAGGGCTAACGTGTAGCGGGAGCAGGACTCGAACCTACGACCTTCGGGTTATGAGCCCGACGAGCTACCAACTGCTCCATCCCGCACTGTTTGTTGGGCTGCAAATGTATGATAAGTTTTGGCATTACAGTGTAAAATAATCGAAAATCTACTTTCCACGGGGATCTTATTTAATCAGTGGCAATATACCTTACCTGGAACTCCCCAGCACAGCTAAAGATGATTATACCTATGGCAAATATGGTTCCAAAGGATTCTTTCCGGGGTTGAATGGGGCTTTTTAGCTCGCAAATTTTTGATGCTTTTTCATGCACCGTTGATGCACCTTTGATATCCTTACGGGACATCTTCCGGCACCCCGCCTCACACTTTCAAATACCTTTCCGGATATCTTCTTTCAAATTGCAATTCATTGATAACTTGGTCAAAAAACATCAGATCCTGCGGGTTGCATATAATGCCCCAACATTAAGCACGCCACGCTGCCGGAATTCAGTGATTTGAGAAATTAATATTCTGCAAAGTCCGGCGTGTATGAACATTTGTATGTTCTGAAATAAGAAAGGCATTTGCTTTTTATCGTAAATGCTTATTATCAAGCAGCGGAGGAGCGGGATCGAACTGCCGACCTCAGGGTTTTGAACCCGACGAGCGATCAATCGCTCCATCTATACCCTGCGAATCATCTTTCGAATCAATAAAACTACCGTTATTGCCTGTAAATAATCGGATCGTTTTCATATATCTGCCCATATAATAATCATCTAACGGTGTTTCTGTAACCCCATTTGCCTTGCCCGATGTAGAATGTATAAACATTATTGGTTCTCCGGGTAATGATACAATTATACCAATATGCCCGGCCCTTCTTCTGCTTTTTGTCCCGGTAAACAATATCAGGTCTCCCGGCTTCGCTTCGTTCAGGCCTACCAGGCTGTTAACACCCGCAAAATCCGAAGAACTCCTGGGGATGGTTATTCCAAAATGACGAAATACGTAATTAACAAACCCCGAGCAATCAAACCCTTTTTCGGGATTTGTGGAGCCAAACCGATATCTTATACCTTTGAGCGATTTAGCAAAAGTTATTAATTCATCTGGTGTTGTGCATTCTGTAGAAATCGCCGTATCTATGTTTACTGATCTGTAATGTACACGGGAGTGCTTATGCGTTTTAAGAACTTTACCCGTTTTATGATGCTTAGCGGCGATCATTAAATCGGCTTTCTCCGGTTTAAAAAATGATAGCAAAGCCAAAAAAAGGATCTGAAAGCCAACATGAAGATGCATGTGGTAATAATAGGAAGAAAATTTCGGCTCTTGTTATTCAAAAGCAAAAAAGCCTCAAATCTTTCGACTTAAGGCTTTTTATTTACTCAGGTAGCGGGAGCAGGACTCGAACCTACGACCTTCGGGTTATGAGCCCGACGAGCTACCAACTGCTCCATCCCGCACTATTTTGTTGTTTGTTGCTTTTCGGCATAACCTCGAAAAGCTCTTTCCAATTGTCAAAATGCAATTTGCASTCCGTTTTAATTGGACTGCAAAGATATAATTCGTTTCTTTGCAGTCCAAATATATTTTTAATTATTTTTATATGAGTCACCAGGCAGGTTTTGTAAGTATAATTGGTAAGCCCAATGCAGGGAAATCAACCCTTATGAACGCCCTCGTTGGCGAAAAAATGTCAATCATCACCCCCAAAGCGCAAACCACAAGGCACCGTATTTTGGGAATTGTTAATGATGAGAACTACCAGATTGTGTTTTCTGATACACCCGGAGTAATCAAACCGCATTATGCGCTGCACGAAAGTATGATGCACCAGGTAGATGGCTCCATTGTTGATGCCGACCTGATTTTGCTGGTTACCGATATTTACGAGGAGTACGACGAAACCGATGTGTTAAAAAAACTGGAAGGGTCACTGGCCCCCGTTGCCGTACTGATCAACAAGATTGACCAAAGCGACGAGGAAACCGTAAAAAAGAAAGTGGAGTTTTGGCAGGAGAAATTAAACCCTAAAGCCATTTTCGCCATATCGGCATTATTGGGCCACAATATTAAAGCCATTATGGATTTTGTGATAGGTAACTTGCCCGAGCACCCGGCCTATTATGAAAAAGATCAGCTGACGGACAGGAACGACCGCTTCTTTGCATCAGAAATGATTCGCGCCCAGTTACTTAAACAATATAAAAAGGAAATTCCTTACAGCGCCGAGGTAATTGTAACCGCTTTTGTTGAAGGCGAAAAGCTGCACCGCATCAGTGCCGAAATTATTGTGGAGCGCGATTCGCAAAAAAACATCATCATTGGCCAGGGTGGCAGCATGCTTAAAATAGTAGGCACCTACGCCCGCCGCGATATGGAAGAATTTTTCCAGAAGAAAGTTTTCCTGGAGATGTTTGTAAAAGTGATCCCGGATTGGCGCAGCAAAAAAAATTACCTTAAAAAATTCGGATACGAATAAATAGATATGAGAATTGAGATGTGAGATTTGAGAAAAATCTGGCATCCGGTTAGCAAAAGAATTAATTTTGATGTAATTTTTAAGATTAGGCAGTAAGAAAAGCTTCTGTCTCATATCTCAAATCTCACATCTCAAATCTAAACAAAAGCATGAGTAACATAGTAGCCATAGTTGGCCGCCCTAACGTAGGCAAATCAACTTTATATAACCGCTTAACCGAAACACGTAAAGCCATTGTCGACGATTTTAGCGGCGTAACCCGCGACAGGCACTACGGTGTATCTGAGTGGACCAATCACCAGTTTACCGTAATTGATACCGGGGGCTATGTAGCCAACTCTGTTGATGTTTTTGAGGCCGCCATTCGCGAGCAGGTTGAAATTGCCATTGAAGAAGCCTCTGTTATCCTGTTTATGGTTGATGTTACCACCGGCATTACCGATCTTGATGATGAAATTGCCACACTGCTGCGCCGCAGTAAGAAGCCCGTTTTTGTGGTAGTTAATAAATTAGATAACAACGCGCTGTTGGCTGATGCCACCGAATTTTATAGCTTAGGCCTGGGCGAGATCTATAGCATCTCATCCATGACCGGCTCTGGCACGGGCGAATTGCTTGACGAAGTTGTTAAGGAATTTGATGATGAAGTACTGGAAGAAAACACCCGCCCAAAATACGCCATTGTAGGCAGGCCGAATGTGGGTAAATCATCTATCATCAACTCGCTTATTGGTAAAGAACGTAACATTGTTACCCCAATAGCCGGTACCACCCGCGATTCTATCCATATCCACTATAACCAGTACGGTCATGATTTTATGCTGATTGACACGGCCGGGATGCGTAAAAAAACCAAGGTTAAAGAAAATATCGAGTTTTACTCGGTAATGCGCACCATTAAGGCCCTTGAAGAGGCCGACGTTATTATCCTGATGATAGATGCAGTTGAAGGTATCGAATCGCAGGATATCAACATCTTCCACCTGGCCGAAAAGAATAAGAAAGGCATCATGGTGGTAGTTAACAAATGGGATTTGATTGAAAAGAACAACAAAACTGTTAAGGTTTTTGAAGAGATGATCCGCGAGAAGATTGCACCGTTTACCGATGTACCTATCGTATTTACTTCTGTTACCGAAAAACAACGTGTGCTAAAAGTAATCGACGTGGCCAACCAGGTTTACCAGAACCGCGCCCGTAAAATAGCTACTTCAAAACTAAACGAGGTGATGCTCCCTATTATCGAAAACTATCCGCCGCCATCCATCAAAGGCAAATACGTAAAAATAAAATACATCACCCAAATTGCAGGCACATCGCCCATGTTTGCGTTCTTCTGTAATTTACCGCAATATGTAAAGGAACCTTACTATCGCTTTATTGAGAATAAGCTTAGAGAAAATTTTGATTTCAGCGGCGCGCCTATACAAGTTTGGTTCAGGCAGAAATAAAACTGCAGATGTGCAGATTTTAAATGTGCAGATATGCAGATGGTTTTTTGATTGGTTCTGAAGCGTTTTCTGAAATGGAATCCATTAACATGTCATATAGATTGGAAAGGAAGGTTTTGTACGCTTTATACATTGCTTTTTCATCTGCACACTTGCACATCTGAAATCTGCACATTTAACTATTGCTCCAGCGCTTTTTTAAACGCCACATCGTTATTGTTCATCACTTCCTGGAAAGCGTTATCGCCCCATTTAAACCTTACCGCGCTGGCTTTTAAAATGCTTTTGATGTAATTTTTTGATAGCAGCAACTCGCGCGAATCCATTTCCTTTAAGGTTTGAGAAGCGTATAGGATAAAGTTATGGAACTCATCATCGCTTACCAGGTAACGTTTAATAAAGTCGTCGCCGGTTGTGTATTTATCCAGTGTTGGCAGCATCCTGTCTATCACGTAGGCCGAAAACAACTGCTGTTCGCTTAGGTTTTGCAATACCTGGGTGTTTTGTGTTGTATCGGCAGATACAAAAATATCGGGCATAATGCCGCCGCCGCTGTAAACTTTACGGCCACCTGTGGTATGGTATGATGATCCTTTAAAAACGGTATCGTTCCGGTTACTTTGTTCAGAAAACAACTCGCCTTTTCGCATACGCTGAGCAAGCTCGTTGCGGTAACTAGCTAACCCCCCTTTGTATGATTTTTGTATTGACCGGCCGGATGGAGTATAGTAACGCGCTACGGTTAAGTTAACAGCCGAGCCATCGCCGAACGGGAATTGCTGTTGTACCAGCCCCTTACCAAACGATCTGCGACCAACAATAGTTGCCCTGTCCAGGTCCTGCAATGCGCCGGCCAGTATCTCACTTGCCGATGCCGAGTATTCATCTATCAATACAGTAACCTTACCCTGCTGAAAAGCACCCGAATCTGTAGCAAAATAATCTGTGCGCGGTTCATGGATGCCTTTGGTGTATACTATCAGTTTGCCTTTGCCCAAAAATTCGTCGGCCAATGATGTGGCCGCACTTAAATAGCCTCCACCATTACCGCGCAGGTCAAGCACCAGTTTGCTCATGCCATCAGCCTTGAGCTTTTTAAGCGCAGAGCGGAAATCAATATCGGTAGTGGCGGCAAACTTGCTGATTTTGATATAGCCTGTATTTGCGTTGGCCATATAAGCGGCGTTTATACTGCTGATATCAACCCGGCCACGCTTCATAATATAGGGCCTGGTACCTTTGCCGTTTGTATTGGCTACATCCATAACTAGGGTAGCATTCTTTTCGCCCCTGAAAGCGTCATTAACCCTATCGGCAGTAAGTTTAGTGCCCGAGAATTTTTTATGGTCAACATTAATAACTTTGCTGCCCACTAATAAGCCTGCTTTGGCCGCAGGGCCGCCGGCATAAACCTGCGTAATTATCAGCGTATCGCGCAGCAGCTGGTATTCAATACCAATACCGTTAAAACCTCCTTCTAAACGCTCGTTGATACTTTGCGCCTGCTGCGGTGGCAGGTAAAGCGAATGAGGATCCAGGTTTTGCAGCAGCTCATTAATAGATGCTCCTTCAATGCTGTCAACGTTTACGCTATCAACATAGTTCTGGCCAACCAGGTTTAAAACCTGCGAAAGCTTATCACTCCCGGAAAATGAAAAACCAAGGCCACGGTCGACATTATTCCTACTGATCCACAATCCAATAGTAACACCCATCAACAACAGAATCAGCGTCCTGAAAATTATCCCCGCAGTCTTTTTCATATTCAACAAACAAAGTTAATCAATGCTTAACCAATAATTTTTATCAGCAGCCTTTCATTTGATGTTTTTTACCGAATTTTGTTATAAATTATTTGATATTAATGGAAACCATCACCGAAAGGGAGTCGAATTATAACAACCTGGAGCTGCAATCAGTAAGGGAAATCCTTGAAAACATCAATAAGGAAGATCAAACTGTACCGCAGGCGGTTGCCAAATCATTGCCGCAAATTGAGAAACTGGCAACTGTAACAGCAGCGCGAATGAAAGAAGGTGGCCGTTTATTTTACATAGGTGCAGGCACCAGCGGCCGCTTAGGTGTGGTTGATGCTTCGGAGTGCCCACCTACGTTTGGCGTTCCGTTTGATATGGTAGTGGGGATTATTGCTGGCGGGGACTATGCCATACGTAAAGCGGTTGAATTTGCCGAAGATAATACGGAACAGGCATGGAAAGACCTTTTGGAATTTAATATAAACGATAAGGATGTTTTAGTTGGTATAGCGGCATCGGGCACTACGCCTTATGTAATTGGCGGGCTAAAAATGGCCCGGCAACATCATATTGTTACCGGTTGTATAGTTTGCAATAGCGGCAGCCCGGTGGCAGCAGCTGCTCAATATCCGGTTGAGGTAGTTACGGGTCCGGAGTTTTTAACAGGATCAACCAGGATGAAAGCTGGCACCGCTCAAAAGCTGGTTTTAAATATGCTGAGTACCAGTGTAATGATACAGCTGGGCCGCGTGAAGGGAAATAAAATGGTTGATATGCAGTTAAGCAACGATAAGCTTATTAACAGGGGCACACACATGGTTATGGACGAAACAGGGCTTAATGAAGAAGAGGCTGCTGTTTTACTAAAAAAATACGGAAGCGTGAGAAGTGCGGTTGAGCACTATAACAATGATTAATTACTTTGCCGATGCGCAGATTTCAGATATGCAAATGATTTTGACTTGCATATTCCGCAATCTGCACATCTGCATATTTGAAATCTGAAATTGGAAAAATGCACGAGATAGAACCATATTATCGCTGGAGAGATGATTACATCGCATCAGAAGATGAGTATTCGCCTTTTTATGCTACAGAATATAGCGAGTTTGAATTTGATAAACAGGTGTACAATTACCTGCTCCATCCGCAATGGGATTCCTTTGGCTCCAACACGCTTTATATGAAAGTGCTTTTTGCCGACTATGAAAAGGGTTATACCATTATAGAATTTATTGGCGAATGGAACGATGCCATCAATAACGACATCATGATGCTTAAGCGCGAGATACTGGAGCTGATGATAGACAATGGCATCAATCGTTTTATCCTGATAGGCGAAAATATATTGAACTTCCATTCCTCTGATGATTGTTATTACGAAGAGTGGTTCCAGGATGTTGAAGATGGCTGGATAGCCGGCATCAATTTCCGTGAACATGTTATTGACGAGTTTAAACGGAACAATATCGATTACTACATCAACTTTGGCGGTCAGCTTGATGACCTCGGCTGGCGCAGCTTAAAACCTATACAGGTATTTAAAAAGGTGGAAGAACAGATGGTGAAGAGACTGAATTAGAACAGCCCCACGCAACCCTCCCCGGTACACGGCAGCCCGGTAGAACGGGCTAAAATAAACCAAAAAAGTTTCCCGTACCGGGGGATATTTAGAGGGGCTCTCTTCAATACGCATCATGTATCCATGTCATCATCCTTACCATTTCATTTCTGACCTCTTTTGTTGGCCGGGTAAAATTGTTGTTCATGAAGGAGAAAGCCAGCCGCTTTCCTCCCCGGGTTACCAGGTAACCACTTTGGTTATGATTATTGGATAGCGAACCTGTTTTAGCCCAAACAAATGCCTTTCCGTTATCTGTTTTATAGGCGTTTTTGATTGTCCCGGTTAATCCTCCTGCGGGCATCAGGCTATGCAAAAGCGAATCGTTTTTTACTTCATCATCAATTTTACAAAGCAGCTTTACAATGCTTCGTGGAGTAAACAGGTTATAACGCGAAAGACCCGATCCATCAACCCATTGCGGTACGTCAGGCAGATCTTTTAAGAAATTGGCCTTAGCATAATTAATAACAGAGTCTTTATTCAGTGTATTAAATTTTACCGATGAGCAAACCAGCAGCAATTGTTCGGCAATAAAATTATCGCTGGGCTGCAGCATGCGGCGGTATACCGAATCGGCATTGGTATTATAAATAGTTTTTGCATTATTACTTATGGGCAACCGCGCCAAGTAAACCGGCTTTTTCAAAGTATCCTCCAATAAAGCTTTAGTCAGCATATCACTTGTTTTCCACGGAACCTGTTGCTCAAATTTTGCAGGGACAGCCGTCTCGGGATAAACAAAATTATTACTTAAAAAGTCTCTCTTTACTTTAAAACCTGCTGGGTGGTAATCCGCATCGCGGTTCAGATACCTTTTAAAATAGTTGGGTTTCACCTGCATATTTCCGTCAGTATCGGTATACAACAGGGCTTCATTATCTTCAATTGGCAATGCCGTAATTTCTGCCTGGTTCTCATCATTATAATCATCCCACGCCCATCCCGGGCCCCAAAAATCACCGGTGTAGCCGATTGTTGAAAAGTATAGTTTTTTATTGCTGTTTTGTAAAAACTTCAGCCCGTTAATTCCTTTCAGGGCGCTGTGCAGGAATGACGGATCTCCAGTTCCCCAAAACACCAGCGAATCATTGCGCACTTCGTATTTAAGTGCCGGGATCGAATCGCCCAGCATTTTAAGGCAGGTATAAAAAGTAAACAATTTAGCATTTGATGCCGGGGTAAAATATTTGTCGGAATTTAGCTCAAACACCATCTTTTTTTTGTCCAGGTCGTATAAAGCAAAACCTGTAAAATGATCATTGGAGATCTGCGAATGCGCAAACTGCTTTTTAATGCTCTGTTTATTTATTGAACGGCTTTGAATACTGCAACTCCCCAATAATAAAACGGAAATCATTAGCAGAAATGTAAATGTTGTGCTCCGCATAAATATTTATCTATTTAACCAATTAATGTTGTAAATTTAATATTACCAATTATACCAAATTGTTACTTAAGCTATTTCATAAATTAAAGCATTTTCGGGCACTGTGGCTAATGTGTTTATTTACATTTTGTTTCACATCAGTCTGTGCACAATACTTTGATCTTGAAACGCGTAAAAAAAAGGTGACCATCCCCTTTAAACTTGTGCGTAACCTTTTGGTAATAAAATTAAGTATTAATAATAAAGGCCCCTTTAATTTTATATTAGATACCGGCGTGGGGCTTATGATTATAACCGACCCCAAATTAGTTGATTCTATTAGTATCCCCAATAAACGTACCTTGAAAATTCCGGGCCTTGGCGAAGGCGCTGATGCCGAAGCTTACGTTACCTCGGCTTTAAATATTCAAATACCTGGTTTGGTAAGCTATGATGTAGCCGCAGCTATATTAAAAAAAGATCTTTTTAGCTTATCGGGCTATGCCGGGATGCCTATACATGGCCTTATCGGGTACGAGTTTTTTAATAACCTGGCCGTCAAGATCGATTTCCAGGATAGTACCGTTACTGTTTGCAGGCCCAAAGATCTCAAAGTTTTCAGGAAAGGCACACAGATACCTATTACTGTTGAAGACAGGAAACCTTACGTAACCGGGAAGGTTATAGTACATGGAGGGAAAGAAATTAATAGTAAGCTGGTTATTGACCTTGGTGCCGGACACCCGGTATCGTTAGAAAAGTTTATTCCGTTATATGGCCTGCCGCAGAAATTTATTTCGTCGGCCAACCTGGGCATAGGTTTAAACGGGCCTATAACCGGCTTTATCGCGCGTTTAGACGCACTTGAAATAGGCAAGTTTAAAATAAAGGGAATCATATCATCTTTCCCCGATACTGACAATAACCAGGCCCGTCTTTCGGTGCCCAGAGATGGCAACCTGGGGATTGGTGTGCTTAAACGCTTCTCGGTTATATTGGATTATACCGGCAATGCAATGTATTTAAAGCCCAACAGCAATTTTAAAGAGCCCTTTGAACATGATATGAGCGGTATTGAGTATTATGCGGCAGGTAAAAACCTGGAACGGATAATTATAAACCGCATTGAGCCTGGTTCTGCAGGTGACGAGATTGGGCTTGAAAGAGATGACGAGATAGTGGCCATAAATTTTAAGCCGGTATCAAAAATGAGCCTTGAAGAAATTGATGAGTTATTTAAATCAAGAAATGACAGGAGCCTGTTGCTCGATATTTATCATGATAAAAAGCTCGACAAAGTGGTGCTCACACTAAAACGCCGTATTTGATTTTTTCTTTTTGTGTAATTAAACAATTACGGTTACTAAAAAGGGCAAACTTTTGTATAAGTTTACGTTTAAACTATAGTATTAAATGAAGAAAAAACCATTGGCAGGTCAATATATACGTGGCGCTGCATTTATGTTAGCTGTTTTAGCTGCTTCCTGCGTCACTAAAAAACAAGCGGCAAACCAAACCTTAACTCTTAAAACCACTGCCGGTCCTGGTGGAACCACAACTACTGCCACCGTTAGCGGTGCTCCCAAAAAAGAAGGTATTAAGAAATTTAGCGACCTGATTACCGGTAAAATAAAAGCAGATAGCGGTCTTTTCAATACTTACAAGGTTGATGGCAAGTACTACTACGAAATTCCGGATTCATTATTAAACCGCGAAATGCTGGTGGTAACCCGTTATATACAAACGCCAACCGGCCTAAAAACATTTGGTCAGCAATATGGCGGAGAGGAGCTAAACAATCAGGTATGGAAATGGGAGCGTCACGATAAGCAGGTATTTATTCGTGTTCCCAGTTTTTCTGTAAGGGCAGATAGTACGTCGGATATGTACCAATCGGTTAAAAACTCAAACCTTGACGCCGTTTTGGCCTCTTTTGATATCAAAGCCTTTAATAAAGATACCACCGGTGTTTTGATTGATGTATCTGATTTTTACAATGGCGATATTGCGGCAATCGGTTTATCTGATGATGTAAAAAAAGCATATAAAATTTCGGGGGTTGATGCAACGCGGTCATATATTGATACAATTAAAAGCTTCCCGATAAATTTAGAAGCCCGCACCTTAAAAACGTACCGTTCTGGCGAGTCGCCTACCGATAACAGTAACGGAGCTGTAACTTTTGAGTTAAATACATCTATGTTATTATTGCCCAAAGTGCCTATGAAAGCCCGTATCAGCGATATAAGAGTTGGTTTTTTTGGGCAGCGCCAAACCGATTATGGTACCGATAAGCAAAAATCAGAGGTAACTGCCTATATACACCGCTGGAAGCTGGAACCTAAAGACCCCGCGGCTTATGAACGTGGCGAACTTGTTGAACCTAAAAAACAAATTGTATTTTATATTGATCCGGCTACGCCAAAAAAATGGGTACCATACCTTATAGCAGGTATAAACGATTGGAACAAAGCTTTTGAAGCCGCCGGTTTTAAAAATGCAATTACAGGCAAAGAGGCCCCGACAAAAAAACAGGATCCCGAATTTAGCACAGAAGATGCGCGCTACAGCGTTATCCGTTATTTTGCTTCTGACGTTGAAAATGCCTACGGTCCTCACGTATCCGATCCGCGCAGCGGCGAGATATTGGAGAGCCACGTAGGATGGTATCATAACGTAATGAGTTTACTGCGCGATTGGTACCTGGTACAAACCGCGGCTGTTAACCCGGCAGCACGCAAACCCCAGTTTACCGATGCACAAATGGGGGAGCTCATTCGGTTTGTATCATCGCATGAAATTGGTCATACGCTTGGTTTGCCACATAACTTTGGCTCAAGCTATGCTTACCCGGTTGATTCATTGCGTTCAAAATCGTTTACAGATAAACATGGCACAGCTCCATCTATTATGGACTATGCACGTTTTAACTATATAGCGCAACCTGGCGATGGTGTAACACATCTTTATCCTCAAATTGGCGAATATGATCTGTGGTCGATAAAATGGGGCTATAGCTGGTTCCCCGGCAGTAAAACTGCAAACCAGGAAAAAGAGATCTTAGCCGACTGGACCACTAAAAAAGCGGGCGACCCTATTTATTATTTTGGCAGACAAGGAACCTCTATCGATCCGCGTTTACAAAACGAAGACCTGGGCGATAACGCGATGAAGGCAGGCAGCTATGGTATTGCCAACTTAAAACGTATTTTGCCTAACCTTGAAAAATGGACCTACCAAAAAGGCGAGGGATTTGATGACGTGAGCGAATTGTATAATGAGGTTTTAGGTCAGTATTACCGGTATATGGGTCATGTGACTACCAACATTGGCGGTATGAATGAAAATTTTAAAACTTATGAGCAAAAAGGCCCCGTTTATGATTTTGTGAGCCAAAATCTGCAACATGATGCGGTTGATTTCTTAAATAAGCAACTATTTTCCACTCCATACTGGCTTATTAATAAAGCCGAACTAAGCAAGTTTGATAATGGTATTATGTACAACCGCATTAAAGGTCTGCAAATTGGCATGCTGGCAAACGTTCTTAATCCTTCAAGACTTGCCCGGATGTATGATAACGAGGCGAAAAATGGTACTGCAGCCTATACTGTAACCCAGCTACTGAATGATCTCCGCCCCGGGATTTTTACGGCAGGCAGGCCCGATGCCTTTAAACGTAACCTGCAACGGGGTTATGTTGAAAACCTTAGAAGTTTATTAACCGATGATTTCAGGGGATTCCCTGGCTTTTCGCCKCAGGTACTGGCTTCTTTTGGGTTAACGCCTATTAATATGGCATTATCAGATATCAGACCTATGGTACGTGCAGAGTTAAAGAAAATTGATGCTGGTTTGCCAAAAGGTGGCGATGCTTTAACAGCTGCTCATTACGCCGATCTTAAACTCAGGATAAAAGAAGCATTAAATCCTACCAGGCCAATTGTTAACTTACCTGGCGTTGGCACTATCCGAACTATAAATGCTGATGAAATTATGAAGGAAATTAACGGTAACGACTACATGAACTGCTGGCCAAAAACAAATGTGGATAACTAATTTGTTCTGATTAGTTAAAATTCTTCGCAAAAAAAAGACCTGCTTAAAAGCTAAGCAGGTCTTTTTTTTATATGGCGTACGATAACGCCTTATAAGGAATGTTTTATTTCCTCAATAACATCCGTAATTAAGTCAGTACTATTTAAGCTGGCTAATGTTCTCAAAAAAAGCAACCTGCAGATCAAGCAGCGACTTTACATTCATTTTTTCGCCATAAGCATCAAAACAAAGAAATTTTGTGCTCTCAGGATGGTTTCTTTTGGCTTTTTCAAAAAAATTGAAGGTTTCAAAAAAGTAATGGTTAGTTGTAATATTATTTTTACCATTCGTTTGCGAGGCATTTAGCCTGAACCCTATTGCATCCATCCAATGGTGCACTTTCGCGTGTAAATTGTTGCTGATATTATTCATGAGGTAAATGATTTTAAAGTATAACGAAAGTTTTTGGTTTTTTGTTGTTGCAATATTCAAAAATTTTGTTTATTAAAATATTAGGCAACCCGGATATGAAAATACGGGCTGATAACAAAAAAACTATTGGTGTCAATATTTTGTGAAACTAATTATCCACATATCCGTAAAACGTATTTATATACTACTTAAAATCATATTTTTATGAGAAGACTTCGACTTTTATTTACTGTTTTATTGGTTTGCACTATAAGTATGAATTCGTGCAAGAAAGATAAAACACCCGGACCAACCGGGGCTACCGGTGCTGATGGGGCACAGGGGCCAAAAGGAGACACTGGTGATACAGGAGCCCAGGGACCACAGGGAGCAACAACAGGCATACCCGGTCCCACAGGTGCTACCGGAGCAACCGGTGCCACAGGCGCAACCGGAGCCGCAGGGCCGCAAGGGGCTACCGGTGCAATCGGAGCAACTGGTGCCACAGGCCCGCAAGGAGCAACCGGTGCTACCGGACTACCAGGTGCCATCGGCGCAACAGGTCCCGCAGGCGCTACTGGAGCCACGGGCGCAACAGGACCGGCTGGTCCGCAAGGCCCCAGGGGAGCAACCGGCGCTACAGGAGCAGCTGGCGCTAGCGGGGCAACTGGTGCGACAGGAGCTACCGGACCACAGGGGCCCGCAGGAGCTGATGGGTCAACAAATATTAAAAGTTACATAATAACTAATCAAAACGTTAGTGCGGCAAGTGCTACCAGACTTAACGTGCCGGCTATAACCCAGGAAATTGTTAACAGCGGGCTTGTTTTGGTATATTTAAGAGTAACAGGCACTACCAGTTTTTATTCTTTGCCGTTCGTCAGAATTACAAATAGCATATACCAATCTGATATAGGCGTAGGATTTGTTAATGTTATAGCTAATTTCAATTCACCGGGCTACGACTTTAAGGTAGTAGTGATACCTGGCGGATCGGTAACTACTTTACAGGTTACACATCCGGGCCTTAACTTTAAAAACTATAATGACGTAGCATCAATACTGCATTTAAATTAACCTTATACACTGATCTTATAATTTACCAAGCTGGGCATCGCCCGGCTTTTTTTATTTAATATATGTAACAATAATATGATTGATAGGTCTTTAGCTGCTCAATATGTAACAATTATATGTTTATTAAACAATTAACACTTTATAAGTTGAACATTTGCATCTTAATTGTGTCTATTTAATTACAAAAAACACTTGCAAGCTAAACATACGTCATGAAACCCCTATTACTTTTTTTTAGCGTTATCCTTTTAAACATCACTGGCGCATATGCACAAACTACCCGCGATGTAAGCGGCGCCATTGCCGATACAACAAAGCAAACATTGCCCGGCAGCAGTGTTAAACTGGTAAGCAATACCGGCGATAGCACCCTCACCATTGCCGATGCAAATGGTAAATTTAACTTCCCGGGTGTTAAAGGCAGTAAAATAACACTCACCATATCATCAATAGGCTTTACTGCTATTAAAAAACATTTTGCCCTTGATGATAATGATAAACCCATTGATCTGGGAACGATTATTTTAAAGGCCGAAACCAATGTGCTTAACCAGGTAAACATAGTTGGCGCAGCTAATCCTATTACGCTTAAAGAAGACACCGTTGTATACAACGCGGCTGCCTATAAAGTGCGCGAAAATGCCCCGACAGAGGATTTGATAAAAAAACTGCCCGGCGTGGATGTTGATGTAAATGGAAATATTACTACACAGGGCAAGCAGGTTACCAAAGTGCGCATAAACGGCAAAGATTATATGGGGGGCGATGTGCAGAGCGCTACCAAAAACCTGCCCGCGGATATTATTGAGAATATCCAGATGATTGATGATTACGGCGACCAAGCAAATTTAACCGGCATTAAAACCGGCGACCCCACCAAAGTAATGAACATTACCATACGGAAGGATAAAAATTACGGGTATACCGCCCAGGCTACCGCAGGAGATGGCCAGGACGCGTTACCTCAAGACCAGGGCGTGCCCAATAAAAACCGGTATATAGGCTCATTAAACGTTTTTAATTTTCATGGCGATCAGCAAATTGCTGTTCAGGGAAGCATCAATAATACCAATGTTAATACCTTTTCTTTCGGCACAACCGGCAGCGGTGGCGGCGGTGGTTTTGGCGGTGGCGGAGGCCGGGGTAATGCCGGGCGCGGCGGGGGCAACTCCGGTAGCCTGATTACAGCACAGAATGGTATCACCGATGCCAAATCAATCGGCGTAAACTTTCGCGATCAATGGGGCAAAAACCTTGGCGTGTATGGAAGCTATAGTTTTGCCGATAATACCACAACAACCAGCAACAATATCTTCCAGCAAAATACTTCGTCAGCCAATCCAAGTCAGCAGCAACAAAAAAGCCTCGAAAAGGATGAAAACATAAATCATCGTTTTAACTGGAACATGGAGTACAAGCCCGATACCGTGAACTACTTAAAAGTTACGCCAACATTCTCCTACGGCGGTACAAACACCAATGAATCTGATGCCGTAAGCCTTACCCGGCAATCGGCAGTAACATCGGCATACACTTCTACTACAAATGGCGATTCACAGGCCCCTAATTATGGTATTACAGCGTTGTTTAACCATAGGTTTAAGCATCGCCGCAACTTAAGCATTTTTGCATCAGCAAGTTCGGCCCCAAGCTGGTCGTACCAAAACCCTGTTTATAACTACACGGTTTATACTGCTGATGAAGCAAGGGTTCCGGATAACCAAACAATTAACACCTATAGCCGAACCAATAGCTATGGTATAAACTTATCTTATCTTGAGCCCTTAGGCAAGCGCTCTTACCTCGAGCTTAATTATGCGTTTAACCATGCTGTTACTATAAATAATAAAGAAACCGATACGCTAAGTAATACCGGCACATGGAATCAGTACGATTTATTGAGCAACAAGTTTAACTACACCTTTACTACAAACAAGGTTGGTTTAAATTACCGCTTTATTGAAAAGAAATACAATTATACTTTTGGCCTGGGCGTGCAGCCTTCAACATTAGATGGAAATTCATTAACGGCGGGCATTCCACCAACACATAAAAATACCTTTAACATTATTCCTACAGCCCGTTTTATATACAACTACTCGCGAAGCAAAGCATTCAGCATCAATTATAATGGTTCAAATGCGGCGCCAACATTTAGTCAATTGCAGCCGGTAGTAGATTTTTCAAACGCAACTTACCCGGTTAAAGGTAACCCCGAACTTAAACCCGCTTTTACAAACAACATATCCATCAGGTATAATAATTTTAGTTTTGCCACCGGTAATGTATTCTTTGCAAACTTCACATTCCAGAAAATCCAAAACCAGGTAGTAACCAATACCATTACCTCGAGCACATCAAACAGAATTTTTACACAATACTTAAACGCCGATGGCTTTTATAACTTAACAGGCCGTGTAACCTATGCCAAACCATGGGCCGAGCGTAAATACTCGCTTATTTTAAATGGTACTGCACAGTATAATAACAACGTGGGTTATTTAACCAATGTTAATATAGATCCGCTTTTGGCAACGCCCGCAGAAATTACCGCGGCGCAGCAAAAAAACATTGCTAAAAACCTTGTCTTTACTCCCGAGGTACGATTTAGAGTTGATTTGACTAATAAAATTGACGCGCAAATTTTAACCAATTACACGGTTAACAATAGCAGCAATTCTGTAAAAAATAGCTTTAATGATGGCATTGCAAATGTAAGAACCTGGAATATAGGGCTTAATGGGAAAAATTATTTTGGCGATTGGGTATTTAGTTACGATTTTACAAAAGCAACCAATTATGGTTACGCATCAACTATCCAGGTAACCAACCCCAATATTTTAAATTTATATGTTGAACGGCGCTTCCTTAAAAACAAGGTAGCTACAATCCGTCTTTCAGGATTTGATCTCTTCAATCAAAACACAGGCTTTACATCAACAACAACGGCCAGTTCTATTACACAATCAAGCGTTAACAGGCTTGCCCGTTATTACCTGCTAACCTTTACCCTGCGCCTGCAAAAATTTGCTGGCAAAGCGCCTACACAAGATATACGTGGCGAGAGGCAGCGTGGAGAACGCGGTGGTCCTGGTGGTGGAGGCCCTGGCGGTGGTGGTCCCGGCGGCCCGGGCGGTGGCGGACCGGGTATACCTCAATAATTTTTAAACTAAAAGGCCCTATCGTTAACGGATAAGGCCTTTTTTTTGCTTGTTGAATTGAATGTCAATGTGTTACCAATACCTTGTTTATAACACGCTCCAGTTCTTCCAGGTCAAAAGGTTTGGCAAGATATGTTTGGGCGCCTGCATGGTCAGCCAGGATCTGGATATCGCTATTGGCCGAAAAATAGACTACCGGAATGTTTTTTAAAGCGTCGGATTTTTTCAGGGTTTGCGTTGCAATAATGCCGCCGGCATCAGGAATCCAGTTATCCATCAGGATTACGTCTGGCAAAATGCTCAATACTTTTTCGGTTATATTATTGCAATCGGTATAGGTATGTACCTCCCAGCCCTGTTCTTCTAAAATGTAACTACAGATAGAAAGGATGTCTTCGTCATCATCAAAAATGATGATTTTCTTATTGGGTTTTTTCATTGGATAGCACAAGTGAAACTAAAAATTATTTTTAATAAAAGCAAATAATTTAGCTTCTAATAAAAATGGCCAAACTGCGGCTTCTATGCCATAGCTTTGTGTACCAAACACACGTAATTTATTGGTTACTTAATAATTTACCGGTTTTTAATACAAAAACTATAATAAATTTACCAAACCAATTATTCGCCAGCCGTTTAATCCTTTTTTGCATAACGTACACTGCTTAATACTAAATCTATGAATAAATATATTAGGTCGGGTTTATTAATAACTGCACTTTTTAGCGCAACAACCATAGCATCAGCCCAAAAAACTTCAACCGCCAGTCTTTGGCTTACTAAAGGCGACAGATCTGTTTTGTTCGAAAAGCAGAATGAAACCTTGAATTTTGAAGCGGCGGGGAGTAATAATTTTACCATTACCATTGATGATAAACAAACCTACCAGCCTATTGATGGTTTCGGTTTTGCGCTTACCGGAGGGAGTGCCATGCACATCATCCGTATGAGTGCCGATAGCCGCGCCGCATTATTAAAAAACCTTTTTGCCACCACCGAAAACAACATCGGGGTAAGTTATATCAGGTTGAGTATTGGTGCTTCCGACCTGAATGAAAAAGTGTTTTCATACGATGATATGCCCAATGGCCAAACCGATCCATTGTTAAAACATTTTAACCTTGGCCCTGATAAGCAGGATGTGATCCCGGTGATGAAACAGATATTGGCTATCAATCCCCAAATAAAAATATTGGGCTCTCCGTGGTCGCCTCCGGCATGGATGAAAACCAATAATGATACGCGCGGTGGCCGCTTAAAGCCCGAATATTGGAGTACTTACGCCAAATACCTGGTTAAGTACATACAAGGCATGAAGGCACAGGGCATTAACATTGATGCGATAACTGTGCAGAACGAGCCATTGCACCCCGGCAATAACCCCAGTTTATTAATGGTTGCCCCGGATGAAGGCGCATTTATTAAAAACAATTTGGGCCCGGCATTTAAAGCAGCCGGCATCAAAACAAAAATTATTTTGTATGATCATAATGCCGACAGGCCCGATTACCCTATCTCTATTTTAAACGACGCGGCTGCCCGTAAATATATTGATGGCTCTGGCTTTCATTTATATGGAGGCAATATTGAAGCCTTAACTACCGTGCACAATGCCCACCCCGATAAGAATATTTATTTTACCGAGCAGATGGTGGTTGAACCCGAAAACCAATCAACTATTGATATTGTATGGCCGGTTAAACACCTTATTATTGGCGCTACCCGCAACTGGAGCCGCAATGTGCTGGAGTGGAACTTAGCTGCCGACCAGGATTACAAACCCTATACGGATAGGGGTGGCTGCCCATCGTGCCAGGGTGCCGTAACCATCAAGAAAAATGAGGTAAAGAAAAATATTGCTTATTACGCTATCGCACATGCTTCAAAATTTGTGCGGCCGGGATCGGTACGTATTGCATCCAACAATTCGGATAAACTATCAAACGTAGCCTTTAAAACGCCCGACGGCAAAAAGGTTTTAATTGTAATCAATGCCGGCAGTGCATCCCAGGATTTTAATATTCAATACAAGGGGAAAAACCTTGCTGCTCATTTAGATAAAGGAGCGGTAGGTACTTACATCTGGTAATTTTTAAATATAAACCTCCGTTATAATTTTAATGCCATGCAACTCAAATCTGTTAAAAATATATTTTCTGCAAAGGGGCTTTTGATCTTTGCTGTTACTTCTTTTATTTCAATCCACATCCAGGCGCAGCAAGGCTTTTTAAAAGCCGACGGCAAAAAAATAGTAGACGAAAAAGGCAAAAACGTACTGCTGCGCGGTATGGGCCTGGGGGGCTGGATGCTGCAGGAAGGGTACATGCTGCACGTGAACAAGGATAGCCGCCAGTACCGCATTCGTGAGCGATTAGAGGAACTGATGGGCCCGGCAGAGACCAAAGAGTTTTATGATACCTGGCTTGCCAACAATACCCGCAAAATTGATGTGGATTCGATGCATCGCTGGGGTTTTAATTCGGTGCGCCTGCCTATGCATTATAATTTGTACACGCTGCCAATTGAAAAGGAGCCTGTTGCCGGGCAAAATACATGGATAGATAAGGGTTTTAAAATGACAGATGCCCTGCTGGCCTGGTGCAAAGCCAACCACATGTACCTCATCCTGGATCTGCACGCTGCGCCCGGCGGACAGGGTAACGACCTGAATATTGCTGACCGGAATACGGATAACCCATCCCTGTGGGACAGTGAAGCTAACAAACAAAAAATGATTGCTCTTTGGCGTAAACTGGCCGAGCGATATAAAAACGAACCTAATATTGCCGGTTACGATATCATCAATGAACCCAACTGGGGTTTCGACGATCCGGCAAATGATAAAAACGGGCTGCAGGAAAAAAACAACGCACCTTTAAGGAAATTGATGGTTGATATTACAACTGCCATCCGCGCGGTTGATAAAAAGCATATTATTATTATAGAGGGCAACGGATGGGGCAATAACTACAATGGTATATTACCTGCATGGGATAAGAATATGGTGCTGAGTTTCCATAAGTACTGGAATTATAACGATCAGAAATCAATTGAACGCATCATTAAAACCCGCGATCAATATAATATACCCGTATGGCTTGGCGAAACCGGCGAGAACTCAAACGTGTGGCTAACCGAAGCGATTGGCCTGTTGGAAAAAAACAATATTGGCTGGGCATTGTGGCCGCTTAAAAAGATGGGCAATAATAACCCTATCGAAATACCATCGAACTTAAATTACGATGATGTAACCCGCTACCTCAACACCGGTAAATTTAAGCCCAAAGAGAGCAACGTATACAGCGGAACATTAGAAATGGCAACCTATGCTAAACTGGAAAATGCCATTATTCACCATGATGTGATCGATGCCATTTTCAGGCAGCCTTTTACTACCGCAACAAAACCCTATAAGGCCAATAAGGTAAGCAACGGTACTGTTATCAATGCGGTTGATTATGACCTGGGGCGTAATGGTTACGCTTATTTTGATACCGATACTGCCGACTATCACGTATCAACCGGTAAGTACGGTAAAGGAAATAATGGACATATTTACCGGAACGATGGTGTGGATATCAGTAAAGATTCCACTGGATATAACAGCTACTACGTGGATGATATTGAAAAAGGTGAATGGTTACAATACACGCTGAAAGTTATAACACCAGGTATATACTCAGTTAAGCTCAAGGTTACATCTGCGGCCGATGATGGTAAATTATCGCTGAAAGTTAATGGAATAACTCAAACAATTGCAGTACCCCGCAGCGGCGGATTTAAAAAATGGCAGGTTATTGCCTTAAAAAATATCCGCTTAAAAGCAGGGAGCAATAAGTTAAGGGTTTATGCAGATATGGGGGGCTTTAATTTCCATAACATGGAATTTATAAACAGATAAAAAAGATTTCGGCAAAAGCATCATTCCCTATTTGGTAAAGAGAATAAAACACCCCGATCAATAAATTAAAAAGCAAAAATTTAATTAAAAATATTCCTGTAGGCTGTGCAAATACTTTAGTTACTTTATAGTAGCTTTGTTCTTAATCAATCGTTGCGGAGCGCAAAATAGATCTATTTTGTATTCCACGGCGATTGGCGACCTAAATCTTATACAGGATTCCTATGATTGCGAGTGCTTTACGCCTTATCTCTGAATATCTAAGTGTTGGAAACATTTGGCAAAATATTGCCTTTTATTCAATCTGTACATTTTTATTAAAAGTTTTAATGGTGGTACAGGTAGGATTAAAAAAAAGATACAAGCAGAGTTAACCATATCATTCTTAGATGCTGTTTAAAAATAGATAAAAAGGTCGTCATTGCGAGTATCCACCAGCCGAGCTGGAAAAAATAGTAATGACATGTATGGGTACCACAATCACCTCGTGATCGTCATTGCGAGGAGGTACGACGAAGCAATCCCCAAAATACAGAGCGGATTTGCACAGCTACTCTGTAAATCGGGGATTGCTTCGTTCCTCTCAATGACGGGTTTATGTGTAGAAAATACATATTGATAATCAATAACTTACAATCATGTCATTATAAGGTACGAAGCAATCCCAAACTGTGCAGATCGGATTTGTAAAGCTACTCTGTAAGGCCTACCGAGTGTACACATCTTTTAGATTCTATCGATACTTAAAAACCGATAGTCATTTCGAGCGAACCAGGGAGGGAATTGAGCACTGGAGTGAGGAGAAATCTTCTGCACCCTGCTCTAAAGCATGCATGGCTGACTGTCTGTCGCATAAGATTTCTCTTTCGCGCCCCCCATCTTTTCCCCTTTCGCTCAATCGAAATGACATTTTCTTTAATTAAAGAGATGCGTACACACGGTAGCTGTAAGGCGGGGATTGCTTCGTACCTCGCAATGACGGGTTGTTATGTGCTTCATTAGAGCATAAAAACATTAGTAAATCAAATTTAGACAGCCTCTAAGATTTATGTGAACTATAATTAATAGATGCTATATAAATCCTGCTGTCCGAAGTCTCCGACTACGGACCACTATGCCTTGAGACTCTGTCTCAACTATAATTATCCTGCCCACCCCTCTCTGTCTAAACTTCTGAAATGTATGGCCTCTGCTAAATGCTCCAGCTTTATTTCTTCGCTGCCGGCAAGGTCGGCTATGGTGCGGGCTACCTTCAGGATGCGGTCGTAGGCCCGGGCAGACAGGCCAAGCTTTTCCATGGCTTTTTTGAGCAGGGTTTGACCGGCGGCATCTATTTTACACAGGTCGCGCACCATTTGGGGGCTCATCTGGGCGTTGGCATGCAGGTCGGGGCGGTTGCCAAAGCGTTCTATTTGGATCTCGCGGGCTTTTATTACCCGTTCGCGGATCTCCTCACTTTTTTCGGCCAGTCTGTCTGATGATAGTTCGGTAAAATTAACCGGTGTAACCTCCACATGCAGATCAATCCTATCCAACAACGGACCAGAGATCTTGCTCAGATACTTTTGCACCATCCCTGGTGGGCAAATACACTCCTTCTCCGGGTGGTTATAGTACCCACATGGGCATGGATTCATACTTGCCACCAACATAAAACTCGAAGGATAGTCAACCGTAAACTTAGCTCTTGATATAGTTACCTTGCGTTCTTCCAGTGGCTGGCGCATTACTTCCAGTGCGCTGCGCTTAAACTCCGGTAATTCGTCTAAAAACAAAACGCCATTGTGGGCCAACGAAATCTCGCCGGGTGCCGGGTTGCTTCCTCCGCCTACTAAAGCCACATCCGAAATGGTATGGTGCGGACTCCTAAAGGGCCGTATGGTAACCAAAGCATCGGCGGCGGCGAGTTTTCCTGCTACAGAATGGATCTTGGTGGTTTCTAATGCCTCGTACAGGCTCAGCGGCGGCAAAATGGAAGGCAGCCTGCGGGCCAGCATGGTTTTGCCTGCCCCCGGCGGACCGATCAATATTACATTATGGCCTCCCGCAGCGGCAATTTCCAATGCGCGTTTAATGTTTTCCTGTCCCCGCACCTCGCTAAAATCGCTGTCGTAATTACAAAGGCTATCATAAAACTCCTCACGGGTATTCACTACCACTTGTTCCAGTTTTAGGTCGCCATTAAAAAAACCGGCTACCTCTTTGATGCTTTCCACACCATAAACTTCCAAATCGTTTACTATGGCAGCTTCGCGCGCATTTTGTTTGGGGAGGATGAAACCTTTAAAACCATCCTTGCGGGCCTGTATGGCAATGGGCAACGCGCCTTTAATGGGCTGCAGGCTACCATCAAGAGACAGTTCGCCCATGATGATATACTTATCCAGATTCTCGGCATCTAACTGGCTGGAGGCGGCTAAAACGGCGGTGGCAATGGTAAGATCGTAAGACGAGCCTTCTTTTTTAATATCTGCAGGAGCCATGTTCACTACCACCTGCTGCCTGGGCATCCGGAAACCGCAGTTTTTTAAAGCCGAATCGATACGGAAATAGCTTTCTTTTATGGCCACGTCGGGCAGGCCAACTATAAAGTACTTAGTACCCGCCGCAATATTTACCTCAACCGTTATGGTGATAGCCTGAATACCATAAACCGCACTGCCAAAAGTTTTAACCAACACTATGATAAAGTTTAATCAAAGCGAAAGATAAAAATTTTTAATTATTGTATAAGCACAATATATAAATGACTTTAAAGGAAAATAATCAAACCAAAAAAACGCCTGCACGGCGCCTTTTTGGTTTATCTTTTCTTGTAGGTATCAAAATCATCTCTGAAATCCTTCAGAATATTGTACCAGGAGTGCGCCCAGTAATTACGAAAGCCAAAACCACGGCTTCGGCCTTCTTTGTAAACAGTAAGCAATACGGCTTTATCATCCATATTTACAAACGTTACCCAGGCCCCGGCCTGGTGTATTCCTTTGTTCATGCCCTCAACAATAAGCATCATACCTAATCCCTTCTGCCCCTGGAAGTCGTAGTTTTTAACCAGTTCTACAATGTCTTTTTCTCTCAGGGTGCTATAATCGCGTGGGTTATCGGTAAAAAAGTTTTTAGTGATTGCGCTGTTGGCCTTTTCGGTCACCTTAAAAGCAAAGTGTATTGTATCGCGATGAGCAGCCCTCGCCACATCATAGGTTTTAGGTTCGGTTAAAAAAAGATTGGCCCATGCGGGGATATGTTTATTTACAAATTCGGTGTTTATGAGTTCGCCAGATGCTTTATAGGCAGCTTCGGAACCAATAAACCGCATTTGCGAAAAATCCATCCCCAACCAGGTTACAGGTACTTTGGGGTTAAAAATGTCTGCTTTGGTTTGTGCAGTTAGGGTTTGTGTTGAAGAGCCGATAATTAAGGCAATAAGTAAGCTAAATTTTGTGATAGTGTTCATGGTTGTATAGTACTATTAAACGGTATACAAATGTATATCTATACACCCGCAAAATAACATACTATTCTTTAAAATAATAAGCCCTTAAAGTAAACTGAGGGTTAACTTTAAGGGCATAAGGCAACAATATTTTATAAGGCGGAACTTTAAATTCGGATTTTGATCATTAGATACTGTTTACAAAAAGAAAAAAAATGCAGGAGATTACTGCATAAGCCATCAGCATAACCGACCATACTTTTTGGTGATTTTTGCTCAGTTTTTCAAACGCAATGTTCCATCTTTTGAACCGGCCATTGTTAAGCAGGATAAAATAATTTAGCAGTAAAACCCCGGTGGTTGCCAAAAGCATAACGGTAGCAGTTACATCGGTTATATTAAACCACTGCTGGCTTAAGCAAAGCTGGGTGAGCACCAACAAATTGGTTAATAAAAGGATCATCAGGAAACTTACACCAAAAAGTGAATTAAACTTAGGTAAGCCACCTTGTCCGAAATTTTTTGCACTCCACCTGTAAGCTGTTACATAAATGGATTTTGAGATTCCTGATGCGTTCATAATGTTAGGGTTTTAGGGTTAAATATTCAAAATAATCAACCTGTTCTTGGTTGTTATTTGGTTATTAACGCAATCTGCAAAATTTTGTTGCGTAAAAGCGTTATTATTAACAAAATTTAACTGTTGGTAAGTAATGTTTAAGTAACGGCATAATGCAATTATAAAACGCACACTCACGTATGCTTGTAATGCAACAAAAAACGGCCGGAAAAGCGGCCGTTTTTATATGATGTGAAAGTTTAATGTTCATTTATTTTGCTGATGCCATTTGAAGTAAAGTGGCATCATGGTGAAACTTTACCTCCGGCTTATTATCAAACAACATAGCTGCCCCGTTTTGAGCGGTGTATGCAGGCCAGTTGGGCAGGCCTTTGGCATTAGGATTACCTGTACGTGCAAAATTGATCCATGCCTGGCTCATTTTAGCGGCTAAGGCATATGCTTCCTTGCCACCGCCGGTCATTTCCTCACATCGCCTGATGTTATCAAACTCAAAACAGATATCAATGCAGTGGATAGATTTAAACATACCATCGGCCACGGGAGATTGCCAGGTAAACATATACATATAAACAGGTGCTGCACCGGCAATAGCCTTTGCATTTGCCTGGCGAATAACACCCGGCCTGAAAGTAGCAAGGTCGATATCCAGGTAATCGGATGGTTTTACTGTGCCCGGATAGGCTTTTAAAACTTCGGCCATGTAAGTGTCTGTTTTATCGCCATATTTCTTTTCCAGGTTGGTTTTAACTTCATCAAGCGTATAATTTCTTATTGCCGGGTTGATAAGTGAAGCCATAAACTCGGTTTTGGTTGATCCTACCAATAGCGGAATATTCTTTGAAATTTCAATAGCTGCCGGGTCACTTATGTTATACGGTAAAAAAGTCCCATCAACCGATGGCTCCCACATCAGGCCAAAAGCGCCTACCGGCTTTCCTTCCGCTTTTAACTGTGCCTGTACTTTCGCCATTGCCTTTTTGGTGGCAGCGCTCAGGCGCTCATATGACATGGCCTGGAGAGAATCAACCTGCGCCGGTTGCAGGCTTAATGCCTCAAGTACAGCCGCACCAATTCGTTTAGAAAGATCAGCAGTCATAAAATCGCTGCGATAACTACCGCTTTGAACAATGGCTTTTTGAAACAGCCCTTTAGCAGATGGTGCATTCAAAAGCGTGGAGACCTTTGCACCACCGCCCGATTGACCAAAAATGGTCACATTGTCCGGATCGCCGCCAAAGCTGGCTATGTTTTGCTTAACCCATTGCAGCGCGGCAACTATATCCATCATCCCGGCATTTGCCGATGATTTGTATTTATCGCCATAGGCGGATAGATTTAAGAACCCAAGCAGGTTTAACCGGTGATTGATGGATACCACTACCACATCACCTTTTTTGCTCAGGTTTTCACCATCATAGGAGGGCAATTCAATAGCCGAACCGGCAGAAAAGCCACCACCATGCAGCCACACCATAACCGGTCGCTTCTTTTGGTCGTTAATGCCGGTTGTCCAAACGTTAAGTTTCAGGCAATCCTCGTTCATATAACCCCAGTTATGCTGAAAGCCAAATTCAATGGGGTCATTAGCTGTGGTGGTAGGGTCAATAGGGCATACCGCGCCATAAACTAATGATGCACGTACACCTTGCCAGTGTGCTGGCTTTTCGGGAGCCATAAAGCGTTTGGCCTGTGCGTAGGGAACGCCTTTGTAGTTATAGGTGCCGTTGTGAATATAGCCGCGCACCTGCCCGTTATCGGTACTGGTTACGGCTACGTTTTCGCCGGCAACAACGGCATCGCCACTTTGGCAATAACCAAATACAGGCATCAGGCATAACGCCAGCAAAGTCCAAAATGTGGAATTTTTTTTCATGGTTTATTATAATTGGTTTATGGATTATCCGGGGGCTGAATAATTTATACCACGACTATGAAATTGTGTAAATGAAAAAGATCATCAAACCACAATTATCATTGTGTAGGTATTACACAATGATAATTATAAATTTCTATTTTACAACAGTTTGAAATAACTTTATTACAAATATTTATTGCCAATCAGCTATTTAGCCATTACATCAAACGAGGCTAATAAATTAATATCAGGGTCGATGTTTATAACTTGCGGCTTGGCTTTCGAAGGGATCTGTACAGTAGTTGTTATATTTTTTACAACCATACTGTGAACATGGCCATCAACAGCAATTTCAAGAGGGAACTCATATAAATAGCTCTGTTTTTGCCTGATGTTGATATTGATCATTTGTTTAGCTGTATCATATTGCCAGGTTATCCCCAAATCAGGATGTCCTGCGGTTCTTAACCATTGTTTAAAAAATGGTTTCAGGTTTTGGCCGCTTGCTTGCTCTATCACCTGGCATAAGTCTGCAGTATTGGCATTGCGTCCGTTATATTTTGTGTAATAATTGCTTACTCCTTTCCAAAAAACGGCATCGCCCAGCTTTCGCCTTAGCATGTGCAAAACCCAGCCGCCTTTTTGGTAGCTGTTGGCGTTCAGTAACTGCATGTATTGGGTTTTGACTGCGGTATCAACCACGGGTGTGATGCGCTTTTTTTCAAAATCAAAAACGGTTTTTCTATCCTGGGTTAAGCGTTTTTTTAAGGTATCAATACCGTATTTCTTTTCAAGATACAGGTTGGTCATGTAGGTAGCAAATCCCTCGCTTAGCCATAAGTGAGCAAAGCTTTTTTCGCTTGCGCCATCGCCAAACCATTGGTGCGCTATCTCATGCGCCATCAACTCCTCTATGCCTTTACTGTTAACCGATTCCTCGAAATAAAATATTGCACTTGCATTTTCCATGCCGCCAAATATGGTTTTTGATTGCACATTGGCCAGTTTTTCATAACTGTAAGGACCAACATTTTTTATAAAAAACGGAAGGATCTCTTTGGCTGCCGCGTAGCTTTTAAATCCAACCTCTTTATTCTCGGGGAATACATAAGTATAAATAGGGATGCCACTTACATCGCCGGTATGGTCAATGGCAAAGTCGGCAACGCCTATTACCATTACTTTGGTGGGCAATACTATATTTTCCTGCCAGTGGGTAAGTTTTAACTGGTTGGGTAATGGTTTCTCCTCCAATTTCAGCCCGTTGGATACCACCTGGTAATGATTGGGAGCGGTTACTATAAAATCAACGGTGGCTTTGTCTGCAGGGGTATCAACGCAGGGCAGCCAGTTATGTGCCCTGTTTGGCCAGTTATCGCCAAAAAAAGTACGGTGGCCAAAATTATTGGTTGATATGATGAGTCCATCGGCCGGTATACCTTCGTAACTAATCACAAAGCTATGCCTGCTTGGGGCTTTTACAAGGGTGTATATTTTAACCGCATCACTATCCTGCTCAAATTTCAGGCTTTTGCCATTTTCGGTTATGGATGATACCGTCATCCCTTTACCTGCGCTGTTTTTCTTAACCAGGTCAAGGCTGAAGGAGCTTACATCTTTTATAAATTTAATTGCAACCGTTGCCTCGCCCTTGATGTTATTATCGGCATCATTTAGCTGTAAGGCAAATGTGTAGTGCTGTACATCAATTGGTAAGCCGGGTACCTGGGCTTTTGATGATATTGAAAATACTAATAATACAAAAATAAAAGCAAAGTATTTATACATATTAACAGGTAGTGTAAAATATCGGATTAATACAAAGCTAATAAAAAGTAGACGCTGAATTGCCTTATCTTTTTATTAGAACAATTACAATTATGTTTAATTCCTTGCATTGCAAGAGGCTTTTTATTATTATATTTGATTATGACTATCGAAATAAAAACACCTGTTACTAAGGAGAAAGTTCAGCAAGCAATTGAACTACTTTCTAAAGAAACAGGAAAGAAAAGCTTAAGAAAGCATTTCGGAAAACTTAAGAGAAACATAGACGAACTTGATTACCAAAAACAGGTTAGGGATGAATGGGCTTAGCTTTTTAGCCGATACAAACTTCCTGATTTCGGTACATGAATCTGCCATTTCAGAGATTGAATTACTTGGTTGGCACAAAATAAGCCATAAAGAAAAACAGCTTCTTCGCGCATTATTGGATGATTGCGTTATTTTTGAGCTCACATCAGAAATCCGTAAAATCGCGATTGAAATAAGGCAGAAAACGAAAGTCAAGACACCTGATGCTATTATTGCTGCAACATCCAAATATCTTCAAATACCTCTCGTAACTTCAGACAAAGGGTTTAAATCTATCCCTGACCTTGAATTGATCCTGATTTAAGGCAAAATAGAGCTAATTGTCAGCCTGTTTATCCCTCTCTTAAAACGTAATACTCGCCCCTGCTGTAAACAAAAAGTAAAGCCCGTTTTTTGATGTATTATTCACATAATCAACCTGGTTAAATGGTTTGATAAGGTAAGGAGTAAAAATTATCTGCCATTTGTTAATTGCATACGTAATGGGTACCGATCCGCTGAAGGCCAGCAATTTGTATTGCTTTACCTCCCTTTGGTTTTCCTGGGTTACGGTTTGGGTAATGATGGTTTGTTTAGGCTGATTAGGAAACAATATATTGATGGGTGTTTGTTTCTGCGGCGTTTCTACAGAGCGGGTTACCTGCGATTCGGTATAATAGGTTTGGTAAAACGACTGTGTACCGGCATACAGTGTGGCTGTAGGGGTAAACTTTAAACCATTTAATTTGGTTGCACCGGTCTTTACAGCGAAGATTTCTTTAGATAGCTCAGCAGTATTGATAATATCATGACTGTTGTTTTTTCCAAAGCGATAACTCCCTCCAACTGTCAGTTTCACAATATTATCCGGGTTTGCATACAATTGCCCGTCAATAGTGGCATCAAAAGACGAAAGGATAATCGGGCTGCTCTTGGTGATAAAAAACTTGGTTGCCGAAATTGTACCACCATAATATTTTTTACTATCAAACCCAAAAACGTACCCCGGTGTAACGCTTAAACCTTCGGCCCCTGATTTTGAGCCGTTAAGGTCGAAATAGCCGATTGCGCTCAGGAAAAGGCCATGTTTGCTTACCAGCGTAAGTGTGGGTAATAGCAAAGGCACGCTACTTTCGTCGCGGCGGCCTGCATAGGTTAGGTTCGAGATATATTGAAGGCCGGCGTTTACAAAAAGCTCTTTTACCTGTGTTTTTTTAGCTATGGTATCTTTTTTCTGGGCAAATAAAGATATGCTGCTACTCATAATTATGAGTAACATAATAAGTTTATATTTTTTCATAGGGGATGCTCAGGTTTCAAATTAACAAAAGGGCCATTAGTGGCCCTTTTGTTAATGATATTACTATAATTTATGTTATTGTTTAACAGCGCTAACTTTAGCCGAACCACTTCCCGAAGCGCCTACAGCTGCGCTCTTTTTACCGGCTTTTACAGTTGTTGCAGATGAACCACTGTTTGATAAACCTACTTTAGCACTTTTTGAGGTTGTTGCGGCACTTCCAGAACCTTTTAAGCTTTCTTTGTTACTTACGCTAACGCTTTTTCTTGCGGCTATTACTTTTCTGCTTGTAGCTGTAGCAGTTTTAACAGTAGCGGCTTTTGTTGCGGCTGCCGTTGCGGCTGCTTCATTTGCTTTAGCATTAACATTAGCTGAAGCGTCGGCGGCAGCATTTTTTGATAAAGCTGCGGCAGTACCTGCTGCATTGGCCGCCTTATCTGCCGATGCAGAGCCATTTAAACTTCCTGAACCAGAAGCGTCGGCTGCTACGTTTGCTTTGTTAACTGCAGCAGCGGCATTTGTACTTACTGCTGTATTAACATTGCCGCTAACGCTTGCTGCCTGGCTTGCTGCTACTTCCTGTGCCTCACCTGCTGCGGCATTAGTAGCAACCTGTGTTTGGGTGGCTGTACGCACAGCCGCGTTTTGAGCCTGGGCTACAGCCTGGTTGCTGACATTGGTTGCCTGGGTTGCTGCTTTTTGAGCTACTGCCGCTGCGTTAACTGATGGTAAAGCTGCCTGGGTAACAATTTTTGTTGCTGTTGCTGCACCTACGTTTACTTGCGCAATGCTGGCTTTTGTCGCAAATAACGCAGCCGTAAACAATACTGATTTTAATAAATTTTTCATTGTGTTTTTCTATTTAGTTTATGGTATGGTATGCCAAATCAATAAACCGGCACCATGGCGACATGTAAACAAAGGTTATGCCGTTGGGGTAATTTGCACAGAATAACACAAGTACATACCTGCATCTGTATATAATAGTAGACAAACAGGAGACAATAAGCCAATAATATTATAAAAAAGAGAACAATCCAGGTATTTGTTTTGGCGGGGAAGAGATGTGCTTAAGCAACAAAACCCATAGCATATTGCCACAGGTTTTGTTTTCAAATATTATGTCCTGATACCTCATCAAGGTATTGGGGTACTGTTTACATTTTCGGCATCCGGCGCATCATGCTGGCCATGGCGGCGGGGTTGCTCATTTGCTTCATCACCTTTTTCATGTCGTCAAACTGTTTCATGAGGCGGTTTACTTCGGTAAGATCGGTACCCGAGCCTTTGGCAATACGATTGCGGCGGCTTTGGTTAATGGTCTCGGGGTTTGATTTTTCGAATGGCGTCATAGATTGGATGATGGCTTCAATGGCTTTAAAGGCGTTGTCATCAATCTCCACATCCTTCATCATTTTGCCCACACCAGGTATCATGCCCATCAGATCCTTCATGTTACCCATTTTCTTGATCTGCTGTATCTGGCTGTAAAAGTCGTTAAAGTCGAACTTGTTTTTGCGGATCTTCTTTTGCAGCTCAGCAGCTTCCTTTTCGTCAAATTGCTGCTGGGCGCGTTCAACAAGGGATACCACATCACCCATACCCAAAATCCTGGATGCCATACGATCGGGGTGGAAAACGTCAAGCGCTTCCATCTTCTCGCCTGTACCAATAAATTTGATAGGTTTGTTAACAACAGATTTTATTGATAACGCGGCACCACCACGGGTATCACCATCAAGCTTGGTTAAAACCACACCGGTAAAGTCAAGGCGATCATTAAACACCTTGGCGGTATTCACTGCATCCTGGCCTGTCATAGCATCTACCACAAACAGGATCTCATGCGGTTTTACGGCATCTTTTACCTGCTCAATCTCCACCATCATGGCCTCATCAATAGCTAAACGACCGGCGGTATCAATAATCACCACGTTATGGCCGTTTTGCTTTGCCAGGGCAATCCCCTCGCGGGCTATAGCCACCGGATCTTTCGACTCGAGGTTGGCATAAACCGGCACACCTATCTGTTGACCCAGTACCTGCAGCTGGTCTATAGCCGCGGGGCGGTAAATATCATCGGCAACTAATAATGGCTTTTTGCCCTTTTGTGTTTTTAAGTAATTGGCCAGCTTGCCCGTAAAGGTGGTTTTACCTGCACCGTTTAAACCGGCAATTAATATAATGGTTGGCGATGCTTTAAGCTCCAGTTCGGCAGTTGAGCCACCCATTAGTTCGGTAAGCTCATCGCTCATGAGTTTGGTGAGCAGCTGGCCCGGCGATATGGCTGTTAATACATTGTTACCCAGAGCCTTTTGCCTTACGTCATCAGTAAATGCTTTGGCGGTTTTATAGTTTACGTCGGCATCCAGAAGGGCTTTGCGAATTTCCTTCATGGTCTCGGCCACGTTTATCTCAGTAATAGTTCCTTGTCCCTTCAGTACCTTAAAGGCCCTGTCGAGTTTATCCGAAAGATTTTCAAACATTATTATTATCCCAGTTTTGAGGTTACAAAGGTATGATTTTGAAAATTAATTTGAAGCAGGATGTGTACGATGATTTAAGACGCGCGAAGACGATGTGATTTTTGGGATAAAAGATAATGGATTTTCGGACAAAGGACTTTTGGACAAAGGATAAAGGACTTTTGCATGGTTGCTTTGTATAGCACAGAGGTGCTTCGCACTTGCTTATGGCATGTTTGGTTCAGGCCAGGCAACCCACGAATGACCAATGACGCGAAGCAAATGACCAATGACTAAAACCTTACGGGAACCTGTATAAAATTCCCAAAGCCAATCCTTCGGTTCCTTGCACGTCCCGTGCTGTTTGTTTGTCATACAGCATGGTGCCGTTTATGGTAACGTTTATTAACCGGTTTACCCGGGCCGACAAAACCGCATCAATACGGTGGGTTATAAATTTCGGCGATTCGCCATAAGGAATAAACAGCGCGTAACGTGCGTTTAAATGAACATTTTTTGCCAGGTCTTTATCAAAAAGAGCCACCATCTGGAAAGCCAGGTCGTTTTTTACGGTATGACCTATGGGGACGCCGTAATTTGACGGCTGGTTATGATATATAGTGGTATCGGTAACAAATGTTTGGCGGGCGGTACCGGTACCTAAACGCAGATCGAAATAACCGGTGGGCTTGAACTCAAAACCTATTGATTCGGTTAAATAGCCCGGCGACATGAAGTTCGAGATCAGTTGCGAATCGAATTTGCCGTTTCCCTGGTCAATATAGTTAAACCCCTTATCAAATTGCGACTCAAACGTGAGCGCTCCAAAAAAATACCAGTGTTTGGATAATTGGGAGGCCAGTTTATTATCAAAATAGATCCTGTCGTTGGTTTTACGCTTGCCCTGCCCTTTGTTTTTGGCAACACCATAGGTTAGGTTAAGCTCGGATACATAGCTAAACGGTGCTTTGTTATATTCGGTATGGTAAACAAAGTTTGACCCTAATGCCACCGAATTTACACCACCCGCGCTGTAATTGTTACTAAAGGCCGACTGGCTGAAATTGAGCCCGAAGATGACAGCCTTTTTCCAGTAGATTACCTTATAATCGATCAGGGTAACCGGGATTTGTTCGCGCTGAATCTGGATTGGCCTTACCCTTGTAGGAATAGAATTTTTACGCGGATCGATCCTGAGTTTGTTAATCTGCGCGGTATCAATTTTAACGGTGTCCTTTTTCAGCGTATCGGTTTGCTGAGCGCTTACCGAAATACTGCAGGCTATTAGTGCCGATGAAAGCAGGGCAAGTCTGGTTTTTAACATAGTCAACAAATTAAAGCAAAAATCTCCTTTTATAACATCATTAATCGAAAATGTTGCATAAAGGTTTTAATTTTTTGAAGTTGGTGTATAAATACATTGTCTTCAAAAGTTTCTTTTGTTCATTCAGCAACCGATTTAGTGCAAGTCTTGTAAGGCCACTGGTAAATATAGACTTTTAGCGAAAAAACAGCTTGCTAAGTATTGAATATGCAAATCCCGGATGCACGTTTCATACGGGATTTTGTATTTTTAAGCTTATGAATATACAGCCACAAAGTACAGACAACGTAGTTGAATCAACTTTTGAGCAATAATATTTTATCCCGTTTAAAACATAGCTTTCACGCCATTTGTTATCATATAAATTTAAAATTATGAACGCAAAAGCTGTAGTTAGTATACTAACTATTTACCTGGTCTGTTACGTAATTGTATTTGCAAGCGGATATTCCCTCACCCTGCTTGCCGTCATGTTCCTGGCATCCCCACTTTTAATATGCTGGATGGTTTACAGGGTTTTAAAAGATGATAGCTTTAAATATCCGTCATTAGGCGGGGACCAAGAATGGGGTTATCTTGACAGATCAAAAGGTGATCTGGGTTTATTTTAATTAACTATAAAAATGACTTTATACAGAAGTAGCATTATTGATTTTTGCATGCCTTAACTTATTAAAGTTCATACATTTACTCCGCATTGGGATTTTACAACAATGGGCAACTTATGGACGTAATTACCTTAGATGAATTTTATAAGCAAACCGCAACTCTTGTTCCGGAGGGGATTAATAAAGAAATAGGCCATTTTAATGTATTCAACATTGATGAGCTTGACAAAAAGGGCGCAATGCCTTATAACAGGCGGGCTTATTATAAGATCAGTTTAATAAACGGCCACAACAAGGCGGAGTATGCCGATAAAGTGATCGACATTGAAAAAAATGCCCTGTTGTTTGCTACCCCAAAGATTCCCTATAACTGGGAACCGCTGGACGACGACCAGCATGGCTACTTCTGCATCTTTACAGATGATTTCCTTGTTCAGACTAAAAGCGGGGTTGTGCTGGATGATTTGCCCATCTTTAAACCCGGCGGCTATCCTATCTTCCAGCTTAGCGATGATGAAGCTTCGGGAATCACTGCCATCTTCCGCAAAATGCACCAGGAACTATCATCAAACTATGCGTACAAGTATGATCTGCTGCGCAACTACATTTTAGAACTTATCCACCAGGGCCAAAAGCTTCAGCCCGCTGTGGCACTTTATCCAGGCCATACAGCCGTGGCAAGGGTGTCATCCCTGTTTCACGAGCTGCTTGAGCGGCAGTTCCCTATCGAATCGCCAGATCAAAAATTAAAGCTGCGTACAGCCAAAGATTATGCCGATCAGCTGGCGGTACATGTAAACCATCTTAACAAGGTACTTAAAGAAAATACAGGCAAAACCACCACCCATATTATTAGCGGCCGTATCCTCCAGGAGGCCAAGATCCTGCTTAAACAAACCCACTGGAATATATCCGAGATCTCGTACTCGCTGGGCTTTGAGCAGGTGGCCCATTTCTCCAATTTCTTTAAAAAACAAACCTCGCTGGCGCCAATGGCGTTCAGGTAGTATGTTTGTGTTTTCTAAGCATACTTATCATTCCAGGGGGCCTTGTTGTGGCTCTTTTTCTTTAGCACATAAAAACCGTATGGGCGGTGTAATGGCTTGGGCTATTTGCTAAAACGCGCAACAAATAAAGGTTATATAATGCTAAGTATCTATTTATTAGCAGATAACTAAAATCAGCGAACTGCGTAAAAAGGGAGACAGTTATTTTGACAGACGGGTTCGCAACTGATTTTATTGAATTGTGATACAAATGATCTGTCTAATCGTAAACCGGTTTTAATATAGATATTGGCATTTTGAAGAATTATGCAGCTATTGAGTTTTGGAATAAATTAGTTGGCCACAAATCCAGGGTAACGCTCGAAGGCCGTATTTTCCATTCAGTTTGTATAGTTGTACTACTATTCATTGGCATCAACATCCCTTTTAATTATTTAATTGGCCTTCCGGAGCTGGCTATATTGATGGCGATAATTTTCGTGGACGTTTCTTTAATTTACTATTTTTCCAGGTTCCGGAATAAGCTCAACATCGGTATTACGGTTTTCCTGATATCCAATAACCTGTTATTAATTGCCAATTACTATTACAATTCGGGCATTAATGGCCCAGGGTATGTGGTTTTTATTCTATCGTTTTTTGTTACGGTAGCAATAATCCCACAAAAACAATACTGGATATGGCTTCCCCTTAATGTAGGCATAATCTTAGGCTTATTGTTTATAGAAAACATGAATCCAGGCTGGATCCAAAATACCTATAACAGCAGAACAAGCCGGTTTATTGACTTTAGTTACAGTTATATTGCAACTGTAATACTTATGCTGCTGGTTATTGTTTATATCCGTAACGCCTATAACCAGGAGCGAAGGATTGTAGAGCAGAAGGCAAGAGCACTTGAAGTAAGCAATAATACCAAAAACAAATTGCTCTCCATTTTGGCGCACGACTTAAAAGAGCCACTATCATCACTGCAAGGTTTCCTGGAGCTGCTTACCGAATATAAACTTGATGAATCTGAAAGAATTGGTATCGAAAAAGAACTGTTAAAACGCACACAAGATACCTCTTACCTGTTAACCAATGTACTTTCATGGACTAAAAGCCAAATGGAATCAGTGCAGGTTAAACTGATGCCTTTAAACTTGTTTCTGGCATTAGATAATACACTCCAGATTTTAACAAACATCGCCAAAGAAAAATCAATAGAACTTCGTCATGATTTAACTAATTATATTTGCGTAATAGGCGATAGGGATATGCTGCAGCTGGTTATAAGGAATTTGGTTATAAACGCTATTAAATTTACCTATCCCGGAGGGAAAATAACAGTAAGCGCCGAAGTTATAGACGGTAATTGCATCATTAAGGTGGCAGATACAGGGGCCGGCATTCCGCTGCCTCAACAAGCCGGTTTATTTTCGCTTTCCGCTAAGTCAACATTCGGAACCGGCAAGGAAAAAGGAGCAGGTTTGGGCCTGGTGCTTTGCCAGGAGTTTGCAGCATTACAGGGTGGGAAAATATGGTTCACCAGTGAACAAAATGTAGGCAGCACGTTTTTTGTGCGTTTAGAGTTTTGTTCATTAGCTAAGCAACAGGAGCTGCTAAAAGTGTTATCCTAAACATTTTTACTAAAGTTACTTCAACTTTTCCCCGCATTTGCTGATCTGTATCCGGATATGGTCCGCTTCCTTCCTGGTAGCGATAACCCTGGTTAAGGCCCTTTGGTAATATTGCAACGCTTTTTTATATTCTTCATGCTTAAACGAATAATCGCCGGCTATAACGTAGGCGTGGTAATATTGCGGATTGGTTGCTACCAGGCTATCGGTGTTTATGGTTTCGCCATCAAGTACCTGTTGCCTCATTTTGCGGAAGTTCACAAAATTCCGGTATTGGATGGTTGAAAGAAATGCATCCGCCGGTACAGTGAGGTTCTGCTCGTTAATTTCCTGGTCTTTTTTCATGCCCCGCAGGCCGAACACTTTTTTCAGATCATAGGCCACGTATTCGCCCAATTGCCATGGCGAAGTGCTTACCCAAACCAACAGTTTTTTAGGTTCAAATACAATGCTGTGATGCGCAATTAGCTGGTTGATGGCTTTCTCGTTACCCATGCCAATATCTGCACCATGCATGCCTTTCTGGTCGCGCAGGATGGCGATGGTTTTTTGTACGGTGTTTTTGCCGTTGGCATTCAGCAGTTCCATAAGGCGGTTATAGCGGTAAGGCGAAGCACTTTCTGCCATCTGTACCTTATTCTCTTTTGATTTGCCCAGGCTCTTGCTCTGGAAATGGTTGGCGCAAACAATGTAATCCTGGTGCGGGTCGTACATATCCAGCGTATCGGGGGTTTTCTCAATCACTACAGCCTTGTTGTCGGCAGCAGAGGCAACCAGGAAAGCTTCGGATACAAACATCTTGCGCTTTGCAGCTATGGCGTAAGCTTCTCTTGTGTTTTTAGCATACTGTAAGATCTCGCGGGCCACTAATGATACGGGTGTTGCTGCGGCGGTAGGGATATTGGTTTTATCGGCATTGATGGTTACGCTTACACCCTTTTCGTTCATCCCGGAAACGGCGCCAATGAAGCCCCCCCAGGTAACGGTCATGAATTTATAACCTTCTGTCGGGTTAAAAAATGCCACTATTTTGTCCTGCGCGAATTTATCGCCCACATAAAAGTCGAAATTACGGCCGATTATCATCGTGCTGTCTTCACTTTTTATACCCCAGGTACCAAACGAGGTACAGCCTACCAAAGCCATGCTTTGCAGCGCGTGACCAATATCATGCGCGGCGTGGTAGTTCAGGATGCGCTGGTAGTTTGAGCCGATATACTGGTACTTGCCTGATGCCGATTTAGATATACCATAGATCTCCTCTTTGTATTCCTCCGCAACGTTCTTATCCAAATTGCGGTTAAACCAGGCTATAAAGTATTTTAAAAAATGCTGATAAAATTTAGATGGAACTATCTTGCCAATCTGATCTACAAAATGATCTTCCTGGGCTACTACCAGTTCCTTGCTTAGCTTGCCATTGATGACGCCACGTTCAAAGGGTTTACCTTCCACATACATTTCAAACAAACCGCTCTTGCTTTTGCGGAACCAGTCGTTTTTAATGGTATAGAAACCTTTGGAGGGCTCGGCGCGCTTTAGTTGCAGGCTGCTCAAATCCCTGGGCTCTGGCGGATAATCGATAGCTACTGCGTACAGGTAAGCCATACCGATAATGAGCAGCAGCACAAAAACCAGGAAAGCATAAAGCAATCTTTTCCCAAATTTTCGCCAGCTAAATTTTTTATGCATTTCGTATTTTCCCTATGATGGCATCGTTGCCAAGTACAGTTGTGCAGGTAACTATTGCGCTCATGGCGGTGCCTAAAACACCGTGCAGGTTAAGGTTTTGGCCGGTAAAGTACAGGTTTGGTATTTTTGTTCGCGGTGATATAAATGTTTTTAACGTGTGCTTGTAATCTTTTACAATGCCGTATAATGAACCATCGCCGTTGCCGATATAATCGCGGTACGAGAGTGGCGTGGCCGAATAGTAGGATTGGATATGGCTCCGGATGTCCGGAAACTTTTTCTCCACCATATCCAGCAGTTTTTCACTTTTACGAATCTTGAACTCCTCGTAAGTTTCGCCCCGTTCATTAACGTTTGATACTGTGTTAAAAGTGCCCTCCCAGGGTTTCATCTCCTCAAATCGCATATAAGTAAGTATCGACATTCCATCGGCGTACCCGTTTGATTTTGAAGTAGCTGCTACAAAAAGGGCATAGCCAAGCGGCCAGTTTTCCTCGTTGTAATCTGCTATATCCCAAACGTGACCGTCCTTTCCGATATAGTAGTTGTGTTTAAAATATTTAAAGCTGTTTTTTTTGAACACCACATTCAGGGTAAAGGATGATACCGAGTTTTCCAGCCCTTTTAAGCGGTTGCGATAAGCGGGCTTAATTACATCTGAATCTGTGATCTCCAGCGTTTGCACGGGGTGCACGTTGCTGATAAATTGCCTGCCGTGGATATTTACCCCATTGGCAGTTTCCACGTGCGATACCTTTCCATCTTCAACAACAATCCGCTTCACCTCGCAATGGCGTTTGATAACCCCTCCCCGTGAACGGATATTTTTGGCAATGTACTTTGCTATCTGCGATCCGCCGTCTACACATTTATATGAACTTTCGATATAGCTGTTCAGTATCAACGCGTGTACGTAAAACGGAGTTTTATCCGCCTGGCCGGCATACAGGGCATTATTACCCGCCAGTACCGCCTGCAGCCGCGGATTATCAGTTATTGATTCAATAAAGCCTTTGGTATCAATTTCCAGCACACCCAATTTCTCATTAAAATCGTCGCTGCTTCTTAAGTTATATAAGGAAAATTTACTGCAAACGTCTTTAATCTTATCGCAATAGGCATTAAGGGCCGCTTCCTCACCTGGAAAATGTTTTAATATATGGCTGATGAAGTTATCATAACCCTGGGCATATTCGTATTCTGTTTCTTCGCCATAGATGCCTATCTTATCAAAAACAACATCCTGTTTTTGCAGTTTCAGCTTATCCATCAGGTCGAGGTATTTGAAGATCTGGTATAGATTCTGACCTTTGTCAAGGCCGCCAAGGTAGTGCACGCCCGAGTCGAAGATCACTTTATCACGTACATAGGTCTGCAGTGAACCGCCGATCTGCGTGTTTTTTTCGATCACGCAAACCTTAAACCCTTCCCTGCTCAGTAAATCGGCACTCACCAATCCCCCCATACCGCTGCCGATAATTACAGCATCATAAATCTCCATTTATCTAATTCCCAGTTTTATGTTTGATTACAAAAATAACATTTGATGTGTATTTTGTTTCATCAATTACCCGGCACTCCATATTATTCGCTGCCGCTATATCCTCAACCAGTTGTGCTGATAAAAACGACAGCCTCCTGCTTGTTTTATTAAATTTTACAACCTTAGTCGAAAAAAACTCGCTAAGTTCAGTACCTCTGTGCTTTTCCTTCAGGTCCTTATTCCCATCACGGATTATGATGCTCCCGCCCGGATTTAGGCTATTGATGCAGCGTTCCATGATCAGCTTTTGTTCGTGGGGCTGCAAGTAATGCAGTACATCGGCAATAATGACGGCATCGTATTTTGCAAATTCAAAGTTTAGCGCATCCGCATGTTCAAAATTGATAAGTGCGTTTTTGTTAAAGTTATTATTGGCTACTTCTATTTTATCCTCATCATAATCTATCCCGGTAAACGCGCGCAGTGGTGCGGCAAAATGCAGCATATAAGGCATAAAGCCATAGCCGCAGCCAATATCAAGTATTTTTCCTTTCAAGGGCAGCAGCTCATGAAATTGCTGATAGTTTTTCTCCAGGCTAACTTTAACCCTCATGTACCACTCCAGTATAGGGCCTTTATAAAGGTAGTTATAGATCAACTGCTCGCGGTAATAGCGGGGTTGCTGTATCTCTGCGCACAGTTGTTTGTGCTCTTGCTTAAAATATTTGCTGATGGCTTTGGTCCGTTCAGAATAGCCAGTTCCAAAACTGGTATCTCCGGGCTTTATCCGGGGCAGGTATTTTAGGGTGATCTTACCGTTCTTGAGCAGGAAATCGCCTTTGGTCATGCAATAGCCGGTGCCGTGGATCAGGATAGGTTGAATGTCCATATGCAGCTGTTCGGCCAAATAGAACGCTCCTTTATGAAAACGCTTGATATCCCCATCAACAGAGCGTGTGCCTTCGGGGAAGATTACGATAGAATAGCCTTGCTTAGCCCTGCCGGCCAGCAGATCGATATTAGCTTCGGTGCCTTGCGCAACAGGGAAATAATCGGCCATGCGCACTACCGCGCCAAATACCGGCGAATTCCACACCCAGTTATTGGTGAACAGGATGAGCCTCGGACTTAGCATTACCAATATCAAAATATCCAAAAACGATTGATGGTTGGCAATGATCACACACGGTTTATCAAAATCGGCAAAATGTTTATTGATGATCTCCTTTTTTACATTGCCCATGATATAGATCATCGACCAGGAGAACCTCGCGAGGATGGCATGATAAACTAGCTTACCCTTCTCCCTATTGAATGGATTCAGCCTGAATAAAAACCCTAATGCTGATAGGATGAGGCAGCCCGTTACAAAATAAGTGAATGCGAAAATGCTGATCACAAAGCCACTGATGGTCCACGGAAATTGCTTTTTCCGCGTGCGTTTTTTAATGAGGATATTGAACAGGAAGGGGATCAGAATTTGCGACATGATCACTACGCAGATGATCCCGATGATGGAAATAAAAGCTATCGACCTTAAGGCAGGATGTTTGGCAAATATCAATACGCCCAAACCGGTGATGGTAGTTATGGCCGATAAAAAGATGGATGATTTATAGGATGATAATACCTTTTTGCCGGTTTTATATTCCTGCAGCAGGCCATCCATAATGTACAGGCTATAATCATCGCCCAAGCCAAATATCAGTGCAGATATAATAATATTCACAATATTAAAGCTGATATCAAAAACAGCCATCAATCCAAGGATCCAGACCCAGGATATAGCCATCGGTATAAAAGACACTAAGGCTAATTCCAGACGGCCATAAGTTAATAGCAGCACCACAAAAACCAATAGCGACGACATTACCGCGATTTTGGTAAAATCGGCATTGATGATCTCTACCAGTTTATTGGTGAGGTATTGTTTATCAATAACGGTAACATTTGGATCGTTCTCAAAGGCTTTGTAAACAGCCCGCTTTTTATCCGGCGATGTTTGTACCAGCGTTACCACGGTAGAGTGGCCCGGATATTCATTAATAAAATTATCCAAAAAACTTTTCCTGATCTCCGCCGCATCGCTGTTATTACCAGCATGCGAAAAATCTTTATTCACCAGCGTTTTAAATTTATCAAATGCCGATGCACTAAAACCTTGCACATTTCCCTCCTTTTCAAGGGTGGTAAATAACTGCTGTTTTTTTTCGGATGTCCAATAGGTATTCCAGCGGGCTATCCTTGCTTTTTGCAGGGAATCTGAGATGATGAATGAGGATACATCCGAGGATCTTTTGACAATCCCCTGCTCCTTCAGCTTTTCAATTTTGGCGGCCAGCTTCTCATTGTTCGCCAGTGCCCTGTCTAAAGTTTTTCCTTCGGATACCAGGTACACCGATTGCAGGGCGTATTGGTTAATATTGTTGAGCTTATTTTGCGATTGCTGCAATTGCGGGGACATGTAGTTCATTTTGGCTACATCAAACTCAAAGGTTACCTCATTGGCCTTGTAAAAAAATACACCGGTAAGCAGGATGATGCCAATGACGATGAACTTGTTGTACTCCGGGTTAAAGGAAGCCAGTTTATCGATCCATGAAAGCTGGATCACTTTATGGTTTTCCTGCTCTTTTTTTGTCGATATAAACTGCGGCAAAAATACCAGCGAACAAATGGACGCGCCTATTAAACTAAAGGCAGCAAAAAGGCCCAGGTCTTTCAACATTTCCGATTCTACAAGCTCCAGGCACAGGAAGCCGCCTATGGTGGTAAAACTGCCTACGGTAAGGGGCATCACCAAATCCTTCAATACCTGCTCCACGCTTTTGGTGTGCCGGTAATGGTTAAATACGTGCAGCGAGTAATTGATGGCGATACCCAACACAACCGAACCTGTACCCAGGGCGATGACCGAAATACTGCCCTTTAAAAAGTAGATGGCACTAAGCGAAAACAGGGAACCAAACAGTACCGGGATTAAAATAATAACAGGCGCCCGCTTTTTGCGGAAGTACAAGCCTAAAAACACAATGAGTGCCAGCACCGTGATGCCTTGCGTAAGCGCGGTATCTTTCCTTAATTGTAAAGCGTTGCCATAGTATACCGCCGCCGAACCAAAATAAGTGGCGGTAACAATCCTTTTAGGTTTATTGCTTAGGCTATCTATCAGCTGATCTAACCCTTTTATTAAAACACCATTCTTCCCTGTGTTATTTGGCAGGTAGGCCGGGGTGATGAACATGAGCAGGTTTTGATGGTTTTTGGTAACTACGTAATTATCGAGAAGCTCAAAATTCTTATCATACTGCAGCTCTTGTAATTTTTTCAAGCCGATGAAAGAGATGCCCACCGGGTCGTTACTAATGATGCTTTTTAGGGCAATGCCTGCCGGGGACGTAAGCGTGCGGTAATCGTAGGCCAGTGTTTGGTTAACTTTTTCAGGTGTAATGAGGGTGTCAATGGTTTGATAATCCTTTTCTGCCAGGTAAATCGGCAACTTTTGGCTGATGGTGCCAAACAAGTTCATTACCACATCATCATCAACTTTAAAACTGGCTTTGCCAATATACGGCGTAAATTTGGACTGTACGGCAGCAGCAAATTCATCAGCAAAAGCTACCAGGCTGTCGGGATTTGCAATTGCTGTGCTGTCCTTTAGCGATACCATGATCACCAGCTTATCTAAAAACTTAGAGTTCTGGAAAACTTCGTTTAGCTTGGCTATTTTTTTATCCTTAGGGATAACTTTGCTGATATCCTCCTCAAACTTTACCTGCGACGCAAAATAACCCATCAACAAAAAGCAAGCAGCAAATGCCGTATAAAAAACACCCCTGTTCCTGGCAAAATAATGGTATATGAGGATAAGACCTTTTTCCATTTAATGGCTTACTTATATGGCAGCGGGTGCTTTTTTTAACAATTTTAGTAAAGCGTAAGTTATAAGGCCAACCGTAAGCGATGCAACCACAGCCAGTGTAAGGCTGCCGTAAATATATTGCTCCATATGTTCGCCAACAGTTTTGAAGGATATTTTTGAGCTGAAAGCCATATTGGTAACCCTGTCGCCCATCCAGTACTCGCCGGCTTTATAACTTAAAAATATAATAACAGGGATCATAGGCGGGAAACTGATATGTGCCGTAAATACTACAAGGGCCTTATTGAGTTTAAATATGATAGATAAAAATATGGCTACAGCTAACTGGAAACCCCAGATGGGCACTATTCCCATAAAAATACCAAAGCCTATGGATAAGGCTTTTACCTCGTCGGAATCATTGGGATTATATAGGGTGGCTATTATTTTTTTACGCCCTTTTTTTTTTGATAAATTCAGGAAAAGGTCGCGCGGTTTAATCCAGATAAAGGCAATTACTACCAAAAAGGCGTTTAGTACACCAACCCGCGAAAAATCGGTAATGGGACGGAAGTGCGAAACCCGCGTTTCCTTTGGTGCATAATACACGCTCACCGGCACCGAATCCATGTATACACCGCGCCAGGACGCCCGAACGATCACCTCGATCTCAAACTCGTATTTGCGGGTATAAAACTTCAGTCCTTCTAACAGGTATAATGGATATAACCTGAAGCCTGATTGCGTGTCGGGTGAATGGATTCCTGTTTCTACCCAAAACCAAAAATTGGAAAATTTATGCCCGAAACTGCTTTTACCTGGTACCGCGGCCTGGCTCATATTACGGGAGCCGATAATGATGGCGTCCTGAACCTGTTCAAGTTTATCTAAAAATACAGGAATATCTTTGGCAAAATGCTGCCCGTCGGAATCAATGGTGATGGCATATTTATAGCCTTTTTGCATGGCATAGGCAAATGCCTGGCGTAGCGCCCAGCCTTTTCCCACATTATCAGGATAGCTGATGAGCTGTACATGTGGGAATGTTTTTATGATAGCTTCGGTATCATCTGTTGAACCATCATTAACTACAATGATATGGTTGCTATAGGCAGATACATCTGTAATTACACCGGCCAAAGTAAGATGATTATTATAGGTGGGGATGATAACACATACGTGCAGTTCATCAAACCGCTTACTTACTAAACCCTCAAATTCCATTAATTGCCCTTGATACGTAATAAATTGAAAACAACATTTTTATACATAACAAAATTAGTGTTAATGATGACAAAGCGGTTAAATAGTTTAAAATTAATAAATGCGTATTGGTTTGCAGGCTTTTTTTGGATGCTGTAACGTTTCAATACTTATCTCGTCTGCATAATTACATTTATAATATGTGTCAAATTGCTTAACATTTATGCCGCTAATGAACGCCAGCCCTTTATCAACAAAGCAGCCAAATAGTATCATATCTGAAATATTTATCCTATTTTCGGACGTTTTTTATGTGAATTTTTAACACATTTTTACCTTTTATTTCAATAAATATATTTAGTTCATGATACATATCGGAGGGCGGTACCTTACAGCCGATGATTTTTCCAAGATCCTGTTTGATGATGAGAAGATTGGATTAGATGCATCGGTTGTAAAGAATGTAGAGGTTAATTACCAGTTTTTGCAGGGATTTTCATCAAATAAACTGATATACGGTATTAACACCGGCTTTGGGCCAATGGCGCAATATAAGGTTAGCGAAGAAAACCTGCTGCAATTGCAGTATAACCTTATCCGCAGCCATGCTTCGGGCGGTGGCAATCTCATGCCGCCAATATTAGTGAAAGCATTGATGATTGCCCGGTTGAACAGCTTTGTGCAGGCCCGCTCCGGCGTACATATTGACCTACCACAGCTACTTGTTGAATTAATAAATAAGGGCGTAGCGCCTAATGTTTACGAGCACGGAGGTGTTGGCGCATCCGGCGATCTTGTACAGTTAGCTCATTTAGCCCTGGTACTGATTGGCGAAGGCGAATCAGACTACAAAGGCGAACAGCATTCTACAGAAGAGCTTTTTAAAGAAATCGGAATCACTCCTCTTTCTATTAAGATCAGGGAGGGCTTAGCCATCATCAATGGCACATCGGCTATGACAGGCATTGGTATGGTGAACATTATCCAGGCAAAAAAACTGTTGGAATGGTCAATCGTATTATCGTCCATGATCAACGAAGTGGTGCAGGCTTTTGACGACCATTATTCGTACGAACTAAACGTGGTGAAACACCACAAAGGCCAAAACGAAGTTGCAGCCATTATGCGCGATGTGTTAACGGGCAGCAAAATGATCCGCGACCGCTCCGAGCACTTATACAACCCCGATAACCTTAACCAGGAAGTATTTTTAGATAAGGTACAGGAGTATTATTCCCTGCGTTGCGTAACGCAGGTATTAGGCCCTGTTTATGATACAATTTTTGAGGTTGAGCGTGTGGTAACTGACGAGCTGAACTCGGTGAATGACAACCCGGTTATTGATCATGATAACAAGAACATTTTCCACGGTGGTAATTTCCATGGCGACTATGTTTCCCTGGCGATGGATAAGCTGAAGATAGCCATTACCAAGCTTTGCATGTTATCAGAAAGGCAACTGAACTACCTGCTGAATGAAAAGCTGAACCAAAAGTTTCCGCCGTTTGTTAACCTGGGCGTATTGGGCTTTAATTTTGGAATGCAGGGCATGCAGTTCACCGCTACATCAACCACAGCCGAAAACCAAACATTATCATACCCGATGTACCTGCATAGCATCCCTAACAATAACGATAACCAGGATATTGTAAGCATGGGCTGTAATGCTGCATTAATGACCAAACGGGTTATCGATAACACATTTGAGGTACTGGCTATACAAATGATGGCTATTTTACAGGCGATTGATCACCTGGATTGCAGCGAAAAACTATCGCCAACAACCAATACCGTTTATACCGACCTGCGGGCTATATTCCCTAAGTTTGTGGAAGACAAGCCTAAATACAAAGATATGGTGAAGGTGAAGCAATACTTTGAAAAGGCCGAGCATGTACATCTTATAAAAAAAAGAAAGTCGCACATTTTATAGCAACGGGGCAAATTATTTCAGTAAAACCATTAAACAGATCAGCAAATGAAATGTGCATTAGTAACCGGCGGATCAAGAGGAATAGGCAGGGCCGTTTGTTATAAACTGGCTTTAATGGGCTATTACGTGCTGGTTAATTATAAAAGTAACGAAACAGAGGCGCTTCATACGCTGTCAACCATAAAAGAAAATGGCGGTGATGGTGAGATCATCAAATTTGATGTGGCCCGCAAAGAAGATATCAGGACCGTTTTAGGTAGCTGGATAGAAACCAATACCGAAAAATATATTGAGGTGCTGGTAAACAACGCCGGTATTAAGGATGATACCCTGATGATGTGGATGAAGGATGAGCAGTGGGACAGCGTTTTAAAAACCAGTCTCGATGGCTTCTTTTATGTTACCCAAATGGTTTTAAACGGCATGCTGGTAAAAAAGTACGGCCGTATCATCAACGTGGTATCACTGTCTGGTCTTAAAGGTTTGCCTGGCCAGGTAAATTACTCAGCTGCCAAGGCGGGTGTAATTGGTGCAACCAAGGCCCTTGCACAGGAAATAGCCCGTCGCGGGGTTACGGTTAATGCCGTGGCGCCCGGATTTATTAAAACGGATATGACCGAGGGGCTGGATGAAAAAGAATTAAAATCCATGATCCCGATAAAGCGTTTTGGCACTGCCGAGGAAGTTGCCCACGCGGTAGGCTTTTTAGCCTCGCCCGAGGCATCCTATATAACGGCCGAAGTGCTCTCGGTTAACGGAGGCCTTTATTCATAATTAATCATTTGTTTACAAAAGCATCATTTTAATATTTCAGGGGTTAAATATTTTTATTTAGTTTTAAAATATTTGCAAATTGAATAAGCCGGCATTAGTGTTATGAACAGAGTTGTGATCACAGGGATGGGTATTTACTCGTGCATAGGGAAAAACCTTAATGAAGTAAGGGATTCGCTATTTGAGGGTAAATCAGGAATAATGCTTGATCCCGTGCGTAAGGAATTTGGTTACCGCTCGGGCTTAACCGGCTTTGTAGACAGGCCAAATCTAAAAGAAAAGCTCGACCGGAGATCACGTATTATGCTGCCTGAACAGGGCGAATATGCCTACATGGCTACCAATGAGGCATTGGCACAGGCAGGTATTGATATGGATTATCTTGACCAAAATGAAATAGGTATTCTATACGGTAACGATAGCTCGGCAAAGCCGGTGATTGATTGTACCGATATTATCCGTTTAAAAAAAGATACCATGCTGGTTGGGTCGGGTTCGGTTTTCCAAACCATGAATTCTACCGTGAGCATGAACCTGGCTACCATTTTTAAGCTTAAAGGTATTAACCTTACGGTAAGTGCCGCCTGCGCAAGCGGATCGCACGCAATTGGCCTGGGCTACCACCTCATCAAAAGTGGTTTACAGGAAGGCGTTATATGCGGTGGCGCGCAGGAGCTTAACCATTTTTCGATGGGTAGTTTTGATGCGCTTTCGGCATTTTCAACTTTAGAAGCAACGCCAACAAAAGCTTCCCGCCCTTTTGACCGCAGCAGAGACGGCCTTGTTCCGAGCGGAGGTGCGGCAACTGTAATACTGGAAAGCCTTGAATCGGCACAACGCCGGGGCGCCCATATATTAGGCGAAGTTATTGGTTACGGCTTTTCATCAAATGGCGGTCATATCTCGAACCCTACGGTTGACGGTCCCGTACGCTCTTTGGCCATGGCTTTACGGGATGCTGGCATAGGTGCCGCAGATGTTGATTATATCAACGCACATGCTACCTCAACCCCCGCAGGTGATGCCAGCGAGGCAAAAGCCATACACGAAGTGTTTGGATTGAGCAAGCCTTTGGTAAGTTCCACCAAATCGATGACTGGGCATGAATGCTGGATGGCAGGTGCAAGCGAAATAGTATATTCTATGCTGATGATGCAAAATTCCTTCATCGCGCCAAACATTAACTTCGAGAACCCGGACGAAGATTCGGCCAGGTTAAATATCGCAACAACTACTATCGAGAAAAATTTTAACGTATTTTTGTCTAATTCTTTTGGTTTTGGGGGCACAAATTCGTCCCTTATTATTAAAAAATATTGATTAACCTAACCTTATGCAATTTTTAGAGATCATAGAAAAAACAAATGCTTTTTTAGCCGAAGAGTTTGAGATCGACGTAGAAAAGATCTCTCCGGAAGCAAACCTTAAAGATACCCTTGAGCTTGACAGCCTGGATTACATTGACCTTGTGGTTGTAATTGAAAGCAATTTTAGCTTTAAGGTACAGCCCGAAGATTTTGTTGGCATCGTTAACTTCCAGGATTTTTACGAATACGTAGATACCAGGGTAAACGCTAAGGAACTGGCATAATAACCAATTGGTACCGAATATTAAATGACCGGCATTAATTAAAAAACTATTAAATCTACCTTAACCATATGTTTATTCCTCCTGCCAATACACCTGATCTTATCCCGCAAAAATTTCCATTTGTGATGATAGATGATTTGACCTGGACGGACGAAAAAAGCAGCCGCACAACATTTTGTGTAAAGGCTGATAACGTACTGGTAGAGGATGGCGAATTTAGCGCAGGCGGACTGGTAGAAAACATAGCGCAAACAGCAGCTGCAAGGGCCGGTTATCTTGCCCAAAACCAGGAAAAACCCGATTCGATAGGCTATATAGGGGCCATCAAAAACCTTGAAGTGTTTTCATTGCCTAAAATAAACGATACCTTAGAAACAGAAATTATTATTGATAATCAGATATTTGATGTTACGCTGATATCGGGAAAAGTAAAATGTGGAGAAAAAACACTGGCCCAATGCCAGATGAAAGTATTTATAATTAAACAATAAATAAATTAAAATCTACAAATGAAACCTACAAAAAAAACATGGCTGATAGCCTTTTTATTAACAGCAGTAAGCAGCTTACCTGCTGTAGCCCAAAGTACGAAAGCAGACATTTTTTCGGGCAGCGCCAGAATTACCTGGTTAGGTATTGATTTTACACAAACCAAATTTATAGGAACCGCTAACGCCAAAGTATTTGGTATTGGTAAAAGAGAAAATAATGGCGATGTAAGCCCGGAGGAATTCAGAGATGATTATACTTTAGGGTGGAACCGCCTGTTTGTAAACGAGCAAAAAAAATATGATGTGGCCGAGTCTATTCATCACAGTTCGGTTGATTATGCCATTGACGTAGCCAAAACTTCAAATGCTAAAGCAAAATTTGATAAACTTTATTCTGATAACCCAAGTGATTTTAAATTAATAGACGAGGCAAAGATAGCGTCGGTTGTAAAAGATTATGATTTTCAGAATCATGAAGGTATTGGTTATATATTTTTTGTGAGCGGTATGAATAAGGGAATGGACAAGGCAGGTGTTTGGATAACTTTTATTGATATGAAAGCAAAAACAGTATTACTTACCAAATACTATGAAGGCAAACCGGGTGGCTTTGGTCTTAAAAATTACTGGGCAAAAGCCTTTTTAAACGTAATGAAAGACGTAAAATATGATTACAAAGGCTGGAAATAACAAACCCGGTTTGTGGGAGTAAAATGAATTGGCGCTCTGTAAAAGTGCCAATTCATTTTTTTATAAAACAAGTACCGGGATAAATACTTATCACCGTAACTAAAAAAGATAAATTGCAAAAAACACTGATACATGCCACCGAGATAAGCGTGAAATTTAGCGAGGTAGACTCGCTGGGCATTGTGTGGCACGGGCACTATGTACGTTATTTTGAAGATGGCCGGGAGGCTTTTGGAAAAGCATACGGTATAGACTACCTTACAGTTTACAACAACCAATACGTAACACCAATTGTAAAAATTGATTGTAATTATAAACAGGTTTTGCGGTACGGAGATAGCGTAATTATTGAAACAGAATATGTACCCAGCGAAGCCGCCCGCCTCAATTTTAACTATCGGCTGTTAAACGCGGTTACCGGTGAGGTAGTGGTAACAGGCTCAACCGTGCAGGTATTTTTAAACCGCGATAATTTTGTGCTTCAATTAACCAATCCCCCGTTTTTTGAGGAGTGGAAAAAGAAACATTCGCTTGCTTAATTGGTATTATTATATTTAAAGGATTTAACAACCGCCATACTAACCTTAAATATATCATAAATAACATAAACGCTTAGGGTTTTAATTGACAAGCCAACAGCAATACTAACAATAAACAAACGCTAAAGAATTTAAATAAATGAATACGGAAAAAGTTGATGTGTTGGTAATTGGCGCTGGTCCGGCTGGTACAGTGGCCGCCTCTATTGTGAATAAGGCCGGTTTCAAAGTTAAAATTGTTGAAAAGCAAAAATTCCCCCGCTTTGTGATTGGCGAAAGCCTGCTACCCCGTTGTATGGAAGCATTAACCGAAGCGGGTTTTGTTGAAGCTGTGGAAGCAAAAGGCTTCCAGAAAAAATTTGGGGCAAAGTTTGTGAAAAATGGCGTGATCTGCGATTACTACTTTTCTGATCAGTTTACCGATGGCTGGAACTGGACCTGGCAGGCACCACGCGCCGACTTTGATAAAACCCTGGCCGATACCGTTGAAGCAATGGGCGTGCCCGTGCATTATGAAACTACCGTTACCGGTATTAAATTTAACGGATCGGATTCGGTTACCACTGTTGAGGATATTAATGGCAACCAAACACAAATAGAAGCCCGTTTTATTATAGATGGCAGCGGGTATGGCAGGGTGATACCTAAGTTGTTCAACCTGGAAAGGCCATCCAACATGTCGGAACGGAAAGCGTTGTTTGCACATACCAATGATATTAAGCGCCATTTGGGCGATGAACCAAACCGGATAACTATAGTAGTACATAAACCTGGTGTGTGGGTATGGGTTATTCCGTTTTCAAACGGGATCACTTCATTAGGCTTTGTAGGCAACCCGGAGTTTTTTGACCAATACCAGGGCAATAACGACGAAGAAAAGCTACGAAGCATTATAGCGTCTGAACCTTACCTGAGTGACAGGTTTGAGGGCGTTGAATTTGTTTTTGATCCTAAAATATTGCAGGCATGGAGCAGTACCACCGATACCTTTTATGGTGATGGCTTTGTGCTTACTGGTAATGTAACTGAGTTTTTAGATCCCATCTTTTCATCGGGTGTAACGCTGGCCACTGTATCCAGTCAAAATGCGGCACATTTAGTTATCCGCACCTTAAACGGCGAAACTGTTAACTGGGAAAAAGAGTATACCGAAAAGGTAATGCAGGGAGTAGATGTTTTTCGCTCCTATGTTAATGCCTGGTACGAGGGTACGCTGGATACTATCTTCTTTGCGGGGTCATTCGTGCCCGAAATAAAAAATATGATCTGTTCTGTTCTGGCGGGATATGTTTGGGATTTGGATAACCCATATGTTAAAAACCATAATAAAGCGTTAAGGAACTTAGCAAGAATTATTCAGCTAAGGGATCGGATTGATCAAAAAGTATAATAAAAATGGACAAATTAATAAATGATCTGAAAGTACAGATCATAGACCAGTTAAACTTACAGGATCTTAAACCAGAGGATATCGGCGATGACGAGTCGCTGTTTGCCGATGGCCTGGGTTTAGATTCTATTGATGTTTTGGAGCTAATAGTGCTGATGCAATCAAACTATAAAATTAAACTTTCGAAGGCCGAGGACGGACCAAAGGTTTTTCAATCGGTACGCACCATGGCCGCCTATATTACAGCTAACCAGGCTGCATAAATTAGGCACGAATATTTGTAGCAGTTTACAATTAAAACGAATTTCCCCAATTTTTTAAATAACAATGAATAGTAAAATTCGTTCTGACTTTTGTAATTAGTGCTTGTTCAAAAAATTAGCGTCAATTCGTTCCTATTTGTGAAATTCGTGTCTATTTAACTTCGATTTTAATTGTGAAAATCCATAAAGTACTTATAACGCTTGCTATATCATTGGCTGCATTAACCGCAAATGCCCAGCATCCAGGTTATACCCAGCTTACCGATCTATCCAGGTTTAAAGAACAGTTTACAGCCACGGCTCAAAAAACCACCAGCATCAAAAGTGATTTTGTGCAGGAAAAAAACCTTGGTATGCTGGCCGAAAAGATCACATCGAAGGGGAAATTCTGGTTTAAAAAAGACAACATGGTGCGGATGGAATATACTCAGCCATCCAAATACCTGATGATCATCAATAAGGACAATATCCTGGTAAAGGATGAGCAGAAAGAGAATAAAATCAATGCCGGATCAAACAAGCTCTTTAGGCAGATAAACAGGATAATTGTTGATTGTGTGCAAGGTTCTATCCTGGGCAATCCCGATTTTAAGGTTAAGGTATTCGAGAATAAAAGTAATTACCTGGTTGAGCTTTCTCCGTTATCAAAAGGGATCAAAGACTTTTTTAAAAGCATCAATATCTCTGTTGATAAAAAGGATAACTCGGTAAGTAATATCGATATGCAGGAACCATCGGGCGATAATACCACCATTCGTTTTATAAATAGAGAGATAAATGTCAACCTCCCGGATGCGCTTTTTGCTGCTAAGTAGTTGCCTGCTATTGCTGGTTAGCTGCTCTTCGGTTTATAAAAACCTGGAGCCCACAACCGGCAATTTTAACCACGTCTACAAATTCATGCCCCGGTTTTCGGTTGTACTGTACAAAGCACAGATTGATGTTACCAGCCATCATTTGAGCGGCCTGCTGCTGATGAAGGTTATGCCCGATAGCAGTACCCGCATTGTGTTTTCTAACGAGATGGGCGTAAAATTTTTTGATTTTGCATTTTTGAAGAACGGGAGCTTTAAAGTGTATTCAATTGTTCAGCAAATGGATAAGGGGCCGGTGATAAAAACCCTGATGAAAGACTTTGATTTAATACTGATGCGCCAGCAGGGCAGTCATGAACGTTATATGCTGAAAGATAATGCCCACGTGTATTATGTATTGCCTCAGCAAAAAGGAGCCAACTACTATATCACCAACATGGCCGGGGACTCCCTGTTGCGGATGGAAAAATCATCAAAAAGGAAACCCGTGGCGGGTGCCACTATGATGAACTATAAAAATGGTGTACCCGACAGCATCAGTATTGACCACAAAAACTTTAAATTTACCATCGGTTTAAAAAAAACAGAACGATAAATGCTCCGGGAATCCTTTTTTCAGTTTACAAACCCGCAAACAGACGGTAATACTTCAAAAACTACCATCACGCTGAATGCCGCACACCAGATTTTTGAAGGGCACTTTCCCGGGCAGCCTGTGGTGCCGGGTGTTTGTATGATGCAAATGGTTAAAGAAGTATTGGAACACATCCTGGACACAAAAACCAAATTGGTAAAGGCCGGAGATATGAAGTTTTTAGCCATACTAAACCCACAGGTAAACAGTATGGCCGAGATGCAAATAACCCAAACAGCAGTTGACGAAAGCACCCTTAAAGTAGATGCGCTGATTCAATACGAAGCCGCCACATTTTTTAAATTTAAAGGCGTTTTTACAAAATGAAGAAATTCAGAAGCGTGCTATTCTATATTGCCCTTATCGGGATATTCTCCTTTATAATTTATTGGCTTTTAATACATGGCAAGGATCTTGAGCAAGGTCGTCATGTGGTCTTGCTTAAAACAAGCACCAAAAGTTCTGCGAGTCAGCTTATGGATAGTTTGATGCACAACTTAACCGGTCCGCTGGCTATATTACTGGCGCAGATAGCGGTTATTATTGTTGCCGGCAATATAGCAGGTTGGGTATGCAGTAAACTTGGGCAGCCTCGTGTAATAGGTGAAATTTTTGCAGGTATCGCTTTAGGCCCATCGTTAATTGGCCGGTTTTTTCCGGGGTTTTCACATGCTTTATTCCCCGTCCAATCCTTAGGAACTTTGCAGTTTTTGAGCCAGGTTGGCCTTATCATATTCATGTTTGTGATAGGTATGGAGCTTGACCTTGGCGCCATCAAAAACAAAGCGAAAGACGCGTTGGTGATTAGCCATGCCAGTATCATTATCCCTTTTACCTTAGGCGTAGGTTTAGCCTATTTTATTTACCGGTCATTAGCGCCTGCAGGCGTCCCGTTTTTTTCATTCGGCTTGTTTTTAGGGATTTCCATGAGCATTACAGCCTTCCCGGTATTGGCCCGCATTTGCCAGGAAAGGGGTATCAACAAAACACGCCTTGGCGCTTTGGTTATCACCTGCGCTGCTGCCGATGATATTACCGCATGGTGTATACTTACCATAGTTATAGCTGTTGTTAAAGCCGGTTCGGCTATGAGTTTTGTATACACCGTATTAATGGCTATTACCTACGTGCTTTTTATGCTGAAAGCCGTAAAACCATTGTTGAAGGTGATTTACAGCCGCAATATTAAACCTGGTTATCTGGGAATCCCGGTATCAGTGTTTTTTTTAACGCTCATCGTATCAGCTTATACAACCGAGGCCATCGGCATTCATGCCCTTTTCGGGGCGTTCATGGCCGGTATTGTAATGCCCGGTAATATCAACTTCAGGGAAGTGTTTATTGAGCGGATAAAAGATGTTTCCCTGTTTTTGCTGCTCCCGTTATTTTTTGTATTTACCGGTTTGCGTACACAGGTAGGCTTGTTAAATGATGCTTATTTATGGAAGGTATGCGCAATGGTGACTTTAGTTGCCATTGCCGGGAAATTTGCAGGCAGCGCACTTGCCGCCAAATTTGTGGGCCAAACCTGGAAAAACAGCCTGAGTATAGGCGCGTTGATGAATACCCGGGGATTGATGGAACTGATTGTGTTGAACATCGGCTTTGACCTTGGTGTGCTCAACAAAGAAGTATTTGCCATGATGGTGATTATGGCGCTGGTAACCACCTTCATGACCGTGCCTATTTTGGATCTGATCAATAAGGTGTTTGGTAAAACCAAGGAGGACGAAGTACCTCAACCCACCACTATTTCCGGCGATCAATAAATTTAAATGGTTTCCGGCCCGATTCTTTGTACTGCATTTGCTGGATCTCATCATACTGCACATAGGTAACATGAGGACTCACCCGCAACCTTGCCTGTAGATTGGCCCGGATCTTCCGGTCGCACTCATCGGTATAATTAACAGGAAGGATATGCAGCAGTACTTCGTCCATTCCTATCTCGTTTGAGTAAACCTCGGCCACAAAATCCAGGATCTCTTCCATTCCGTTTAACAGATCAAAAAGGGAAGGCGGATAAAGCGTGGTCCCTTTAAATTTGATCATTTGTTTTTTACGGCCGATTATAGGCGATAACCGTAAAGTTGTACGCCCGCATTTGCAGGGTTCATCAAAATATTGACAAATATCGCCGGTTTTATAACGCAAAAGTGGCATCCCTTCAACACCTAAGGTTGTAATAGTTACCTCGCCCGGTTCGCCTGGAGCAACCTGCTGATTTTGCTCATCAAGCAATTCTACAATCAGTAGTTCGGGCTGGTGATGGCCTCCTTTGCCTTGTCCGCATTCTGTAAACGCTGTTTGCATTTCGGTAGAGGCATAAGTAGAATAGAGCTTGATGTCCCAGGCATCTGTTATTTTTTTGCCGAGAATATTCAAAGAAAAATCAGTATTCCGAATGTTTTCGCCAATACAAATAGCCTTTTTGACGGTGCTTGCATTGATATCGATATTGTGCTCTCCGGCGTATTGGATCAGCTTGTAAATAAACGATGGCACTGCAACAATAGCAGTTGGCTTTAATCTTAAAATAGTATCCCATTGTAACGAAGGTACACCTGGCCCCAGCCGGATTATGCCTGCGCCTATCATACGGATGCCTGAGTAATAAGCCAGCCCGGCCATAAACTGCCTGTCGAGTGTAAGCATCAGCTGGTATACATCATCGGGCCTGCCATCGGCACAAATAAACGAGCTGTATTCGTTATAGGTAAGTCGCTGCAGATCGTTCTCGGTAAGTGCAACAGTGACAGGGCTGCCCAGGGTGCCCGAAGTAGAGCTGTATTCGATGATTTTATCGCGGCTTACGCACATAAAATCATCATTACGCATCTGCAGATCCTCCTTAACCGTAGTAGGGATCCGTGTCAGGTCATTAAGCGTTTTTATATCGGCAATATTGATATTGTTAGCGGCAAACAGCTCTTTATAAAAAGGAGAATTCTGGTTAAGGTAAACCAATAATTGCTGCAGCTTTTGTTCCTGCATGGCAACTATCTCTTCTTTTGACTGATGTATTGGCGTATGTGCTGGTTGCGCTGTCACTTTTCTATAATTACGATGGCTGATGCTATTGTTTTAAGGTGGGTTAATGATACGGAAATTTTTAATGGTCCCTGCTCTTTTAATAATTCGGCAGTTTGCCCAATTAATGTAAGTTCGGGTTTTCCATCAGCATTATTGCTTATCTCTATCTCGTTAAAAGCAGTTCCGTTTAACCAGCCGGTACCCAGGGCCTTAAAAAACGCCTCTTTCGCCGCAAACCTGCCTGCATAATGCTGGTATTTATCGGCCTTAAGCTCACAATAGCTAATCTCTTTTGCAGAGAATACCAGTTCACGAAAGCCGCTTTCTTTGGCAATTTTAATGGCCACGCGGTCAACTTCTATCATATCTATCCCAACACCGGCAACCATCAGTTTTTATCAGGTTAAGTTTATTTATAATGCAGCGTAATCTTATTCATGATTACAACGTCATCTGCAAAAATAATATTTGCTTTGTATTTTGAAGGATATATTTAGGTACAGGATCATTTTCGCTGGCTGAGACAATATGCGTGTATGCCTGCGTTAACTCTTCCCGCCCAACGTCTCCATAATGGATACGTTACTGTACATTACACAGGGCGGCTAACGGGTCCCGGTTAACTTTTTAAAACATTTTCCCGTCAACAGGTATTATATATACATCTATGAAATCATTAACTAAAAACAAATTACCATGAACTCACTATTGTATATAATTGCCGTTATCCTGATAATTGGCTGGGCAATCGGCGTGTTTTTAACCTCTGTAGGCAGCCTCATCCATATATTACTGGTGATTGCTATAATTGCCGTATTGTTAGGTATCATCAGAAGGCCGACAGCTATTTAAGCCGAAGAAAAATATAGTTCCAACATTGGGGCTTGCTTAGTCCATTGGCAACCGTACCGGTCACAAAAGCCGCCCTGTTGCAAGCCGTTGCCGAAGCAAAAAAGCGCTGGCTAAAAAAGCCCCTCACTATATAAACAAACATTAAGCCGCTACGCAAACACGTAGCGGCTTAATGTTTTGCCCGGATTGCAATGTTGTATTAATGATTAAAACTCCACGTAAGCCAAAACTGTGTTTTGCTTCTTACTCCCATTGGCATCGGTAATAACCAAAACGCCTTTACGATATAGTGTTAACCCCTCCCAGTTATTCTTATTTCCGGGGAAAGTAGCCACCTGTTCCCATTTGCCGTCTCTTCGGTTTTTGAGCCTCATAATGCGGGCATAAGTGGTTTTAGATGATTGTAAATATCCGGCATCTTTAACCAAACTATCCCGCAGATCGGGGATAGTGTTTTTTATATTTTCTTCCTGGTGGTTGAGTTTGTCGTTATCCAGGTAGTATTTATAATCGCCGTTCCAGAAGTAGTTGATACCATAAATTGCATCTTTAGCACCAGCAGTAATATCTGTTACCCTGAAATATAGCTGAGGGGTCTTAATTGCTTCCGGCTGATTGGCAAATGAGGTATCAATTACATAGCCCTGCCCGCCGGCGGGCATCCCGTTATATTCGTAATAAGCAAGCAGCTTTTTTTTGTTGGGCAGCCAGGTAACAGCCTCAAAGCCTGCGTTGGAAATAAGTTCCGGTCGTTTTAGGCTGACGATGTGCAGCGGATCAATAATTACCTGGTTGTTAACGGTATCGAGCCTGGCTTTCAGCAGGTAGCAATTTTCATACTTATCATCAGTCTCGATAGATAAAAACGCGGTATTGTTTACAATGCTTATCGCCTCAAAGCCCTCGTATTTATCGCCCACATTATCCGGCAGTTTATCAAGGTTTATCACCTTCAGGGTTTTATAGGCTGATAATGCACTATCCTTGCCATCAACCACGCGGCTAATGCTATCGGTACGCAAACTATAGATCAAAAATTCGCCCTTTAAATTATCCTTTTTTACAAGGGTTTTATGGTCGCCATATTGTGGCAGCAGGTATACGCGGTTACCGTAGTTACACATGCCCGAATATTCCTCGCCAACTCCGCTGATTGCTTTTGGCAAGGGAATGTTTTTGTATTTATTTTGACCATAAGCAAAGGCAGAGAAACACAAGGTTGCAGCCAATAGTAACGGGAGTTTTTTACACATATGGATTATACTGATACAAAACTAAATATACATTTTATTTTGGTTGTAATGTAAGAGTTACCTGTAGGTAAAAAAAGGGGTTCGGGTTGCGGGTTGCGAGGTTCGGGGATTTGTTATTGCGGGCGATGCTTATTGCAAACGGCGATATGGCGAAGAAGATACGCCCCGCACCTCGTTCCACGCATCCCGCAACTCGAACCTCGCAACCCGAGCCCCGCAACCCGCGCCAAATTCCTCCCCGCCGCCAATAAAACCCTATATTTACAGCTAACACTAAAAGATTTAACAAAATTTAACATTTAAACGTGGAATTTTTTTAGCAGAAAAAAGTTTGTGTGTTTAAGTTTGCTCTCGAAATAAAAAAGGGTTCATGGAAGAATTAAATATTAATACCGAAAATGTTTCATCGGGCGCTGTTACCGGTAGCACATCGTATTCAACCGATATCAGGGCGCTGAACGAAATGATACAAAAGGAAAGTGCCTTTATCGATCTGCTTAAAATGGAGATGGATAAAGTGATCATTGGGCAAAAATATATGGTTGAACGTTTGCTGATCGGTTTATTAGCCGATGGGCATATCCTGCTGGAAGGTGTACCGGGACTGGCAAAAACCTTAGCCATCAATACGCTGGCCAAAGCTATCCAGGCTGATTATAGCCGGATCCAGTTTACTCCCGATTTGTTACCTGCCGATTTAGTTGGTACCATGATCTATAACCAGAAAAAGGAAGAGTTCATTGTTCGTAAAGGTCCGCTGTTCTCCAACTTCATTCTTGCCGATGAGATCAACCGTGCACCTGCCAAAGTGCAGAGCGCATTGTTAGAGGCCATGCAGGAGCGCCAGGTAACCATTGGCGATAATACCTTCCCGCTGCCAAATCCATTTTTGGTGCTGGCAACACAAAACCCTATTGAGCAGGAGGGTACTTACCCGCTGCCTGAGGCGCAGGTTGACCGTTTTATGCTGAAGGTGGTGATTACTTACCCGGATAAGGAAGAAGAAAAGAAAATTATCCGCGCCAACATATTACCCGGCGGTATGCTGAAACCTTCACCGATCATTAAGCCCGAAGAGATAGTTCGTGCACGTAAGATCGTTCGCGAGGTTTATATGGACGAGAAGATTGAGCAATACATCATAGATATTGTTTTCGCTACCCGTTTCCCCGAGCAGTTTAAACTGGCGCATTATAAAAACCTCATCACTTTTGGCGCGTCGCCAAGGGCAAGTATCAACCTGGCTTTGGCTGCCAAGGCTTATGCCTTCATCAAACGCCGCGGTTATGTGATCCCGGAGGATGTGCGTGCTATTTGTCACGATGTGTTACGCCATCGTATAGGTTTAAGTTACGAGGCCGAGGCCGAGAATATCACCAGCGAAAATATTATTACGGGGATCTTGAACGCGGTAGAGGTACCGTAAGGCATTCTCAACGCCCTCATTAACCCCGTTGCCATTTTGATGAGCCAGCGGAGGGCATGAGGGCAAGGCCGGATCTGCACAGTCCGTATAGCGAGGTGTAGGAGATTTCTCACTATCGTTCGAAATGACACTTTTTCTATTTTAATAAATTACAAATAAAAGTCTTCTCCTTTAGGAGAGGATTTAGGAGGGGTTAATGGCTAAGGATACCAAAGAGCTGCTAAAAAAGGTAAGGAAGATTGAGATAAAAACCCGTGGGCTAAGTAACCACTTATTTTCGGGCGAATATCATTCGGCTTTCAAGGGGCGGGGTATGGCCTTTAGCGAGGTGCGCGAGTACCAGCTTGGCGATGAGATCCGTACCATCGATTGGAACGTTACCGCCCGTTTTAACCACCCTTATGTAAAGGTGTTCGACGAGGAGCGCGAGCTTACCGTTATGCTGCTGATGGATGTGAGCGGATCTGAAAACTTTGGCACCCAAAACCAGCAAAAGCAGGATCTGGCTACCGAGCTTTGCGCGGTGCTTGCCTTTTCGGCCATCCAAAATAATGATAAAGTAGGGGTGATATTTTTTAGCGATAAGATAGAAAAGTTCATTCCTCCCAAAAAGGGGCGTACCCATATCCTGATGATCATCAGAGAGCTGATAGATTTTAAGCCGGAGAATAAAGGTACCAACGTTGCCGTGGCTTTGAAATATTTTACCAGCGTTATCAAAAAGAAATGTACAGCATTTATTCTTTCAGATTTTATCAGCCCCGGTTTTGAGGATGAGCTGAAGATAGCCAACAAAAAACATGATATTATTGCTTTAAGGCTGTATGATAAACATGAGGAAGAATTTCCTAACCTGGGCCTTATCCCGATGAAGGATGAGGAAACAGGCGAACTGCTTTGGGTAAATACAGCCGATGCGCATGTGCGCAATGCCTTTAAGGCCGATGGACTAAGAAGGAATGGCATGCTGAAGGATACATTTAAAAAATCTGGTGTTGATTTTACCAGCATCGGCACTCATGAATCATACGTAAAACCATTAATGACACTATTTAAAAAGCGGGAAGGCCGGAGATGATCAAGTTTTTTAAATATTCCCTGGTACTATTGCTTACAGGTACTTTTTACAATGCTTTTGCCCAGGCCCCACAGGCGGGCGCAAAGCTGGACAGGGCCACCATACTAATTGGCGAGCAAACTCAACTACACCTGAGTATTAAATTCCATGTGAAAGATAAAGTGGAATTCCCGGTACTGGCCGATTCTATTGCCGGGAAGGTGCAGATTGTAAGCAGCAAAACAGACACGGTGTTTGATAAAAACGATGTAAGCTTAGAAACTATCCATAAAAGTTATACCATTACCGGTTTTGATAGTGGTGCGTACGTAATACCATCATATGCATTTAAAACTACCGCAGGGCCGGCTTTTACTCAGCCGCTTACCTTAATGGTGCAGCCGGTAGCGGTAGATACCACCAAAGCTTTTTATGATATTAAGCAGCCGCTTGCCATAAAATATTCATTTATGGATTGGCTGCGCGATAACTGGCCATGGGTTGTTGGCGGACTACTTGTTATTTTAATTATAGCCGGCATTATTTATTACCTTAAAACAAGGCCCCAAAAGGTGGTAGTTATTGAGCCGCCCAAACCTAAAGTACCGGCCCATATTATAGCCTTGCAAAAACTTAATGCGCTGCGCGATAAAAAGCAATGGCAACAGGAACAGCAGGTAAAGCAGTTTTATATTGAACTGAGCGAGGTGATTCGTGAATACCTGGAGAATAGGTACGTCATAACAGCACACGAACAAACATCTGAGGAGATTTTTGCAAGTTTGAGGTTTATGGATATTGCTGATGAGAACAGGAACACGCTGCGCCAGACGCTTATCCTTGCCGATTTGGTGAAATTTGCCAAAGAAAAACCACTGCCTTTTGAAAATGAGCAAAGCCTGGAAAATGCCATCGGCTTTGTAAACAGAACACAGCAGGTATATCAGCCACAAACAGCTAAAGAAGAGGGGAACAAATGAGCTGGTTTAACGGAATAGAATTTGCCCATCCGGGATTTTTCTGGTTACTTATCAGCATACCTTTAATGGTTGGCTGGTACATCTGGAAACAAAAGCAACTGCAGGGTAGCCTGGGTGTGCCTGCCATAAAGGGATTTACAATAATTAAAAAAAGCATGCTGCCAAAGTTCAGGCATTATGCAATTGTGCTGCGCTCATTAGCTATGGCTGCGTTGGTTGTAGCGTTGGCAAGGCCGCAGTCGTCATTAAGCTGGCAAAACAGTACCACCGAGGGGATTGATATCATCATCGCTTCAGATATCTCGGGCAGTATGCTGGCCGAGGATTTTAAGCCCAACCGCCTGGAGGCCGGCAAAGAGATAGCCATTGATTTTATAAAAGGCCGCCCTGATGACCGTATTGGTTTGGTGGTTTTTAGTGGAGAAAGCTTTACACAATGCCCGCTCACCATTGACCATAGTGTTCTTATTAATATGTACAGCGATATTAAAAACGGGATGATCACCGATGGAACTGCCATAGGCATGGGCCTGGCAACCGCGGTGAACCGCCTGCGCGGCAGCGAAGCCAAAAGTAAAGTAGTGATATTGCTTACCGATGGCTCCAACAACTCGGGTTCGATACCGCCTATAACCGCTGCAGAAATTGCCAGGCAATTTAAGGTAAGAGTGTATACAGTAGGTTTGGGTACCAATGGCTTTGCGCCATACCCGGTACAAACACCTATGGGGGTTCAATACCAGCGCATGCCGGTAGTTATTGATGAAGGTACACTTTCAAAAATTGCCAGTATAACCGGCGGCAAATATTTCAGGGCCACCAATAACGAAACACTTAAGAATATTTACACACAGATAGATAAGTTGGAGAAAGCTAAGATTGATGTTACCCAGTACCGCAAAAAAACAGAAATGTTTTTGCCATGGGCCATTATTGCGCTGGTTTTATTATCGCTTGAATTTGTATTAAAAAACACCCTGTTTAAAGGGGCTTTAACTTAATAGATGCTACGTTTTGCACATATAGAATTTTTATGGGGATTGGTTATTATACCGGTGTTCATCATCCTGTTTTTAACAGTGAGCATCTGGAAAAAGAAAGCCATCTCATCGCTTGGGGATAAAAATGTGGTGAAGTTAATGATGCCGCAGGTTTCTATGTCGAGACCGTGGTGGAAATTCATTTTCTTTTTGGTTGCTTACGCCGTATTGATAGTAGGCACGGCCGACCCACAGATAGGTTCAAAAACCGAGGAGGTAAAACGCAAAGGTGCCGACCTGATGATACTGCTTGATGTATCAAACAGTATGCTTGCACAGGACCTTGCGCCTAATCGCCTGGAGAATGCCAAGCGGGCTATTGCCCAGCTGGTTGACCGTTTACATAATGATCGTATTGGTATCATCGTGTTTGCAGGGCAGGCCTATGTGCAGCTGCCCATCACAACAGATTACTCGGCAGCAAAGCTATTCCTCAATACCATTAACACCGATATGGTGCCCACGCAAGGCACGGCAATTGGTGCAGCAATAGATTTGGGCATGCAGTCGTTTGATTTTAAAAACGGAACAGGGAAGGCCATGATCATCATTACCGATGGGGAAAACCATGAAGATAACGCGGTGGAAGCAGCCTCAAACGCCAAAAACCGGGATGTATCTGTACATGTGGTTGGCGTTGGCTCGCAGGAAGGCGCTCCTATCCCTATTTATGAAAATGGCCGCCCGGCAGGTTTCCATACCGATAGCGTTGGTCAGCAGGTGATAAGTAAGCTAAACGAGGATATGGGTAAGGAAATATCAGCAGCAGGAGGAGGTGTTTACGTGAGGGCTAATAATACCAACAGCGGACTGGGCATTGTGATGGACCAGATCAACAAAATGCAGCGTAAAACTTTGGATACCAAGTCATTTAAAGATTTTGAAGACAGGTTCCAGTTTTTCCTGGCCATCGCTTTTGTATTACTGCTGATAGAGTTTTTTATATCAAACCGTAAAAACATGCGGCTGAGCGGGATAAAATTATTTGAAGTAAAAAAGTCATGAAGCAATTGATCATCGTTGTATTATTGGTACTGCAGGCTTCATTCCTTTTTGCCCAGCAGGAGAAAAAGTACATTAAAAAAGGTAACGAGCTTTACCTGGAAAAGAATTATAAAGAAGCCGAAGAGAATTACCGTAAATCTGTTGGAAAAACCGATAAAACGGTTGAGGGTAACTTTAACCTGGGCGATGCCCTGTACAAACAAAAGAAATTTGATGAGGCTCAGCAGCAATTTAATAAGATTGCATCTACATCAAACAATAAACAGGTTTTGGCCAATGCCTACCATAATTTAGGGAATTCCCTGTTGGAGAAGAAAAAGCTGGAAGAAAGTATTGCCGCCTATAAAAAATCGTTGCTGAATAACCCGACCGATAGCCAAACCCGGTACAACCTGGCATACGCCCAAAAAATGCTGAAAAAACAGCAGGACGATAAAAAGAAGCAGGACAAGAATAACAAAAACGATAAGAACAAAGACAAGGACAAAAAGAATAACGACGATAAGAACAAGGACGATAAAAATAAAGATAAGGACAAAAAAGATCAGGATAAAGACAAGAAAAATCAAGATAAGGATAAGAAAGATCAAGATAAAAAGGACCAGGATCAGCAAAACCAGCCGCAGCCCAATAACGTATCAAAAGATGATGCCGAACGGATGCTGGAAGCCCTGAACAATGATGAAAAGCAAACGCAGGATAAGCTGAAAAATAAAAAGCTGAAAGGCGCAAGGGTAAAAATCTCCAAAGACTGGTAAGCCCTATATTTATAACACATGAAGTTAAAGTATTACATATCGCTCCTCCTGCTGCTTTGTACCAGTGTGCTTTTTGCTGCCGATGTAAAATTCACCGCATCGGTTAGTAAAACCGAAGTGGGCACAACAGAGCAGTTTGAGGTTACCTTTAGCTTAAATGGAAACGGGGAAAGGTTTACCGCACCAGGCTTTAGCGGCTTTTTGGTGGTATCGGGACCTAATGTGTCCCAAAGCATGAGCATTATTAACGGTGCTTCATCCACAAGCATGGCTTACAGTTTTGACCTGGTGGCCGTTAAGCCGGGCACTTACACCATTGGGCCGGCAACAATAGTTGTTAACGGCAAAATGCTAAGCACCCAACCCATAAAAATAAAGGTTGTTAAGGGCACGACAGCCGCTTCGGCACAGCAGGCGGCAGCGGCTCAGCAACAACAACGGGGAGGGCAGGTTCAAAGTATTACATCGGGGCGGTCAAGGGATATTAACAAAGACCTGTTCATAAGGGCCGATGTAAGTAAAACCAACGCTTACATAGGCGAGCAGCTTACCCTAAGCTACCGCCTGTATACCCGGGTAGCGCTGGTAGGTAATGAACTGGAAAAAATGTCGGACCTGAATGGTTTTTACAGCCAGGAGATTAAAAATCAAGACCCCAACAATGTTCACTGGCGAATAGAAACCATAAAGGGACTAAAATATAATGTTACCGAGATCAAGCAGAACATTCTTTTTCCCGAACATGCCGGTAATATCACCATCGACCCGATGATCATGAATTTTATCGTGCGGGAGGCTGTACAATCTGCCGATCCCTTTGATGCCTTTTTTGGCGGCGGCAGCTATAATGATGTTAAATACAAAATTAAAAGTATCCCGGCGGTTATCCATGTAAAACCACTTCCCGAGGCCGGTAAGCCAGCAGGTTTCAGCGGCGCGGTAGGCCGGTTTTCTATCAATACATCGGTAGATAAAAAAGAGCTTAAAGCCAACGAGCCGCTCAACTACAAGATCACGGTAAGCGGCAAAGGAAACCTGAAGCTTTTGAAGCCGATGGCCCCCGAGTTCCCGGCTGATTTTGAAAAGTATGATCCCAAGGTAACCGACACCATTACCGATAATGAAAACGGCGAATCGGGTACCCGCGTTTATAATTATTTGCTGATACCCAGGCATGGCGGCAGCTTTAATATCGACCCGATCAAATTCTCGTACTTCGACCTGTCGGCAGGTAAATATGTAACGGTACAAACCAGGGGCTTCCCGATAAAGGTTGCAAAAAGTGCTACCGAAAATAATGTAACCTCCTTAGGCGATTCTGATAAGCAGGATGTTAAACTGCTGAATAAGGATATCCGCTATATAAAAACCGATGCCGGCGAGATTGCCAAAAATAAAGATGGTTTTTATGGTTCGCCCTTATATTACTTTCTGTTGATGTTTGGTCCGCTATCGTTTGCGGGTGCTTTGGTATATGGCAAATGGTACGAAGTGGCCAACAGCGACATGGTTAAGGTAAAAAGCCGCAAGGCCGGTAAAATTGCCGCCAAGCACCTGGCCAGCGCGAAGGCCCAGTTATCGGCAAATAATAAAAGCGCCTTTTACGAAAATGTGTTCAGGGGCCTGTATGGTTACCTGGGCGATAAGCTGAACATTGCCGCTGCCAACCTTAACCGCGAAAAGATTGCCACCGAGTTAAAAGCCCGGTCGTTAGATGAACCAACTATCAACGAATTGCTGGAAACATTAGACCTGTGCGATATGGCACGCTACGCGCCGGTTTCGGGTATATCAGAACAGCAGATGTTTGACAGGGCAAAAAACATGATCAATAACATTGAAGAAAAAATATAACATGCTGAAGCGTTGTATCTACCTGTTGCTGCTCATTATATCGCCATTACTGGCTTTTAGTAATGACGATGCCACCGCTTTGTTCAAAAAAGGGAACGATCTGTATCAAAAGTCAAAATACAAGGATGCCGCGGCTGCCTACCAAAAAATGGTAGACGATGGCTACCATTCATCAGCCCTGTATTTTAACTTAGGGAACGCTTATTACAAAACCGGCGATATAGCACCGGCTTTGCTTTACTACGAAAAAGCGCGCAAGCTATCCCCGGGCGACGAGGATATTCGGGTTAATATTCAATTTGCCAATTCAAAAACTGCAGATAAGATTGAAGAGCCAGCTGAGTTTTTTATCAGTAAATGGTGGCATGGCTTTATACTGGCTTTCCCTGCGGATACGCTGGCGGTGCTGAGTGTATTGCTTTTCCTGGCGGGATCGGGTTTGTTAATCCTTTACCGTTTTACTGGTTCTGTGGGTATAAAAAAAGCATCTTTCTATTCGGCTATAGTATTGTTGATCCTGGGGATGGGCACCGTTTTTATCGCCGGCAGGCAGGCCCGTTATTTTGAGGCCCATCACGAAGCCATTATTTTTACCCCCTCGGTAACAGTAAAAAGCGCACCTGTAGATTCATCCAAAGTTGTTTTTGTACTGCACGAAGGCACCAAAGTCAACATACTTGAAAGCAACAGCAAATGGGTAAAAATACGATTGGCTAATGGCAATGAAGGTTGGATTGGCAGCGGGGATGCGAAGGAAATATAAATCCACCATGTCATTGCGAGGCACGAAGCAATCGCAAACTATGCAGGTCGGATTTGCAAAGCTACACATATCCCGCCGTCATTGCGAGGTACGAAGCAATCGCAAACTATGCAGGTCGGATTTGCAAAGCTACTCTGTAAGTCGGGGATTGCTTCGTGCCTCGCAATGACGATCTATTCTAAAAGATGAAACTTTTTCAAACAAACCACCCCTTTTTTCCTTCCATAGCTGTAGCTCAATAAATAATTAACCTTACCTGTTACATATTAAACCATTGGCACGTTACCTAAGTCATAACACACAAAATATATAACATCACACATGAAGAAGCTATTTATCCTTGCAACCCTGCTAACATTTACTTATTCGGCCTTTGCGCAAACTGTTGATCTGCGCCGCAAAATAGAAGTTACCGGCACCGCCGAGCAGGAAGTTACCCCCGATATCATCAACGTTACCATTTCGCTGCAGGAATATATGGATGGTAAAAAACACATCCAGATCTCGGACCTCGAAGCCCAGCTCGAAAAAGCCGTTAAAGATGCCGGTATTCCCGCTGCCGACTTTACAGTGAACAACGTTTCGGCCTGGAATAATACCTTTCAAAAGAAAAAAGCACCTGATTTTTTGGCCGGTAAACAATATGGTCTGCGTATCCGCGATCTGAACAAATTTAACCAGATTGTATCCAAAATTGACCCAAAAGGTATACAGTCGACCAATATTGACAGCTACGATTATTCAAAGATCAATGAGTTAAAAAACGAGCTGAAATTAAAGGCCCTGCTTTCGGCCCGCGATAAAGCTTCATTCCTGGTGGCAGGCTTAGGCAACAAGCTGGGTGACGTACTTAATATAGCTGAAAGCGACAATAGCAGCTTTCCGCAACCTCGCCAATACAACACCATGGCGTTCAAATCTGCCGTGGCAGATGCCCCGGAATCCGACATCGACTTCAAGAAAATCAAAATCAGCCTGCAAATTAGCGCGGTTTTTGAGATAAAGTAAAAGCCCAACAACTTCCGAAGAGTTTTGACTGGCTAAACGTCCTGCCTATTATTAGGTAGGGCGTTTCTTTTTTTATAGGCTGCCAGCCCCCTCTAAATCTCCCCCGGTAGGGGAGACTTTTTGACTTTCAATTTTTTTTAGCCCTCCCTTCCGGGCTACCGTGTATCCTATCTTTTGGACCTCATCAATTATTAAAACCGATTGTCATTTCGAACGAACCAGAGTGGGAATTGAGCGCAGGCGTGAGGAGAAATCTCTTCTACACCCTGCTCGAAAGCATGCATGGTTGACTGTCTGTCGCATAAGATTTCTCTTTCGCGCCCCCTCTTTCCCCCTTTCGCTCAATGACATTTTCTTTTATTAAAAAGATGTGTACACACGGTAGGATTTACAGAGTAGCTGTGCAAATCCGCTCTGTATTTTGGGGATTGCTTCGTCGTACCTCCTCGCAATGACGATCACGAGATGATTGTGGTACCCATACATGTCATTACTTTTTTTTCCAGCTCGGCTGGTCGTACCTCGTACAATGACGGGCTTTTTACTTATTTATTAGGAATCCGAAAGCATTCATTTTTCCCAAAGTGTCAGCAGAACAGCTTCCGGCGAAAACGGGCAAAACAATGCCGGCCTGTGCGGCTGCAGGGCATAGGAAGTTTTTGCATGTGGGGAGGCCAAGCGCGCCGGGGCAAAATAATTCCAGCCCAGGTTTTGCCCGTTTTGCAGGGCAAAGGCCTCGAGCGCAAAGAAGCATTTCTGCTGACTTGAATTTTTTGGTCCTTTTTGTTTCAAGACAAAAAGGACTTGGCCCTCCCGCGGCCAAGAGCGGGCCGATGTTGGCCATTACCACAAAGTAATTTAGCACCCAAATAGCCGCTCTGTACAGTTGGGGATTGCTTCGTGCCTCGCAATGACGGGTTTTTTGTTGGTTTTAGATCGCGTATCCCCCTCAAACATTACTTTACCAATAAACGTTAATCAAAAACAAATAACAACACTATGCAATGGTTTGGCAGGCGCGAAAGCGATAACGTAGAGGATGGCCGCAGCGGTGGCGGCGGTCGCGGTTTTGCAGTGGGCGGCGGTATTGTTGGCCTTATAGCGGCAGCAATTTATTTTTTTACCGGGGTAGATCCCTCCAAACTGCTTAACCAGGTTGGCGGCAACAGCCAGCCCCAAACCGAACAGGTGGACGGTACCCACCCTACCGATAGCGCCGGCAGGTTTGTTGCCGTGGTACTGGCCGACACCGAAGATATCTGGACTAAACTTTTTACTGATATGGGCAAAAACTACGAAAAGCCCCGGTTGCGGCTTTTCCGCGATGGCGTACAATCGGGTTGTGGCAATGCCAGCTCGGCAAGCGGTCCGTTTTATTGCCCGGAAGATGCGAGGGTATATATCGACCTTTCTTTTTACGACGAACTCAAGAACCGTTTCGGTGCCGCCGGCGACTTTGCCCAGGCCTACGTTATAGCGCATGAGGTGGGTCATCATGTACAAAACCTGCTGGGTGTTACCGCAAAAGTCGACCGCGCCCGCAACCGCCTGAGCGAAAGCGAATACAACAAGCTCTCGGTAAAACTCGAACTCCAGGCCGACTTTTACGCCGGCGTATGGGCCCACTACGAGCAAAGCATGAAAAAAGTGCTCGACCCCGGCGACATCGAAGAAGCCCTCAACGCCGCCAACGCCATCGGCGACGACCGCCTGCAACAGCAAACCCAGGGCCGTGTAGAACCCGACAGCTTCACCCACGGCACCAGCGCCCAACGCGTATACTGGTTTAAAAAAGGCTACGAAACCGGCGACGTAAACCAGGGGAATACCTTTGCGGATGATAGGTATGCTGCGTTAGTCATTGGTCATTAGTCATTGGTCATTGGTGAGGTGGTGGTAAAATCCGGCATTCTGAAGGGAAAATGACTTTTTACAAGATTTGTCATCCTGAACGCAGTGAAGGATCTATTCGTCGATTGTACAGGGCGAAGAAGCATGGCTCTAAGTTCTACAGAGTACCCATTCAAAGTCCTTCGTCCGAACGTCCTTTGTCCAAAAATCCTTTGTCCATTCCTGGCATTCCCGCTGATAGAAGCGGTCAGGCTATCCGTTCATACGCCTTCAAGGCCTTAAGCGCGAGGCAGGTATCCACTTCTATCCTTAATGCGAAAACAACACCCCTCGAAAAGTCCTGCCGAACTTGTTTCGGCATCCCACATGCAAAGTAGCCGGCTGCTTTTAAAAAACCATTCCTTCCCCCAGGATTTTTTAATTTTACATTATGGCCGATGTACACTCAAAAGAAACCCGCAGTTATAACATGTCGCGGATTAAAGGCAAGGATACCAAACCCGAGCTTTTAGTACGTAAGTTTCTGCATAAAAACGGTTTCCGTTACCGTCTGCACGTAAAGGATTTGCCTGGCAAGCCCGATATAGTATTGCCCAAATACAAAACAGTGATTTTTATTCATGGATGCTTTTGGCATGGACATGAGGGATGCCGGTTTTATGTTGTGCCCAAAACCCGAACTGAATGGTGGCTAAATAAAATTAACGGCAATACAGCTAACGACACCAAAGCAGAAAGTTTACTACAGGCCGATGGCTGGAGGGTTATTAAAATATGGGAGTGTGAGTTAAAAAAAGCAATGAGGGAAGATACTTTGAAAAATATTATTAAAATATTTAAGGACGATAATAGAAATTTGATAAATTAGTGGTTTTTTCTTCCGTAATTTATGCGTGCATTTTATAGACTTATTTGCGGGCGCTGGTGGCCTTTCAGAGGGATTCAAACGAGCGGGGTTTACTCCTATTGCTCACGTTGAATCAAATACTGCAGCTTGTTTTACTTTAAAAACAAGGCAGGCATATTATTATCTAAAATCTAAAGATCAAATTCAAGTTTATTATGATTATTTAAAGGGTAATATTAACAGGAAGGAGTTATATGAAAATATTCCCGGTGAAATATTAGATTCAGTCATAAATCAGGAAATTGGTCAAAATACCAATGAGGCTATTTTTAATAAGATAGACAATTTAATTGGGAATGCCGAAGTGGATCTAATTGTGGGTGGACCTCCTTGCCAGGCTTACTCAATTATGGGTAGGAGTGCGTTAAAGCATAAAAAAAACGATCCCCGCAAAGAGCTTTATAAGGAGTATGGCAAATATTTATTAAAATATAAACCTAAGCTTTTTGTGTTTGAAAATGTTCCCGGACTTAAAAGTTCTGATAAGGGTAAACATTATAAAAATCTAAAAAAATACTTTCGATCGATAGGTTATAGAATAGATGAACGGCAATTGAATTCTTGGGATTTTGGCGTAATTCAAAATCGAGAAAGATTAATAATTATTGGATGGAGACAAGACATTGATTTTGAGTATCCGGTTTTTGAAAAAAATGAAGAAAAAAGGTCGAGTACTGACTTATTTAGTGATCTGCCACCATTAAAACCTAATCAGGGTTTCCGTTGGTGCAACTATGAAACACCTACAAACGAATACTTGGGCAATAGTCTTATCAGAAATGGGATTGATTTTGTGACTCAACATATTACAAGACCACATAATGATAATGACCTTAATATATACAAATTAGCTATTGAGCAATTATCTAAAGGAATAAGGATAAAGAACAGTGAAATTAAAGAAGAACTAAGGACACAGAAAAATACAACTGATTTTTTAGATCGCTTTAAAGTTGTTGGTCCGGTTCCACATACAATGATTGCCCACATAGCAAACGATGGACATCATTTCATACATCCCGATATTTCACAACTACGTTCTATATCAGTTAGAGAAGCTGCAAGAATACAATCTTTTCCAGATGACTTTTATTTTGAGGGCATTAAGGAAGATAAAAACCGGACAGCCTCTTTTAGACAAATTGGGAATGCTGTGCCGCCATTAATGGCAGAGATGGTAGCGAAAAAGATAAAAATATATTTCGATGGCAAAAAATAATCCTACATTCAAACCAAGAGCCCGCTTAATATTACAACTTGGTGACCAGCTGATTAAGAACGAAAGTATTGCCATATTAGAACTTGTAAAAAACTCATATGATGCAGATGCATCTTACGTAGAGGTTTCTATGAAAGATTTAGATTCACGCCTCTTTGGTGTTATCACAATTGAAGACGATGGTGAAGGCATGGATAAATCAACCGTCCAAAATGTGTGGCTAGAATTAGGAAATGATAACAAAAAAAAGCTTGTTGAAGCGAATACTAAAACCAAAAAATTTCATCGTCTCCCAATCGGCGAAAAAGGAATTGGAAGATTTGGACTGCATAAATTAGGAAATGAAATTACGATAACATCTAAGAAAGCAGGAAAAAAAGAGGTCTATTTTTCGATAAATTTTCGGGAATTTGAAGAAAAGGCATATCTAAACGAAATACCAATTATCATTAAGGAGAGAGAGGCCGAAGTATTTAAGAACGGTACAACTGGAACGCTAATCGAAATATCGAATATTCATAATGAATGGGATAGAACTTCTGTAAGGAAAGTTTATCGGTCGCTATTAAATCTAAATTCTCCCTTTAATAAAAAAGATGCATTTAAAGTAAAATTTAAACTTGACAAGAAAGGGTGGATAGATGACCTTTTAAAGTTTGAACAAATAAAGTCTTATAGTTTATATTATTTCAAAGTAACTGTTGAAGGGAATAAAATATCAGAGTTTAAATATGAATTCAGACCCTGGACAACCTTAGATAAGGTAAAAGGAAGAGCCGTCAATATTGACGATCAGCCGATAAAAGCCGAATTAACTTTGAATTATTACGAAGATGTACTTGACGAAAAGACCCAAAAAATAAAAAAACAATTAGTTCCATTAATTTTAGATGAAAAAAAAATAGGCCCCATAATTTTTGAAGGTTATATTTTTACTTTGTCTCCCAAGCTTTTAAGCTATGCGCTGGCTACAGGAAAGGACGACTTGAGAAACTATTTGAGTGATAATGGTGGGATTAGCATTTATAGAGATGGGCTTCGAATTAATGAATATGGGGATCAGGGTAATGACTGGCTTAATCTTGACATAAGAAGGGTAAATACCCCGGGCGAAAAAATCAGCAATAACCTAATTCTTGCTACAATTGAGCTTTCCCGCGAAAAAAGTAAGGGTTTAATTGAAAAAACAAATCGTGAAGGTTTTATTGATAACGAGCATTTTAGAAATTTCAAAAATTCAATAAATTATGTAATTGATAAAATTGAGGAATTAAGAATTGACGATAAAGAATCGCTTAATGAGCACTATAATAGCCCAAAGATTAGTGAGCCTGTTATAGAAGAACTCGAAAAATTAAGATATACAGTAAAAAATCAGGTAGATAATGAAGTAGTCAGAAATAAATTGCTTAAAAATTTAGATACTGTTGAAAAGGAATATAATCGGGTTAATGAAATACTATTGACATCCGCTGGTGCTGGGTTAAGTTTAAGCATTGTACTTCATGAGGTCGAAAAAATAACTTTAGAATTAAATTCTGTTGCCAAAAAAGAATTGGCATCAATAAAAATTTTGAAGCTCTCAGAACATCTTACCGATTTAATAAAAGGATATGGCGATATAATTAGACAATCTAAGTACGGCAAGGATGATTTAAAACCCCTATTAAAGGGAGCATTGTTTAATGTTGAATACAGATTGGAAAATCACAATATAGAAGTATTAAATAACACTAAAGTGTTTATTGGAGATTCTACAATAAGTTGCTCAAAAAGATTAATTTTAGGTTCAATATTAAATATTTTGGATAATTCTATTTATTGGCTTGATAGAAAAGAATATCAACTTAAAGATGATAAATACCAAAAAAAGATATTTGTCAGTATTATTGATGATGATAATTTTATTAAATTAATCTTGGCTGACAATGGCACAGGATTTACTATGTCTCCTTCACATTCTATTAAGCCTTTCATTTCCAAAAAAAGTGGAGGAATGGGTTTAGGTTTGCATATTACCAATGAAATAATGAAGGCACATAAAGGTTTTTTAGAATTTCCGGAGTTTGTAGAATTTAATATCCCCGCCGAGTTTAAAGGTGGAGCTTTAGTTGCCTTATCATTTCCTAAAATAAAAAAATGATCTTACCAAATAATGGCAAAGTCGTCATCATTGATGATGTTCCAGCTGAAGTATCAGGGTTAATGGGTGCTTTGTCGAAAGAAAAAATTCCGTTTCACTATTATCAAGCCGAGGACGGCTCTGATTTGCCTGATAGTCATTTAGATAACATTCGATTAATCTTTTTAGATTTGATGCTAATTAATGATGATGAAAATACGAAAGATGCCGTTGTTATTGGAGCAATTGCAACCAGATTGAAGCAAATACTATCAATTAAAAACGGGCCTTATGCATTAGTTATTTGGAGTACAAAAGAAAAACAATATAAAAACAAACTTGCTAAAGAGTTCAAAGGCAATCTTAGAAATTACAAACCGTTAATGACCCTAAGTATGGATAAGGCAAATTCTCATAATTTGCCTCTAATCAAGAAAGAACTCAAGAAGAAATTATTAAAGTTTAAATCGTTTAACAGTTTTCTGATCTACGAATCGTTGGTAAACAATTCTGTTGGAGAGTTAACCAATGAGTTTTCTTCTGTTTATCCTATCGATGAACAATGGGAACAAAATGTTCAAGGAATGTTTTACAGCTTGGCCGAGGGAGTTGCTGGTAGAAGCGTTTCAGGATATTCCTCAAGTAAATTATTAAAAACAGCCTTCTCATCATTGTCAATGACGTTTAATGACACACTTGAAAAAAATATCCACTCACAACAAACGGTAACGTCGTTAAAGAAAATCTCGCTTAACCCTTTAAAAACGGTTTTAGAGACAGCTTATCTAAATACAAAGCTTCATTTACTTTATCAGCCTAACGGCCTTGAACATAGGCATACTGGCAATCTATATTTTATAGATGTTGACTCTCATGACATTAATGAGATGATGACATTGAGTGTTTTTAAAAGTCTACAAATTTTGGAACAGGCAAAAAAGAATTCGAGTAAGTTGATTGAACTTGACGTAACACCATTGTGTGACTATGCTCAAAACAAAGCAAAATATACAAGATTACTTCCTGGCGTAGCATTCGCGTTAGGCGACACATCTATAGAAAACTATTTAACGAAGTTAAAGCCAGAATATACATATTTATTGTGTCCTCCAATTATTATTGACAAAATACCACATTGGCTTTTTTTTGATTACCGCTTTTTGATTTCCAGTACAACTAATAATTTGACAAATAGGATTAAAACAAAATATAGATTGAAATCTGAAATAGTAAATGATATTCAAACCAATTTAGGTAAGCACATAAATAGACCGGGTATTATATCATTAAAATAATGAAAATAGATTGGACTCACGATCAACTTATTTTGGCATTTAATCTTTATTGTAAACTTGGCTTTTCCAAAATAAAATATACCCATCCTGCAATAATAGAATTATCAAAGCTAATTGATCGGACACCATCGGCAGTTGCATTTAAACTTGTAAACTTTGCCCGATTGGATCCAGAGCTACAAAAAAGAGGTGTCAAAGGCATGGATCATGGGAGCAAAGGAGAAGAGATAATCTGGGCAGAGTTTAATAATAATTGGGACGAACTTGCGTATCAAAGCGAATTATTGTTAGCCCGATATAAACATATGCCTGTTTATGAATTGGCCGATATCGATTTAATTGAAATTCCGAGGGAGGGATTAGAAAGAGAAGCATTAGTGAAAGTTCGTGTTAATCAAAGCTTCTTCAGAAAAACAATATTAGCGTCGTATGACAACAGATGCTGCATTACAGGCATCTCAATACCTCAATTACTTGTAGCAAGCCATATAATACCGTGGGCTAAAGACAAAGATAACCGGGTAAACCCCCACAATGGACTGTGTTTAAATGCCCTTCACGACAAAGCATTTGATAAAGGTTTGATTACAATTACTCCTGATTTTCAAATTAAGGTGTCGCCATATTTATTGGAAACAAAAAATAAGGAAACATTGAGCTTCATTTTAAATCTACCAAAACAAGGCATGGTAAAACCACAACGCTTCGTACCATTAAGCGCCTTTTTAGAATATCACAATACAAATATTTTTAAAGCCTGATGTGATGATCTCCCCGGCCATGCAAAATATAGAAATGGGTAAGATTTTTTATTAAAATCGTTAATTATCAACCATATTTGTCTTAAATTTATACATGGGCTTTTTTAAAAACTTCGGTATCAATTACCAATCATTAACAGAATTATCAGAAATTGAGTTGACTGCATTGGTTAACAAAATGTCGCGCGAAGACCTGGTTGAATGGCTCTCATGGAATGACCCGAATGGAATTTACAATGATGAACAATCTCTAAAAGAATTAGGTAACATAATCTCACTTGAAGAAGGTAGGGAGATATTGCTAAGGCAGGTAGAAGAAAATCGGGTCATTGTATAACTGTCTGTGATTCATCTTGTAGGGTTAGTAATTTAAAATCGGCTAAAGTTCACTTATCTCCGATTGCCCAACCCAACCCATCCCGCTAAATTGCCGCATGGCAAACATCCAATTCAATTACCTGTACCGCGATGGTAGCAACTATAAAAAGTACGGCTCGGTAACCTTCGTCAACTCCGGCAATATCAGCCTTAAGGAACTTTCCACCCTCATCCAATCCAAACTAATCGACCAAACCTGGTTTTACCACAACCACTGGCATTTGCCCGATCTCCGGGATATTTTCGATCCTGAAGTTGACCCCACCTGGCATGAGTTTGAAAACGTGGTGTACACTGCCGATAGGGCGGACATTAAAAATCAACTATCGGATTTTATAGGTTTGGTGAAAAATACTGATTATGCTTACTGACCAGCCCTCCTTCGAATAATAATAATTTAACAGTAAATTATTTAAACAATAAAAGCGCGCATACACAAAATATGACTGAATGTTTTTAATATTTTGTATTTTCGGGGATTAATTTTATTAATCAGGTGTTATTATTTTTTTCCTAAATGTGGAATTGCGTGTTAACCCATTGCCGGCTTAATTAATTTAAACAATACCATGCGAACTGACGAGATTATTGCGAAAATAAATTCTTTCCTGTCTGAAGAATTTGAGGTAGATATAGATACAATTACCCCCGGCGCGGTTTTAAAAGATACCCTTGGCCTTGATAGCCTGGACTATATTGATCTTGTGGTGGTAATTGAAACCAATTTTTCGTTTAAAGTACAGCCCGAGGATTTTGCCGCTATTGTTACCTTCCAGGATTTTTACGATTACGTAGCCATTAAAGTACAGCCAAAGGAGCTTGTTTAAATGTCGTCCTGGAAAGGAAAATCTAAAGGGAAACCCTGGGGGTATTCCATTTTTCTGGCTATCTTAAAACTGGCGGGTGTTGGCCCTGCTTACTTCCTTTTAAGGTTTGTTTCCTTTTACTATGTTGTTTTTTCGTACCGGTCGTCAAAAAGCATCTATTACTATTTCCACAGTCGGCTGGGGTATTCGCGCATAAAAGCCTTGTTTAAGGTTTATCAAAACTATTACATTTTTGGCCAAAGCATTATTGATAAGGTGGTTGTAATGTCGGGCATGCCCAATAAATTCACCTTTGAGTTTGATGGCAGGCATAACCTGGATGAAATAGCCGGTATGGGTAAAGGCGGTTTGCTGTTAAGCGCCCATATAGGCAGCTGGGAAATTGCAGGTAACCTGCTTAGCACTATTGATACCCGCATTAACATTGTGATGTATGATGGCGAAGATCAGCAGATAAAGGCCTTTATGGAAAAGGTAACCGGCAAATACAGCGTTAACATCATTGTGATTAAAAACGACCTTTCGCACATCTTCAAAATAAACGAAGCTTTTCAGCATAACGAACTGGTATGCATGCATGCCGACAGGTACCTGGAGGGCAATAAAACCATCACCAAAAATTTCCTGGGGCGGGATGCTAAATTTCCCCTGGGTCCGTTTGTTTTGGCGGCTAAATTCAAGGTGCCGGTAGCTTATGTGTTTGCCATGAAGGAAACTAAGTTTCATTATCATTTTTATGCCAGTACAATAAAGGAATATTTACATTTGGGCAAAGAAGCCGGGATGGAGCAAATGACGGGCGATTTTGTAGGCGAGATGGAAAAGTACGTGAAAAAGTACCCCGAGCAATGGTATAACTATTATAACTTTTGGCAATAAAAACAAGTTGATGAGAGGAACTGTTCAAATAAAGTGATGAAACCTGTTTTTATTGTTGCCGATAATATCCTGTCGCCGGTTGGCGATACTGCTGCCGAAAACTTTGAAAGGCTAACCCAAAATATTTCGGGCGTTAAACAACATGCAGGTGGCCACAGGTCGGATGTGCCTTTCTATGCTGCCTTATTTGATGATGATCACCGGTTTATAACAACCGAAAATAATTATACCAAATTTGAGCAACTGCTTATCGCCTCGGTTACCGATGCTTTAAAAGATAGCGGGGTTGACAGTGCCGATAAAAAAACGGTACTCATCATCTCCACCACCAAAGGCAATATCAGCATGCTGGAAACCGCTGCCGATGACCCGGAACTAAATCACCGCATTGCGCTTACCACCTCGGCAAAATTAGTTGCCGATAGCCTGGGTTTTGTAAATCAGCCATTGATTGTTTCGCATGCCTGTATCTCGGGCCTGGTAGCGCTCATTACAGGTTTGCGTTTATTGCAGACCGGCCAGTATGAAAACGCCGTTGTTGTGGGTGCCGATGTGATCACGAGGTTTGTGCTGTCGGGCTTTCAATCGTTCCAGGCCGTAAGTCCTGAACCCTGCAAGCCATTTGATGCCCTGCGCGATGGTATTAACTTAGGCGAAGGCGCGGGTACGGTTATCCTGTCGTCAAACGCCAGATATGCCAATGGCATAAAGCTGGCAGGTGGTTCAATAAGCAATGATGCCAACCATATCTCCGGTCCATCCAAAACCGGCGAAGAGCTTTTTTACGCGATAGAAGCCGCTTTAAAAAGTGCCGGTGTTGAGGCAGATGCTATCGATTTTATATCGGCCCACGGCACCGCAACCCTTTATAACGACGAGATGGAAGCAAAGGCAATAAACCTGGCGGGGATGCAGGCTATCCCGGTTAATAGTTTAAAAGGATATTACGGGCATACCTTAGGTGCGTCGGGTATTATTGAAACCATTATAGCCGCCCACTCTTTAAAACAAAATGTAATTATCCCCACAAAAGGGTTTAGTCAACCGGGGGTAAGCCAGCCCATTAATGTTGCCGCCGAATTGCAATATTTGCCTTTAACCAACTGCCTTAAAACGGCATCGGGTTTTGGGGGATGCAACGCGGCAATTGTACTTACTAAATAAAAGCCGAAAGCAAAATGCATAAAGCCGAAAGCAATTAAATATAAATAGCAACAAATATTGATAGCGAACCAACATATCACTTCTCATTGCGTAATCAGCCATAATGTTGTTTACAGCAATGGCAAGCCTTTGTTTGAAAACAAGGAAACGGACGCTACTGCTTTTCTGCTTTCGGTTTACCAGTTTTTGGAGGTAAAGTATCCTAAGTTTTACAAAATGGATAACCTGTCGAAAATGGGTTTGCTGGCTGCCGAAGTTTTATTGAAAGATAAACCAATCGATGGGCTGTATAAGGAAAACGAAACAGGTATTGTATTAAGCAATGCCAACTCCAGCCTGGATGCCGATATTAAATATTATGAAGGGGCTAAAACTGTTGCCAGTCCGGCGTTGTTTGTTTACACATTGCCTAATATTGTTATCGGCGAGATCAGCATAAAAAACAAGTTTAAGGGCGAGAACGCTTTCTTTGTTTTTGAAACTTTCGATGCTGCGTTTATAGCCCAGTACGTAGCATATTTGCTAAATAATAATATATTGCAGGCCTGCATCTGCGGCTGGGTGGACCTGCTGAAGGAAGATTACAAGGCCGTTTTGTACCTGGTAGAGAAACGGGAAAGCGATACTTCGGTACCGTTTACTGCAGAAAACTTAAACAAAATTTACCTGTCGGATACAGAAAAAACCGGCGAAGATATTGGGAGCATAAAATGAGTAAAACTGTTTTTGTAGCGGGGGTAGGTGTAATATCCGGCATTGGCAACAATACCGCCGAATGCCTCAGCGCGCTCCAAAACAGCCAGGCAGGTATCGGGAAAATCAGGTACCTGGAAACTGCTCACAAAAATGATTTTCCGGTTGCAGAGGTTAAACTAAGCAATGATGAACTGGCAAAACTATCGGGCTTTGGTCCGGATATGAGCAGAACAGCTATGCTTAGTTTGATAGCTGCAAGAGAAGCATTGGCTAACGCGGGCATTGAAAATTTTGCGTCTTTACGTACAGGTTTTATATCGGCCAATACCGTTGGCGGCATGGATAAAACTGAAGACTTTTTTGCTCAGTTTATGACTAACCCCAAAGCCGGTCGCCTAAGGGATGTAGTTAACCACGAATGCGGCAAGGTTACCGAACTGGTGGCAGATGAACTGGGTATAAAAAACTACGTGAGTACCATTAGTACTGCATGCTCATCATCGGCCAACGCCATTATGTACGGCGCAAGGCTCATCAAAAACAATATACTGGATGTGGTTATTGCCGGCGGCACCGATGCCCTTACCCGTTTCACGCTGAACGGTTTTAACACCCTCATGATACTGGATAATCAATACTGCCAGCCCTTTGATGCCAACAGGAGAGGATTGAACCTTGGGGAGGGCGCGGGATACGTCACTTTGGTATCTGAACGGGTTGCGGCGAGGCTAAAAACGGATCTGTACGGAACCCTAAGCGGCTATTGTAATGCCAACGACGCTTACCACCAAACAGCTTCATCACCGGATGGAACGGGCTCCTTTATGGCCATGCAAGGCGCCTTAAAAATGAGCGGTTTAAAACCCCGGGATATCGGCTACATTAACCTGCATGGCACCGGCACCCAAAACAACGATAACTCCGAAGGGACAGCCATAAAACGACTGTTTGAGCCGCATTACCCTAAAATGAGCTCTACCAAATCGTTCACAGGGCATACGCTGGGCGCATGCGCGGGTATCGAGGCGGTATTTTCGGCCTTGTCGGTTCAGCAGGGATTGATCTATCCAAACCTGCGCTTTGAAACCCGGATAGCCGATCTGCCTTTTGAACCCGAAACCAGCTATAGTAAACAGCCGGATTTAAAACATGTGCTCTCCAACTCCTTTGGCTTTGGCGGTAATTGTTCATCGTTGATATTTTCAAAATTGCAGGATTGATATGTATATACGTGCAACAGGAAATATATCGCCCCAAAAAACATTCGGAAACGTACCGTTCCTGGCCGAGGTTGTTGCTTATGAAGGTAACCGCCTAAGCTGCATTACACCCGATTACAAAGAGCTCATAGATCCCAAACTCATCCGCCGCATGAGCAGGGTGATTAAAATGGGGGTTGCATCAGCCATGGCTTGTTTAAAGGAGGCCGGACTAACCTCGCCGGATGCCATCATTACCGGCACCGCTTATGGCTGCCTGGAAGATACTGGCGTGTTCCTGAGCAAAATGGTTGAGCGGGAAGAAGAGCTGCTTACGCCTACATCGTTCATACAATCAACCCATAATACCATTGGTGCGCAGGTAGCGCTGCTGCTGCATTGCCACGAATACAATAATACCTTTGTAAACTGCGGCTCATCCTTTGAGTGTTCGCTGTTAGATGCGCAAATGCTGTTGCAGGAGGGCGAGGCAAACAATGTACTTGTTGGGGGTATTGACGAAATTACGGATATCAGCCACGGGATATTAAGCCGGTTTGGCCTGTATAAACAAGGCCCGGTTAATAATCTTGATCTATACAAATCAACCTCAAAAGGGACCATTGCCGGCGAGGGTTCCACATTTTTCCTGCTCACGAATGAGGCCTCAGGAAATGACCTCGCGAAGCTGGATGCTATAACTACCTTTTATAAACCAGGCAGCTTTACAGCAATTGAACAACAGATAGCAGCTTTTTTATCGGCACAAAATATCAGTATCGATGATATCGACGTTATCATAACCGGCAAAAATGGGGATGTTAAAAATGATGCCGTGTACAATCATTTAGGTGAAACCCTGTTTAATAAAAACACGGTTATTAACTACAAACATTTGTGTGGTGAGTATCCAACGTCTTCAGCTTTTGCTTTGTGGTATGCGGCCCAAATCATCAAAACAAATAGCGTACCGGGAGCAGAGCACACGGCTCCGGTAAAAAAGGCGCTCATTTACAATCACTACCAAAACAGCTATCATTCCCTAATGTTGCTATCGGCGTGCTGACATTCAAAAACACCAATATTGCATTGATTGTCCTGCTGGCTTTAGCCATTTGGGTTGATAAAATGTATGGTGTAAGCTGGCTGGTGTATGTAGTCATCATATTTATTTATGCGCTCATTGTCGCCTACGGCTGTTATTTTGTACGCTCCGGTTTTTTTATGCCGATGTACTGCTCGGCAAAAACTACCGAAAAGGTAATTGCAATTACTTTTGACGATGGCCCGGTTGCGGAGGGGACACCTGAGATTTTAACGATATTAAAGAATGCCGACGTTGAAGCAGCTTTTTTTTGCATTGGTAGCCGGATGGCGGGTAATGAAGCGATCATTAATCAGTTGGATGCGGAAGGCCACATTATAGGTAACCATAGTTTTACGCATGCTATGCTGTTTGATATGCTCCCGGCAAAACGGATGTTAGCAGAGATGCAGCAGATGGACAGTGATCTGTACCGGGTCATCGGCAAAAAGCCAAAGCTATTTCGCCCGCCTTTTGGCGTGATGAACCCTAATTTGAAAAACGCGATAGTTAAAGGCGGATATTCGCCCATTGGCTGGAACGTACGCTCTTACGATACCATGAGTAAAGACGCCGATAAGCTGCTTGAAAAAGTTAGTGCTGCAATTAAGCCGGGAGCTATATTCCTGTTTCATGATACCTGCAAAAACACCATTGCTATGCTGCCCCGGTTTATTGAATTTGCCCAATCAAAAGGGTATAAAATTGTACGGGTAGATAAAATGCTGCGTCTGCAGGCTTATGTCTCCCAGGGGTGACAATTTATTTCTTTACTGATTATATGATTATAGATAAACAGGTGTTATTATACTTATTCCCAGTTTTCCTGCAATTATAGATTTGGTGGCCATTCTATAAAACAGCGAATGATCAACAATTCCGGGAATTAATCTTAATTGTGTGTTTACTTTTTCAGGCTCTATAAGAGTGGCAAAATGTATGTCCGCCAGCAAATTGCCATTTTCTGAAATAACCGCGCCGTCCTTTTGGTTACTCATGCGTAATTTTACAATAGCGCCGGGATAAGCCAATTTCAACCGGTGAAGAACCACCTGTAAAGCCTGTGGTAATATTTCAATTACAACAGGATAAGTATTATCAAGTTTGTTTGCAAACTTTCTTTCATCTCCCATTAAAATAAATTCATCGGCCATTGAAGCAAGTATCTTTTCGGTGGTATGGATCCCGCCCCCACTTTTTAAGGCATTAAGTTCCGTGTCGAACTGATCGCAGCCATCAAAGTATATATCTACGTGCTTTAATAGTGACGGGGATTGTACCCTCAACCCATTGTCCAACAATGCAGTTGTTGTTTTGAAAGATGATGAGGTAAAAATAAGCGAGTCGGCCAGGTCTTTTTTCTCGCATATCAGATTTATTAAGTGTGAAACCGTTGTACCGGCTCCTAAGCCAATGGTTTGCCCTGCCTGTATAAATTCCATCGCTGCTTTTGCAGCCTCAACTTTGTAATCGGTCATGATTTTTAATATAGCTTGTTAAATTAAACAAGCTGCCGCAATTAAGGTAATTATACCGATAAAAATAAGTTTATTGGGTATGATGAAAGAAAACAGGGCCGCTAATAAATCAATTAGCTGTTTACAGCAAGGGGATGTTGAGCTAAGAAACTTTCTAATCACTAATAGCGCAAATAAAATAAAACTTACCCTGTCTGCAACGAATTGGTTTGTATAGCAGTCTTCTATATAAACCAATTTAAAGCATATGAAAAAGTATTTATTATTGTTTTTCCTTGCCGGCCAAACTGCGGCTGCTTTAGCACAGGATAATGAAGGTAGAACACCATATCTTACTAAATCATTGGCAAACGATGCTATCAATAGCGTAATTGTAAACACATCGGCAGGTGGTATTATAGTGAGCGGCAGAAGCGGCGAGACTCCCAGGGTTGAAGTTTACATCAGGGGGAATAACGGTCGTGAGCTATCAAAAGATGAGATCAAAAAACGGCTGGATGAGGATTACGACCTGAGTGTTGCTGTTACCGGGCATGAGGTGCGCGCTATCGCAAAAAACAAGCACGAAAATTTTAACTKGAAAAAGTCGATCAGTATTTCGTTTAAAATATATGTGCCAATACAAACAGCTACCGATCTTAAAACCAGCGGCGGGGGCATAATTCTCGATAATTTAAAGGGCAATGAAACCTTTACTACCAGTGGCGGGGGCTTGCAGGTTGACAAGCTTTACGGGACTATCCGTGGTACCACATCGGGTGGTGGTATAATTGTATCCAACTCGGGCGATAATATTAACCTTCAAACCAGCGGTGGCGGCATTATTGCAAAAAACTGCACCGGTAAAATAAAACTTGAAACCAGTGGCGGCGGATTACGCCTCGAAAATTTAAAGGGAACTATCAACGCGCACACCAGCGGTGGCGGGGTTGATGGTACTAATATTGAAGGCGAATTAATCACTGGTACATCCGGCGGGGGAATTGACCTTAAACAAATGAATTGCAGCTTAAACGCCTCTACCAGTGCCGGGAGCCTGCATGCGCAAATTAATAAGGTAGGTAAATACCTGAAACTGGACGTAAGCTCTGGCAATATCGACCTGGAACTACCATCAAAACAAGGGCTTGATCTTGATATCAGGGGTGATGCCATCGGCCATCATCAGTCCCGGATAAGTAACTTTAACGGCCAGTGGGAAAAAGACCATATAAAGGGAAGTGTAAATGGGGGTGGTATACCCGTAAGTGCAGATGCCTCCAGCGGGAATATTAGTTTAAGATTCAATTAAACAAGCAAATTCAAATCAACATGGCCAAAGCCTCAGATCGACAGATACGGGGCTTTTTGTTTTTAATGTATTTATAGAAATCAGGTTCTTTTAAATAAAACTGTTTCATTGCAGGAGTAATAAATACTCTGCTTCTTTTAATAAATACTCCCATTTTATATTGCATGTGTAATATTTTATTGCGATTTTTGTTTTTTAATCATTAAAAAATATTACAGGAGCAATGCCATGAAAAAATTTAGTTATGTTTTAATGCTGATAGGGATTACTATCATTATTATTGGTTTTTTAACCTTTACCAATTTAACTACAGTTAACGCAGTTGATTCACATAACTGGACAGTCAACATTAATGGTTTAAAATCTTTCCCGTGGCCTGTGTTTGCCGGATCGGTAATTGTAATCCTGGGAATTATTTTTAATATGGCTACATGGGAACAACCAAAAGGGCGTTACTTTTAATAATTTAGCGCCAGAAACCAAACGGTGAAAAACAAGCATACATAAATGGCGAAAAGCAAAAACATCTGTGATTTAAAAAGCTGCTTTTTATGCATGCATTGCTTAAAGGATTGGATCCCGGTTATTGAAACTCATCGCCAAAACCATATTGTAAAAAAGGGAGAGGCAATTTTTAAAGAAGGCGACCCGGTAACCGGCATTTACTTTGTTTATGAGGGTAAAATAAAGGTTCATAAAAAGTGGGATGCAGAAAAAGAGTTGATAGTACGCTTCGCGCAAAAAGGCGATATAGTGGGTCATCTGGGCATGGGGGATACAGGATATTACCCTGTATCTGCTACAGCTATTGAAACCGGCGTGATCTGCTATATCAGTATGGATTTTCTTGAATCAACGTTAAACGTTAACAATAACTTTGTGATAAAGCTGATGCGGTTTTTTGCCAATGAGTTGCAGGAGTCGGAGAAGAGAATGCGCAACCTGGCACATATGCCGGTAAAAGGGCGGGTTGCGCAAGCCCTTATATCTTTACAAAACAAGTTTGGTGTAAATACAGATGGTTTTATCGATATCGATTTGAGCCGACAGGATCTGGCTGCTTTTACCGGGGCTGCTTACGAATCACTGTTCCGTACTATCAACGACCTGGTTGATGAAAATATCATAACAATAGCAGGGAAAAATATCCTGATTAAAAACGAAGATCTGCTGTTGAAACTAACAGAAGAGACCGGGGGCTGACCTGCCGCTTATCGCTGGTATCTGCGCCATAACATATACCATTTTTTATTGTTGGGGTATTTGCGGTGACTGGTCATGTTGTTAACCAGGATGGCTACAAGCAATAATATGGTTGCCCCGGATAGTACCGGGTTTAATACATACAAAAATCCTAAAGCCTGTATTTTGGCCGAGCCAATATTGGCTATCAATGCAGTAGCTCCGCCCGGTGGGTGCAGCGTTTTGGTTATCTGCATTAATACAATAGACAGGGAAACAGCCAGTGCCGAAGAAAGCCATATTTCATGAGGGATTATTTTGTGCATAGCAACACCGACAAGAGCGCAAATAACATGCCCTCCAATTAAATTTCTTGGCTGAGCCAGCGGGCTATTGATGATGCCATAAATTAATACCGATGAAGCACCAAAGGAACCAATAAGGAATAAATTATCAGCAGTGCTAAAATAACGGCTGCTAAAAAAACCGATAATGCCTATTCCTAAAAACGAACCGATAAAGGTCCATAGATGCTCTTTATAATCAACAAGCGTTTCTTTGTAAACAATATAACGTGCAGTTCGCACGTGCCGGTGTATCTTTCGAATCATAATTTATAGATGGAAGCAAAAATAGTTACTTTCAATTATAAATTATTAAACAACAGGCAAAATCAAAGCTCCGCAAAACAAGCACCCTTTACCACCCCAAACTCAATCCGCCGGATACCCGGAAACCCTTTCTGGTAACCTCGTTCAGTTGTGTTTTATCCACCTGCCCGCTACTTAGGTAAAGCTCATCGGTTCCGTGGCCGGTTTGCCATGTAAAATAACCGCCTCCAAGGTTTATGGCGATGTGATTGGTTATACCATAACTCAGCTTGCCACCGGCCTGTATGCCGTAACCATTGGCATGGTGATGATAGCTAACCGGGTGCTGAAAACTGGTAATCAAATTCCAATCGCCATTACTGTTATAGCTCACCTGGTGATAGGTTAGGTCAGCTTTAAATTTTAGCTTATTTGTGATCAGGGCAGATGATGTTAACCTGAAAAAAACACCTTTCCATTGCGGCGTGTAGGAACTGTTGAGATCCGGGAACATTGCGCCGCGGTTAAGCAGCCGAAGCAATTCCTTACTTTCACCGTAACCAACAAAGGGTATTAAACTAAACCGGCGGGAATTGAAAATGACATACCCGGCTCCTAAATTCCACAAGCTGGTATTGCCTTTATTGGCATTAAAGGTTTGATTATAGGTGGTATTACTTCGGTTATCGGCGTCATAGTCAGCATCGTTTACTGTGCCCGATGAAATAAACTGCCGGGAGTAATCAGCATAAACAACAAGGCGTTTATAAAAATTCCAGTTAGCGGACGCGGCAATTTGTTGCCCCCCAACCTTCATCCATTTAAGCTCGGAAAGAACATTTGGATTTTGCCCGCTGAGGTTGCCTGATATCGACCAATGAAAGTTTTCCTGCTGGTACCCTGTTGAAATATCCAGCTGCAGGCTCTTTTCTATCGACTGGGCATGCAGCAGCCGAACACCGTGCATCAGTACAAAAAGAAAACCTATAAACTTCTTCATCAGGTAAAAAATTAGCCTGCCCTTATAGCTAAAGGCAGGCTAAAGGTAAAGGATAACTATTGATTTATGCCAAATGATTCCCAGCCCGAAGCGGTTGCACGGGTGCAGGTCATGGCTTGTGTGCCGTTTTCGCTGGAGATAAATTTACCATTATTGCCACGCAAAGTAACTTTTCCATCGGTAGTAGGCACCCAGTCGAATTTTTCCCAGTCGCCTATCGAAGTTCGGTTACAGGTAATGGCCTGGGTGCCGTTTTCTGATGACACATATTTGCCCATGCTTTGCAAGGCAACCTTGCCGCCGCCAGCATCAACTACGGTGAAGGTTTCCCATGCCTGTGCGGTTGCACGGTTGCACCACATTGCCTGCGTGCCGTTCTCGCCGCTTACATATTGGTTGTTAAAGCCCTTAAGGGTAATGTTTGAGCCGATAGGAGGAGAAGTTGTACCTCCCGAAAGATTGTAAACACGCACATAATCAACCACCATATTGCAAGGCAAAGCGCCATCATTAATGGTATTGCCGGGCAGATCGCCGCCTATGGCCAGGTTAAGGATAATAAAAAACGGTAAATGGAACGCTCCTGTATTGTTGATATTATTGGCAATATTACCGGTTACATACAGGGTATTATCAACATACCATTTGATGGAACTGGCATCCCACTCCACCGCATAGGTATGGAAACCGGTTGGTGTAGTAGTAGTGCTGCCGCCATATTGGGTATGTCCGTTAACATACCAGTGCATGGTGCCTAATATCGTGTTAGAGGTATTTACCTGTTCCATAATGTCAATCTCTCCGCATTGCGGCCAGTTTACCGTACCTATGTTGGCACCCAGCATCCAGAAGGCGGGCCATGTTCCTTGCACGGCAGGCAGCTTAATGCTGGCCTCAATACGCCCGTAAGTTGGCTGGAATTTGCCCGCGGTGGTCAGCTTGGCCGAAGTGTAAGGCTGACCGCCTACGGTTTCCTTACGTGCAGTAATGGTTAAATAACCACCCGATACTGTAGCATTGGCCGATTGGTAATATTCCTTCTCGTTATTCACATTCGGGTTACCATTATCAATGTTCCAGTTGGCGGTGTTTACACTGCTGCCGTTAAATTCATCGCTCCAAACCAGTGTTGCCGCTCTTGGCGTAGTAGTTTGATTGCTTTCGGCAGTTGCTGTGGTGGATGTTTGCCTGTTAGCGTCCTTTTTGCAGGCAAAAACGAGGGTAGCCATGGCCATAACAGCGAAGGCACCTTTTGCATAGTTTAGAAGTGTTTTCATAATGTTGGTATTTTGTATAATAATTGGTTGATAGCGTGTTTTTTGATGGCTAATTTAAATTCCCGGCTTCCGCTCATCGCCATAAGCTTATTGATTTACGCCAAAAGCTTCCCATCCCGATATGGCGGCCCGGTTACAGGTCATGGCCTGGGTACCGTTCTCGCTGGAGATGTATTTGCCATTGTTGCCCTTCAGTGATATTTTGCCATCAGCATTAACTACCCAGTCGAATTTCTCCCAGTCGCCTATAGAAGTACGGTTGCAAGTGATGGCTTGTGTTCCGTTTTCTGAGGATACGTATTTGCCCATGCCCTGTAAGCCTATTTTGCCTGCACCGGCGTCAACCACGGTAAATTGTTCCCATGCAGATGCTGTTGGGCGGTTACAGTTCATGGCCACGGTACCATTTTCGCTGCTTACATATTGGTTATTGATGCCTTTCAGGGTAATCACCGAACCAATTGGCGCACCGGATGTTCCGCTTGATTGTGTGCCGCTCCACTTAAAGGTAGCCACAGCACCAGCCGCCAATGAATAGGTAAATGATTCTGCGCCCCATTTAACTTTAAAGCTAACGGCAGATGAGCCGTTGTTAAGGGCGATAAGCACCTTACTGCCATCAGAGTTTTTAAAGGCCACATTCTGGATACTGCCCGAAAGGTTGGACGAAATGCGTACAGCTCCCGGTCGTACAAAACGGGCGGCGTGGCCAATAATATAATAACCAACATTGCGGGTAATGGATGTTCCGCTTACGGTGATACCACCAAGGCAGGTACTGCAGCCACCAGCAGTATGTGGGTTGTTGTTGGGGTCGGCAGCCAGGTTCCATTCCAATACGTTGCGGCTCCAGTTGCGGGTACCGCCAATAATGAGGGTATTTACATGCCATGACAAATCGCCGCCAAAATTGCTTGGCGCGCCAACCCATTGCTCGGTGAAGTACACGTTTTTGTTAGGGTAGGCATTATGAACGGTTGTTAAGGCACCGATATCGCCCGCATACAGGTGAAAAGCCGAACCATCAACATAAGGGTTTGCGCCGGCATCGCCTAAAACCGTGGTGGCATAGCTGGGTACATCGGCATTATGGTCATACGCAATGATCTTTGTGGCAAAGCCGGCTGCCCTGATCTGCGGACCAAGATTGTTTTTAATAAAATTAGCCTGCTCTGTTGCCTGCATCACCATACTTGGGTTGTTGTAGGGGTTTAGCGGCTCGTTTTGCGGGGTAATGGCATCAATAGTAATGCCTTGTGCCTGCATAGCCTGCAGGTATTTTACAAAATAGCGGGCATAGGCATCATAGTAAGCCGTATTTAAGCTGCCCCCTGTGTAACCGTTGTTGCCTGTTGTATTAACTTTCATCCAGGTTGGGGCCGTCCATGGGGTAGCAATAATTTTGATGGATGGATTTATGGCGATGATCTTTTTCAGAATAGGCAGCATGTCCTGGTTTTCCTGGCTGATGCTGAAGCTGTTCATGTTCACATCGCCGGCTACCTGGTCGTAAGTAAAATCGCTGGAACTCAGATCAGAGGCACCGATGCTGATTCGTAAATAACTGATGCCGATCTGCCCGTTCGCTGTGCCGAAAAGTTCGCTTAAAACAGCGGCCTGGTTGCCGCCCAGGCCATTCAATAACCCGGCGCTGCCCCCTGTTAAGGTAAAGCCGAAGCCATCAATGCCCTGGTATGTGGTGTTTTCGTCAACAGTTACGGTTGTAGCGTTGGTGCCGGCATCGGCAGCAAAATTAAAACTGGTTTGGGCCTGCAAAAGCTTCGATTGATCGGATGTGGTGACCCAGGTATTTACTACTTCGTTTGCAGCGCGTGCTACGGTTCCGTTGGTATCCCGGGCTTTTGCCGCCCCGGTACCGGCATCCTTTTTACAGGCAAACAATAAGGCCGCGGGTAGCAGGGTGAGGGCTGCCAATCGCTTTAAATTGTAATTGATGTTCATAAAATTATTATTTGGTTTAATTGATTGCACACAAAATTCCATAGCAAAAAGGTCGGCTACGCAGTGCTAAATCGCTTTATTGATTTAACCAATGCTTAAAATGCGATAGATTGAACGTAGGCAAAACAGCATCGCTCAAAACAATTTTTCAGGACGACAGGCTTATGTATGGTTTATAATTGTAGACCAAATTTAGGTTATTTAAAACGAAATAATCAAATAAAATTTACATAAATAACTGATTAATAGTATTTTATGTTAATTTTGATACGCTTGAAACGCAGGTGTAAGAATGGGAAAATACGCCTTTAAATGCTTTGGCAAAGGATTTATAAAGTGAAGGATTTTTTTGTGATACGCTTGTATCGCAGTTAATTTAAAAGAAAATAACCGGGGGTATATCTGGATAGGGTAATAGGTTTATCAGCAAGATGCAAAATTAAACGCTCTTCGTTTCCTATATACAACTCAATCTGCCGAATTATCAATAACCAATTTACTCCACCCCTTCGATCCCGCGTTCTTGATCTCCTTTTTACGGGCCTCCATCGCCTTTTTAATGCGCGTACTATACGCCCAGCAGGTGCTTTGGCGGATAGACAGGATCTCGGATAGTTTATGTGACGAGATTTTGCCCTTGGTGGAGTACATCAAAAAGATCATGTAAAAGGCCTTATTGATGGGGATGCGGGTGTTTTGTAAAATGGTATAAGCTATTACCGATTCTTCGTATCCGCATTTAGAGCAACGGCGGCTGTAAGGCAAATGCCCGCCGCCATAGTGCGCCCCGGTGCATTTGCGGCAGGCGTAAGCGTTCTCCCATTTAAGGTCAGACAGGAATTTAAAACAGGTTTCCCTATCGGGATAGATCTTGCTGAACTCGTCAAAATCCACCTCGGCCGACATTACACGGTCGTGTGTTACTTTTTCAATATTGTTGTGGAGGGTAACGTTATCTTTTTCAAGCAGTACATTCATGCGCGAAATCTCCTCGGCCTGTTGCTGCAGCAGGTCGTTAACAGATCGCAGCTCCTCGTTCTGCTCAGCTATCATGGATGATTTTTCAACCAGCTCTTTGGTGCGTTGCTGCACCTGCACTTCCAGGCGTTTATTTAGAACGTCTTTTAATTCCTCATTCTGCTTCATTTGTTTAATGATGGCCTGCTGGGCATCATCTTTCTCCTTTTTCAGTATCCTTACCTTATCGCCAATGGCGAAAGAGATAAACAGCATCTCGGTAATAAAGCAAACACTCAGGCTGTAGTAGGCCAATTCGGTAACCGGCAGCACCCACCAGTTTAAAGCAATGCAGCTTTTTATAATAAAGCCTGTAAGCAGGAATGAGTATCCAATTACAAAAAAACGCGCGGGTTTGTACCCGGTGGCCCAGGTATAGCAACCGGCATAAAAAGCCAGCAGCAGGGGGATAAACTCGATAATTTTATAGTTGAACCAGCTTTTGTTTATGGTAATACAAGCCAGGAAGAACAGGCAGCGCAGGGCAATTACCAGGCTGGTGGCCTTGTATAAGCGGGGCGCGTTTACCTTTAAATTGAGCAGGCTCTGGGTAAACAGCACCGCGAAAATACTGGCGGCAAACAAAGCTATGCCGTAGGCGTACTGGTTCCAGCCCGGGTTGTTTGGCCAAATGTATTGGTAAGCAATGCCATCGGCACACATTTCGTAAAGCCCTATGCTGATGTTATAAGCTATGTAATACAGGTATTGCACCTTGCGCATGGCTATAAACATCATGAAGTTGTACAGACCGAAAACCAATATCATCCCATAAAAAACACCAAAAAAGAAATATTCATCCAGCGCGTAACTAATGAACCAGCTCACGGTACGCAACACCATGATCACGTTTACGGAATGGTGCGACCTGATGCGGATATAATAAACAGCATCCTCATTTTGGGGGTTATTTAAATTAAGACTGAAATTTTTATGGTGATAAAACCGGGCCGCAAACGGACGGCTGCTGCCTAAGAATGTGGCACTGTATTTATTTTGAGCATTGGGCGAATAAACGGTAATGCTATCTATCGTTTGGTCGAAAAACTCCAGCAGCCAGTCGTTTTGGGTATAAGGATTACCCTTTATTTTTATGCGGTACCAATAGGCCGAATTAACATTCCTGGTAACCGGGGTGGGCTCTTTATTTACCAGGAAAAGCCTGTTAAATTCGGCGATGCTGGCCTCGTTAAATTTAAGCCGCCCCGTAGTATCTTCAAAGCAATAAACCTGTTTATACTCAAATATTTGCTGCTTAACCTTGTCATTTAATAGTACTGCAGTTTGTGCTGATATATGATTTATAAAGAAAAAAAGTAACAGGAAGACCGGGGTAAAGTATCTCGATAAAAGTTTATACATGCGCAGATATCGGGGTAATTATCTTTCGTACCCGCAGTTTGGTTTTGCGGGCACGAAAGCAGGTTAGTTTGGTTAGCGTCAGGCCGGATACAATGATAATATATTTATTTTTATAATCCTATTAAAGGTATATAATACAGTTATTTAATGTGATTTTTAGGCCAATTTTGCACACTTTTTGTTCATCTTTTATACACTTTTTATAAAGTAGTCCAACTTATCAAACATAAATAATAAAGCGCCTGCATTGAGTATAGGGGCTGCCGGCTTTAAAGCCGGATGATAGAATACAAACGCAATTATATTACCGTTAGTTTAAGTATAAATACCGTCGGACTTACAGGTAATTATTATAAATTAATTACCACGTAACAAGTATATATTTGTAGTGCTTTAGCATTAAATAATTGTTTTATCTGAAATTGATGCCGGCCTAATAAACAGCTACAAAACCAATGAAACGCAAACAACATATTTACCACCCATTTAAAAAAATAGTCTTTTTTATTGCCTTGTGCATTATAGCGAATTTGCCCGCATATGCCCAAAATGTACGGGTGGCGACGGCTGCTAACCTGCAGTCGGTTATAGAGGTATTGCAAAAAGATTTTAAGAAAAAAACCGGGATAGTTATTGAACCGATCATCGGTTCATCGGGCAAGCTGGTGGCACAGATCAGTAACGGAGCTCCCTTTGATGTATTTTTATCTGCCGATATGAGCTTCCCCGAAACCCTGTTTAAAGGCGGCTTTGCCACAAAAAAGCCGGTTATTTACGCAAAGGGCAGCCTCATCATCTGTAGTTCGCAAAATATAGGTTTCGAGAACTGGGAGCGTCTTTTACTTACTCACCGCACAAAAAAAATAGCTATTGCTAATCCTGCAATTGCCCCTTATGGTAAAGCTGCCGAAGAGGTATTAAAACGAAAGGGCGTTTTAGATGATGTAAAATCCAAAATTGTTTATGGCGAAAGCATATCGCAGGTAAATACCTACATTACAACCGGGGTGGCTGATGTTGGCTTTACCACACAATCGCTTATAAAAGATACGGAGCATAAAACCGCTTTGTATTATAAGGTCATCAACCCTAAAGATTACGCGCCAATATTACAGGGGATGGTGATATTAAAACATGGCGCAGGTAACCCTGGCGCCGAAAAGTTTTACCGGTATATATTGAGCCCGGCAGCTAAAAGTATTTTTGCAAGCTATGGTTACCGTGTACAATAACCCCTATTTTTGTTGATGGACCTTTCACCAATATGGCTTACTTTAAAATTAGCCGGCATTACAACAGTTTTGCTGCTGGTTATTGGCGTGCCGTTTGCCTGGTGGCTTTCGCGGGGAAGATCATTTTTTAAGATTATTGTTGAAGCTGTAATTACCATGCCCCTGGTGCTGCCGCCATCGGTATTGGGGTTTTATTTGCTGTTGGCTTTTAGTCCGCGGCACGGCCTGGGTAAATGGTTGCATGATAGCTTCGATGTGCAGTTTGTATTCTCGTTCCAGGGATTGGTACTGGCATCGGTAATTTACAGTATGCCTTTTATGGTTGGCCCGGTGAAATCGGCTTTACAGCAATTGCCTGCTGCTTTGGCCGAAGCATCATATACCTTGGGGAAAACCCGATGGCAAACATTTAAAAGCGTTTTACTGCCCAATATTAAGCCATCATTGTTAACAGCGGTGGTGCTCACTTTTGCCCATACCCTTGGCGAGTTTGGGGTGGTACTGATGATAGGCGGCAACATACCGGGCGTAACCCGCGTGGCTTCAATCGCTGTTTATGATTCTGTTGAGAAAATGGATTACGCAGCAGCTAATAATTATTCGCTTATTTTGTTTTCCATTACGTTTGTGCTGGTGATAGCTGTTTTTGTGTTTAATAAATATCAAGCCAAAAGCCCCTTAGGATGATCAGGCTAACTATCGAAAAAAAACTAAAAGCCTACCATGGGCAGCAGGTATTGCGGATTGATAAACAATTTGCTACCGGCAGTATCACCAAAATATATGGGCCATCCGGTTCGGGTAAAACCACGTTTCTGAAAGTTATTGCAGGGTTGACAAACCCGGAAAAAGGAATAATTATTGCCGACGGCATTACCTGGTTTGATGCTGCGGCAAAGGTTAATTTACCCACGCAAAAAAGAAATGTAGGCTTCGTTTTCCAGCAATATGCCCTGTTCCCCAACATGACGGTGAGGCAGCACCTGGAATACGCCACCGCCGATGAGTCATGGATAAAACGATTGCTGTTATTAGGCAAGCTGGATAATTTAGAAACACATAAGCCAGAGTATCTATCGGGAGGTCAACAACAACGCTTAGCCATCCTGAGAGCCCTGGCCACGAGGCCAAAACTGCTTTTAATGGATGAGCCTTTCTCTGCCCTCGACCCTAAAATGAAAACAGAACTGGTAGCCGGATTAAAAATAATTTTGCAGGAGCTGGGCTCAACAACCCTCATTGTAAGCCATAACCCGCAGGAACTGGATGGCTGGGTTAATGAGGAAATGGTTTTTGAGTAGATACTATACTTCCCCTGCGGGTTTCAAAACCCTATACTCCTTATACCAGTCAATGTAACCCATGATGGCTAAAACCAGGAAAATAATATACAATATGGCGGTTACATACAGGCTTTTGTAAATGTACAGCGGCACATAGCAAATATCAACAAATATCCAAAGCGCCCAGTTTTGCAATATCTTCCTGGTCATCAGCAACTGGGCCATAAAACTTACCGCTGTGCAAAACCCATCAATATAAGGCACTTTTGAAGATGTATATTTTTGCAGGAATAAGCCTAACAGCCCCGATAAGATTAGGGTGGCCAGTATAGTGCATACATACTCTTTGGTATTAAGGCTGATAACCGGCTTTTCCTTTCGCTCTTTTTTGCGGAGCCAGTAGTACCAGCCGTATATGCCTGTTCCCAGGAAATAAATCTGCAGGCCCGCGTCGCCAAATAATGCGCTTTCATAAAAAACCACCATGTAGGCAGTTACACTTATGATGCCCATTAGCCAGTTCCAGATGTTTTGTTTGGCGGCCAGGTAAACGCAGGCAATACCCGTTAGTGCCCCCAACCACTCCAGGTAGCCGGTTTGCTTAATTTCCTGGATAATGTGGCGGCCTATTGAGATGGGATCCATTTACATCAAATATATAAAAGGAAGGGGCAAACGCGTTAAAACCTATTTAATTAGTCTGTCAGGATATCTCCGATAGAGCTATATCCGGTTTGAGGGCTTACAACGTCAGCGTAACCTTCCCTATAGTCCTTCCGCTTTCCAGGTGCAAATGTGCATCGGCCATTTGATCAAAAGGGAAGGTTTTTGATACATGCGATCTGATAAAGCCTTTTTCTAGTAAGCCGGCAATAATCTGCATGTCTTTATCACGCGGTTGTACCCTCATTGTATAGCCATTAGCACCAGCCGCTCGCGCTTTTTCGGTTACACCTTCGTTTAATCCGGATGGGATACTGATTATGGTACCGCCTTTTTCGATTATAGTTAATGAGCGGTCAATATATTCGCCTCCGATGGCATCTAATACAAAATCGATGTTCTTTACCGCGTTTTCAAATGGCTGCGCCTTGTAATCGATGTGTTCATCGGCCCCTAAGGATAAAACAAAATCTCTGTTGGCAAGGGACGAAGTACCTATCACGTATGCACCAAGGTGTTTAGCCATCTGCACGGCATAATGGCCTACCCCACCTGCCGCCGCGTGGATTAATACCCTGCTGCCCGCTTTTATACTGCCGTGTGTTGTTAAAGCCTGCCAGGCGGTGAGTGCGGCAAGGGAGGCAGCTGCAGCTTCGTCATGACTGATATTTGCCGGCTTTAATGCCAGTTCATCAGCTTTCGCTGTTACGTATTCGGCATAGGCTTTACCTAATTTAGGAAAGGCTAACATGGCAAACACTTCATCCCCTGGTTTGAAATTAGTCACGTCGGCGCCAACTTCGGTAATAACGCCCGAAATATCCCAGCCTAAAATGGCGGGCATTTGATCTTTTATTAATCCGGCCACGCCTTTGCCCGAACGGGTTTTTACATCAACCGGGTTAATGCTTATAGATTTTAACCGGATCAGTACCTCATCAGCCTGAATTGACGGGATGGGTATGTTTGTGGCTTTCAAATTTTCAACGCTGCCAAAATCTTTTAAAATTATTGCTTTCATTATCTTTCTTTAATTTGATAGGTCAAAGTTATACCGTAAAATGAAATTAAATTGGTATAATATTTCTATAATTTGGTATTTTCGTACTATGATAAAGGAAAATTTATATGAACCTTTTTCTATTGCCTACAAAACAATAGATGCATGCCCCAAGCTTGCACATCAGCATAGCTTTTTTGAATTGATCTATATTATCTCTGGTACTGGTAAACAGTGCATCAATAAAAATAGTTTCAGTTATCACGCCGGGCACATGTTCCTGATAACACCAGAGGATTGCCATTCACTTGATATTGAAACCACTACCAAACTTTTCTTTTTGCGGTTTAACGATATCTATTTAAAAAACAATGGCATATTAACAGAAAACGTTCAACGGCTGGAGTATATATTGCATAATGCCAATCACCAGCCGGGCTGTATTCTTAAAAATCAGCCGGATAAACGTTTGGTTGGCCCGATGGTGGAGGCCATTATTGGCGAGTACGAGAATAAGGATATTTACAATAAGGAACTGATACAACAATTAGTAAACACACTGATTATAGTTGTTGCCCGTAATATTGCCCGCTACCTTCCCGAACAGGTGAATATGGGTACCGAAGAAAAGGCGATGGATATTTTGCAATACATTCAAAGCAACATTTATTATCCCGAAAAACTGAAAGCAGGGGTGATCAGCAGTAACTTCAGTATTTCGGAGGCCTATATGGGGCGGTATTTTAAAAAGCATGCCAGCGAAACGCTGCAGCAATATATTACCAATTATAAAACCAAACTAATAGAGCACCGCCTGCAATTCAGCGATAAGCGCCTTAATGAAATTGCCGGCGAGTTTGGCTTTACCGACGAAAGCCATTTTAATAAGTTTTTTCGGAAGCAAAAGGGTAACAGCCCAAAGGAATATCGTAAATCGGTACAGCTGGCCCGCGCATTATAGTGCCTGTGTAACAGTTACATGTAGTAAGCGTCTTAATACAAATTTCTGATTACATTAGCTGATATGATCTTAAAAACGTGCTGCCTCCTTGCGTTGTTATTTGTTTGTTCGGGCGTTTACAGTCAATCGGCAAATAACGATAGTCATAGCTCTTGTCTTCAAACAAAAAACGCCCTGCCAGGATCATCCGGTAGGGCGTTTTTAAATATCACGCGGGGAATTATTTTTTCTCCGGCATCAGTATTAATTTTATAAGGTTTTTACCGCTAAGGTATTTGTTGGCACTTTCCCTGGTGCTTTGAACGGTTATCTGTTCAAGATTACCTACATGTTTCAGGATCTCATCGGGGTTTTCACCATTTTGTAGTGATGAAGCCAGGTATCCTGCCCAAAAAATATTTTCCTTCATTTGTTCGCGGGTTGTACGGGCTTCCTCAGCAACAAATTTCTGGATATCTGTTGGCTGGGCGCCGTTTAATTTAAGCTTGGCTATCTCATCCAATGTAGATGCTATCATTTTGTCCACATTCTCGGGCGCGCATCCAAAATAAACGGTGATGGTATATCTGCCGCTTGGAATTTTATGATAACCAGCCCTTACACCAGGTGCGTAAACGCCGCTTTCCTGTTCGCGTAAACGCTCAATCAGTTTAATATTCAGCACCTCTTCAAGCGCATCCATCTGGAGGTTATTAGCTTCGTTGTATTCATAATCTCCGCTGAAAACCAATTGAACGCTGCTTTTTTCTGCCACCCCTTTATTTACTATCTTGGTGATCTCGCCTGCCGGCGGCTGAATTTTAAGGTTCTTATAAGTTTCTTTACTATTGGTTGATGGCAGGCCTCCTAAATAATGCTCCAGGTAAGGTTTTACAGTTTCTATATCAAAATTACCTACCAATGTAAAAGTAAAGTTACTGGCATCGGCAAACCTGCTTTTGTAAAAAGCGTATGCTTTATCAAGCGAAGCGGTATTTAATCTTTCGGCTTTGGTTACCATTCCCCTAAAATTATAGTTGCTTAAAACGGCCGATATAGTATCCTGGAATACGCTCGGTGGATCAAGCCCCCTATTGGCCAGCACCGATTTAGTTTGGGAGATTGTTGATTGCCAGATATCATTATCCTTACGTGGCTGCGTAAAATACAGGTAGATGAGTTGCAAGGCGGTTTCAAAATCGGCGGGTGATGAACGGCCAGTTATTCCCTGGGCAAACTCGCTGATGTAAGGAGTAATGCTTACATTTTTACCGGCGAGCTTTTTATCAAGCATACCCTGGTTAAACTGTGCAACACCGCTGCTGCTTATGATAGACGACGCCAAATTGGCCGATGTGAAATCATCATCGCTTGCCAGTGATGAACCACCAAAGGCGTAGCCATTTATCAGGATCTGATCGTTTTTGTACTCTGTTGGTTTCAGTACTACCTTAAGGCCATTACCCAATGTGAGGGTAGTGGTACCAATAGCCGAATCTGGCACTGCAGAAGTAACTTTAGTACCTTCGGGTAATTTGCTTAACAATGGGTCTGATGATACATTGTCAACATAAGCCGTAACGTTTTGGCCCGCGCTGCTTATCCATTGCAGTAAAGTGCTTTCGGATGGTAAAGCGGCTTTGTCCTTTTCGGGTCCTTCAACAATTACCACCCTGTTTTGATCGCCAATGAATTTGCCGGCCAGGGCATTCATTTCGGACAAGGTTATTTTACCAATGTTGTTTACATAAAAATTGTATTCGTAGTCAATACCCGGTATAGCTTCGCCCTCTAAAAAGTGCTGCTGGTATTCGCGTACAAAATTTACCGATCTTGTTTTATCCCTTTCTTTATAGGCATTGCCCATTTGCACAAGAGCGTCTTGCTTGGCGCGCTCCAGTTCGGTAAGTGTAAACCCAAATTTACGGGCTCTTTCAGTTTCGGCTACTACAGCTTTAATTGCACCTTCCAGCTCACCTGGTTTTGCTACCGCGATGGAGGTAAATGCATCCTGTTCGCCTAAAAAGCCACCATAGCTCGACCGGCCAAATAAAAACGGCGGATTTGGTTTTTGCAGCAATTCGCCTAAGCGCGAATTTAGCATTTGGTTAAACAGCTGTACCCTAACGCTCTGCATGTAGTCGTTAGTGTTTTTAATAGTTGTGCCCGGATGTTTTACAACAATTTGGGCAAGAGTGTAAGGAAACTCCTTATCTGTAGCTATTTTAACAGCGGTACCTGGTGTGGCAGGCACGGTATATTTTACACGTGGTTTTTCGGCAGCAGGATTTTGCAATCCCGAAAAATTTTGTTTTATCAGCGCCTCTACCTGTTTAGGATCAAAATCGCCAACGGCAATTACCGCCTGCAGATCCGGGCGATACCAGTCATGGTAAAAGCTTTTGATGGTTTCGGGCTTAAAGTTTTTAAGGATAGCTTCCTTGCCTATTGGCAGGCGTAAAGCATAACGCGAGTTATTGAGCAGTACCGGCAGTACCTGCTGTTGTAAACGTTCCTGTGCATTTTTTCCGCGTAAGCGTTCTTCCTCTAAAACAACACCACGCTCTTTATCTATCTCGGTAGGGTCAAAGCTCACATAGCCCGCCCAGTTGGCCAGTATTTTGAAGCCATTGTTAAAAATCGCTGCGGTGTCGGTTGGTATTGGTAACTGGTAAACCGTTTCGTTAAATGAAGTATAGGCATTTAAATCGGCGCCAAATTTTACACCCGATTTTTGCAGGTAATCAACCATCTGATTTTTAGGAAAATCGCGGGTGCCATTAAAGGCCATATGCTCGGTAAAATGCGCAAGGCCCTGCTGGTCGTCAGTCTCTAAAACCGATCCTACTTTATTTACCAGGTAAAGTTCGGCTTTGTTTTTGGGTTCGACATTTTGCCTGATGTAATAGGTTAATCCATTGGGCAATTTGCCAATGATAACCTGTTTATCAATGGGTAATACATCGCCTTTTACAAGCAGTTGCGCTGCAACGGGTTTGCTTTTTGGCGATGGGGCCGGCCTTTTTTTTACTTGTGCAAAGGCGCTTCCTGTGGCTATAAGCAAAGTTAAAGCTGCAACAGAAAGCTGTTTGTTTAAATTCATGATATTAATTAGGAATATTTTTATGCTAAGATGCTAAACGAAACTATTAGTTACAAATTATTGGCTAACAAGGCCGTTTTTATTTTTTTGCCATTTCATCCTTCATCATTTGTTCAAGCTCTGCCTGGTGATCTGTAAATACCTTTTGACCCCACTCGCCGCCCTTTTGAAATAGTATGGCTTGCTTTTCGGTCATTTTTATACCTGCAGGTGAAGAAAGAAAATCTGCTATCTGGGTTAGGTCAGCCTCTGAGTACTCCTGGGCATAAATTGGAATGAATGCTTTTTTTACATCCTCAAAGGTTACATACTTGTTGATGAATTTATTCATCGCGTTTTTGAATGCGGTCCTTTTATCGATGGGTAATCGCTGGGCTTGAGTCTCTATAAGCGTGCCGAACATTTTTTGCAGGTTGGTCTCTATTCCTGATGCAACAAGCATCCGTTCTGCTGCTTTAAGGTGCGATGGCGTAAAGGTGGTAGTTTGCGCTTTTACTCCTGTAATACTAAATAATAGTGCCCCGGTTAAGGTGATTAGGGTCAGTTTAAATTTCATATATTATATTTTGATAAATATTTTTCTAATATACAATATCCACATCACCAGCCATAATATAATAACCGTAAATATTGCGCTGGCCAGTGACGCGTTTATGGGAGAGAAATATGGAGCAAAAAAGGTTTGATAAATTGACGATCCCCCGATTTTTATCATCCCCATATAATGCGGGATAAAGCCGGATAATACGTAAGCCGTAATGGCATTTGTGCCAAAAACCACAAACGGGTAGGTGAATTTTTTATGCCCGTGCACATCAATAAGCCAATAGCTAAGGGCCAGCCCAATGGTAGCCAGGCCGCCGGTATAAAGCACGAATGAGCTTGTCCAAAGCGCTTTATTGATGGGGAAAAACAGATCCCATATTAAGCCTGCGATAACTGCTATTACACCATAAGTAAACATCCAGCTTACTTTTACACTCTCGTCGCGGTCTTTATGTTTTAACCACGAACCTACGCGTATACCGAACAGGCCGGTAGCCACGGCGGGTAAGGTTCCCAGCAAACCTTCGGGGTCCCAGGTGTGCGATTCGCGCCAGAGGTGATTGGTAGTAAATACCAATCGGTCTACCCAGGCGCCCATATTGGTTTCTGGCTCCAGGTTAGCATAGCCTACTCCCGGTACAGGGATAAAGGTCATGATGATAAAGTAACCGATAAGCGCACCGGCAAAAATCCAGTCACGGGTTTTTTGTGATGTTTTTAAATATAGGATGGTGCAGATGAAATAAACCAGGGCGATGCGCGGCAGTACACCCGGCAAGCGCAGATGAGCTAAACCACCATCGGGATGAAAAATCAACTGGGTGATCCAGGGAATGGCGATCAGTATAGCAGTACGACGCAGCGCGGTTAATATTAACTTGCCGTGGGGCATAACAGCCTTTTTGCTCTCCATGGCGTAAACCACTGACACCCCAACCATAAAAAGGAAAAAAGGAAATACCAGGTCGGTAGGTGTGCAGCCATTCCATTTGGAGTGCTCTAAGGGTGCATAGATATGGCCCCAATCGCCGGGGTCATTAACTAAGATCATGGCAGCTATTGTGGCGCCGCGAAAGACGTCTAAAGAGAGAAGCCTTACGGGCTTTTCGGTAGTAATTGTTGCACTCATTCGTCTGCAATTGTTATTTTATAAATATAGCGATGAGTTTTTAAACCCATCGCTATGATTCACTAATATTACACAGGCTATTGCCTGTGTCGCTCACGGTAATTTTTCCTGCGGATAAAAAGTCCATTGCCTTCTGTTGCGTTTTGTATGTTTATGACAATTCGTAATTTCCTGATTGTTAGATAGATGCGATTTTTTACTGTTTCACCTGTTGCGAACGCAACAGTTTTGGATATTTAAAAATGGATACACACAGTATCTCCCGGAGAAAATCTTTCGAACACTCCAGGTTTCAAACTCATTGCTACAGTAAAATTAAAATATATAACGCTTAAACGCTTCCATGGCCTCATACTCCGCCATGCCTAAGCGGTCATAACGTTTCGCGGTGTCGCGGGTACGGTCTTCGGCCCTTACCCAGAACTCCCTTGCGTCATCCCCCGGGAACACCGGGCGATCCTTTTGAGACTGGTGCTTGAAGATGGCGTTCCGCTTGCGGATCACTTCCTCAGGAGAAAGTGGCACCGACATTTCAATCTCGTAAGTTTCAAACTCGTGCCATGCGCCGCGGTACATCCACAGCCAGCAATCCTTCACCCATTCCTCGGTAGCTTTCAGGCGGTTTAGGGCAGCCAGGATAATGTTGAAACAAACCAGGTGCGTACCGTTGGGGTCAGCAAAATCGCCGGCCGCAAAAATCTGGTGCGGCTTTATTTGCTGCAGCAGTTCCATGGTTAACAGAATGTCTTCCTCGCCCACCGTGTTCTTCTTGGTTTTGCCCGTTTCATAAAAAGGCAAAGCCATAAAGTGGATATGGTCATCAGGCAAACCCGCGTAACGGGCACCCGAGATGGCTTCTGTTTTGCGGATAAAACCTTTCACATTGCGGATCTCGCGGGTATCAATCTGGTTGGGTTGCTTCTGCGGGAAAAAGGCACGCATCTCCTGATATAAGGAGCTCAGGTGACCGCTATCCTCGCCGATGCTGTTGGTAAAATCAATAGCAAACTCCATGTAACGCAACACATCATCATCCCAAACAGCGGTATTGCCCGATGTCTGGTAAGCTACATGTACATCATGCCCCTGGTCAACCAGGCGGATAAAAGTACCGCCCATGGAAATCACATCATCATCCGGGTGCGGGGAGAAAATGATGGAACGTTTTTTGGCAGGCAAAGCCCTTTCCGGGCGCTGGGAGTCATCGGCATCCGGCTTGCCGCCCGGCCAGCCGGTAATGGTATGCTGAATCTGGTTAAAAATATCAATGTTGATGTTGTAAACCGGTCCCTGCTCTACCGCTAACTGGGCCATACCATGGTTATTATAATCCTCTTCGGTGAGTTTCAATACCGGTTTGCCGATGGTATCGGCCAGCCAGATCACCGCTTTTTTCTTCAATACTTTATCATCCCATGAACAATCTTTTACCAGCCAGGGGGTATCAAAACGGGTCAGTTCAGAAGCCGCGGCCGCATCCAGCACAAACTCCACATGCTGGGATAGCTGCAGGTAGGTAGCCGGTACCTCGCCCGAGATCTCACCCTCCACCGCTTTTTTAATAATAGGTGCCTTCTTGGCGCTCCAAGCCATCAGGATGATCTCGCGGGCTTTAAAAATGGTGCCAATACCCATGGTGATGGCTTTGGTAGGCACATTGGCCTTGCCGCCAAAATCACGGGAAGCATCATTACGGGTCAAATCATCCAAAGTAACCAGGCGGGTACCCGAGTTGGGTGCCGATCCCGGCTCGTTAAAGCCGATGTGACCCGATGTGACC
>NZ_JBFUKZ010000013.1:0-168319 GCF_056400585.1 Mucilaginibacter sp. P5_A6 | reverse complement strand
GCTTTCAAACCAGATATGATTGCAAGCTCGGTAGATAAGATAATTTTTCCTTTAAAATGGTGGTAAATTTCAAATAATCGAATAATTATCCTGTAAAGATCGCCCCTTCTTCAGTTATCGTTTTATCTGTATGTGATAATTTCGTTACTTTTACTGTGCGCCCGGAGGCAATGCATTACAAGAAATTGTTTTTAATTAGCTGTCACTTTGAATACACATGAGCTTGTTCACTTAATCCGATTTAACAATGATGAGTCGGCATTTAACGAGCTTTACAAAGCACAGGTGGTTAAACTTTGCCAATTTGCAAACTCTTTCCTAGGAGATAATGAAGCCAGCGAAGAGATAGTGAATGATGTGTTTGTAAAGATCTGGCTTGACCGCAACACCCTGGATAAGATCAGGAATCCACAGGTATATTTATATGTGGTTGTAAAAAACGCATGCCTGAATCATATCCGGAGTAATTCATCAAGAATGACCCGTGAATTGAGTATTGCCGAATCTTTTTATTTTCACCTCAATGCGGATCCTGCACAATTACTTATCAGCAAGGAGCTTCATACCGAGATTGTCAACGCCGTTAACAGCCTTCCTCCACGCTGCAAACTCATCTTTAAAATGGTAAAAGAAGACGGGCTAACCTGCAACGAAGTGGCTGCTATACTCGAATTGTCTAACAAAACCGTATTTGCCCAGTTATCCATCGCGATAAAAAAACTCGAAAGCATCATCAGGTAAGCTTCCTCCAAATTTACCGTGTATAATTTAATGCGAAACAGATTTTAATTTTATTTTAAAATCTTTTAGGAAAATCGTAATTGTTTGGTGTCTTTATAATCAGATTAGCTATAAGTATGGGAAAATCAAGGTTTATTGAGCTGATGGCCAAAAGCATGGATGGGTCGGCCAGTAAAAATGAATTAAATGAACTCGAACTGTTTTTAAAACAGTATCCAGGATACAAAAAGATACAGCACGTAACAGATGCCTTAACGGGTACACTTAAACAGGAGAATACTATTTTACAGGAAAAAGATGTAAACAGCAGGCTTGATGCGTTATGGGTAAAGATTAAAAGCTCGGAAGGATCAGAAACTGAAAGTTTAAATGACAATATAAAACCGTTTAATTACCGGAGATGGATAAGTGCAGCGGCGGCAATAGCTGCGCTTGCTGTATTAAGCTTTTTATTTTATAATAATCGGCATCCAAATCAGCAGGTTACCGCGGCATCTATAAAAAGAATTGATGTGCCCTTTGGTGAAATGATGCAGGTTACTTTATCAGATGGCACCAAAGTTAAACTTAATGCAGGGAGCCATTTTACATATCCATCTGCTTTTTCGGATGCGCAACGGGAAGTTAATTTAGAGGGGGAAGGTTTTTTTGAAGTAACTAAAAACCCAAAGAAACCATTTTTGGTACACACAACCGGGTTTACGGTGAAGGTTTTAGGTACCGTGTTTAATGTAAGAGCTTACCGAGACGATAAATCGACCGAGACAACCTTATTAAAAGGTAAAGTACAGGTAGAACTAACCGACGATCCGGAAAAGAAGATCATTTTATCGCCACACGAAAAGCTTACTATAAATAACCAGTTATTAATTGCCGATCATCAATCAAATAAGGTGAATGTGGCCAAAATAAAATATGAAGTGGCTTCGCTGCCCAACATCAGCAATGATACCTACCAGGAAAATGCCTGGACGGAGCATAAAATCATGTTTGTTAATAATGATTTTGAAGATGTAGCCCGGCAAATGGAACGTAAATATAATGTGCACATCATATTTGAAAATGAGGCTTTAAAGAAAGAACAGATTAGTGGCATACTTGAAAATGAAAGCCTGGATACCGCGCTGAATTTTCTGAAGCAAATAATGCCATTACAAACAAAGATTGACGGAAACACTGTTTACCTGGCCTACAAGATTAAAAAATAAACAATTCAACTAATATTAACTTAACCCCGCAACATGAAGAGAAATATTTACTTATCAGATTCCTGAAAACCCCATAAATAAACAAGGGAAGAGGTGCAACTCTTCCCTGCAAAAATCTGGGATTTATTATTAAGAGTAAGAGTGTTATGACGGCGCTTACTCTATCCATTAATTTTCAAAACAAATGTAATGAAAAAAACAACAAGGGCATTTGCAAGTCCATATGCCCCCGTATGCCTTAAAGTTATTTTGCTAATGAAAGCAGTATTCTTTCTAATTCTGGCTACATGTATGCAGGTTTCGGCCAGTGTATACTCGCAACAGAAATTCACACTCAGCATTAAGCAAACTGAGGTAAGTAGTATACTTACTAAAATTCAAAAACAGAGCGATTACCGCTTTTTTTACAACTATGCATCCCTGAAAAAATTAGGCAAGGTTGATATTAATGTGCAGGATGCAACTATTGAGCAGGTATTAGGAGCGCTCATTGATAATAAACTGCCCTACAAAGTAGCGGATGACCATGTAGTTATTATATCAACCCCCGAAACTACCAATGCATTGTTGTTTGTGAAAGGAAAAGTGGTTGATGCCAAAGGCGAACCGCTGATTGGCGTAAACATCAGGCTGCAAGGCACCAACCTGGGTGTCACAACTGATATTAACGGTAACTTCGTTATAAATGCCCCGGTTAATGGTGTATTGGAGTTTAGCTATATCGGTTTCGAGAAAAAGATAGTAACCATAACCGGTGATCAAACTTTGTCTATCACTTTAGTTGCCTTGCCATCTGCTTTAACCGAAGTTGTGGTTGTGGGTTACGGTACCAGTAAAAAAATGGACGTTACCGGCTCGGTAGCCAGTGTTAAAGGCGCCGATATTCAAAACCTGCCGGTGGCATCTGCCGCCCAGGCTTTAGATGGCCGTGCCAGTGGTGTAAACATCGTACGTAACGATGGCTCGCCGGGTGCCGCGCCAAGTATCCGCATTCGTGGCACCGGTACTGTGAATGATGCTAACCCATTGGTGGTTATTGATGGCGTACCTACCAATAACCCTGATGCTTTAAGTGATATCAACCCTAATGATATCGCTTCGGTAGATATATTGAAGGATGCTTCGGCTGCTGCTATTTACGGTACACGTGCTGCAAACGGCGTTGTGCTGGTTACTACAAAAAAAGGTACTTACAACCAAAAGTTAGCTACCAATGTTAACTTTTACAATGGTTTTTCAAATACAACCAAGTATTTGAACCTGCTAACCGCGCCCGATCTTTACAAATTGAAAAGGGAGCGTTATACCAACGATGGTGTTGCTATTGATGCGCCATGGACGGATGCCTATTATGCCACACAAAGAACGGATTGGCAACGGGCTATCATGAAAACCGGCCACGTAACCAATGGTGATGTAAACATTACCGGTGGCAATGATGGATCTATTTATTATTTTTCAACTTCTATTTATAATGAAGATGGTATCATTGACAAAACCAACTTCAAGCGCTTTAGCACCCGTATTAATTCAGAACATAAAGTGACAAATTGGTTAAAGCTGGGCGAAAATATTCAGTTAAACTATGCTAATAACAACGGGTTTGATAATAACAATTCGCAAACCGGTTTAATCTTTTCGGCATTACGCTTTAATCCAGCCATACCGTTGGTTAATGCCGACGGATCATACGGTACATCAAAAGCTTTTGCCAACCAGTTGGGCGATATCAACAGCCCATATGCAACCATACAGCAGGCCGATAGGTTTAACAAAAAATACCGCGCCCTGGCCAACGCTTTTGCCGAGATCACGTTTTTAAAAGAATTAAAACTGCGTGTAAACTACGCGTATGATGGGACCTTAAACCGCGCGTATAATTTTAATATTGCGGATGTTAACCAGGCAAGGCAAAATACCACCTCGTCATTATCCCAGGCAGAGAGCGAATTATCGTCACAGTTGCTGGAGTCGTTTATTACCTATGATAAAGTTTTTGGCAAAAGCCATGTAACGTTTACAGGTGGTTACTCTTACCAAAGATCTAACACTTACGGTTTTGGCGCATCAAGGTTAGGGTATGACGATACATCTGAAGATCAACGATTGCTTGGAACAGGTAACAGCCAGTTTAACACAAGCTTAATCCCCGACCCAACTTCCCTTCAATCGGGTTTTGGCAGGTTGTTTTATGACTACGATGCCCGTTTTCTGGCTACACTAACCTTCCGCGCGGATGGATCTTCAAAATTTGCGCCGAATAAAAGATGGGGTTACTTCCCGGCATTCTCTTTGGGCTGGAGGTTATCAAACGAAGCTTTTATCAAAAATATATCCTGGATAAGCAACCTTAAATTATCCGGCGGCTACGGCGAACTGGGTAATCAAAACATTCCCTCATTTCAATATGCCAGTTTAATTAAGCTTGGCAGTACCTACGAAAACAATGGCTATACGTTTGGCGGCGTTGGTTATACAGGTGCTGCAGTTGCCACCCTGGCCAACCAGGTGGTAGCCTGGGAGCGCACAGCCATGACCAATATCAGTTTGGATGCAGGCTTTTTAAACAACCAGTTAAGCACAACATTAACCTGGTTTAATAAAAACACAAAGGATATGCTTCTACCGCCACCTGTTGTAGGTACAGCAGGATCAGTAGTTATTCCTTACCAAAACATTGGTACCATGAACAACCACGGAGTAGAGTTTGAATTTAACTATCAGGGTGGTGACAAGGTAAAATATTCTTTCGGTGCCAACGCCTCATTCATCAAAAACAAGGTAACCAAACTAAACGGTGAAGGAACATTTGTTGGTTCAACCGTATATGGCCGCTCGAGCCAGGAAATTGCCAGAACTTACCAGGGACAGCCGATAGCTTCATTTTATGGCTGGAAAACCAATGGCTTGTACCAAACCCAGGCCGACATTGATAACGATCCTGCTCTTAAAAATGATTCGCGGAAGGCGAACATCAAACCCGGCGACGTACGTTTTCTTGACCTAAACGGCGATGGCCAGATTGATGGTAACGACCGTACAATTTTAGGTAATCCTAATCCAAATGTTACAGCGGGCCTGCAAGGCAGCATATCTTATAAAGGGTTTGATTTTTCGGCAAACTTCACCGGTGTATTTGGTGTAAAACTATATAACGCTGATAGGATGCAGGGAATAGATCCTACCTATCCGTTTAACCTGTATGCCGAAGACTTAGGACGCTGGACTGCTCCCGGTACAAGCAATACCATTCCAAGAATGTCGCTTGACCGCGCCAATGATAACTATCGCACATCTGACCTCTTTGTAGAAAGCGGAAACTATGTAAGCCTTAAAAACGCAACCTTAGGTTATACCCTCCCGGTCAGCTGGACTAAAAAGGCTACTTTGAAAGGTGTTAGGCTTTATGCATCGGGCCAGAACCTGTTTTTTATAACTAAGTACAAAGGCTATACGCCCGAGTTAGGTTATACCAACGGGAACYATCAAAGAGGGGTCGACGTAGCCCAGTATCCGTCAGTAAGAACAATTACATTCGGTTTAACAGTTAAATTATAAAATCATGAAATCGAACAAGATATTATATACACTTACAGTACTTGCCGTATTAGGCACCGGCTGTAAAAAGGCACTTGATTTAAAGCAAACCGGCGTTTACAGCTCTACAAACTATTTTCGTAACGAAACCGATGCCGTTAACGCCGTAACCGGTATCTACAGCATTTTACCTGAAGAAGATTATATCGGTCACGCGGAAGCTACATTTGACACGCCATCTGACGATTACTGGCGCTCGGGCGACCACGGCGAGGATGAAGGTATTGAAAACCTTACGTATGATGCATCAAACGCGGCTATCAGGTACCCGTGGAAGTGGAGATATGAGGAAATTAACCGTGCCACCAATTGCATAATCAATATCCCCAAAATAACAGCCATATCTGCGGATGTTAAAAGCCGTAGCATGGGCGAAGCTTATTTTTTAAGGGCTTTTGGTTACTGGCGGTTAATGATTATTCATGGCGATGTACCTATCATCACCGAAGATGATTATACCAAACTGAATTTTAACGTTCCCAAATCGCCGATTGAAGAAGTACGTAAACAAATAGAAAGCGATTTGCTGAAAGCGGTTGACATGTTACCCGAAAGCTACGGCGCAGCCGACCGTGGCCGTGTGAGCAAAGGAACAGCGTTGGGCCTTTTAACCAAGCTTTATATGTATTGGGAAAAACTTCCCGAAGCAATTGCAACAGGTCAAAAAGTAATCTCCAATTCGCACTATGCATTAGCTGCTAATTATACCGATAACTTTACCCGTGCAAATGAAAGCAGTACCGAGATCCTTTTCTCCATCCAGGCGGTACAAAACGTGGTACAAAACGATTTTACGGTTTACTACATCCCACGGCCTTGGGGTGGTTATGGCTTTAGCCAGCCTTTACAGGGGCTTGCAAACGAGTTTGAGCCTAATGATCCACGTAAGGCGGCCACTTTATTAACTGTTGGCGATAAGGTTGATCTGGGCGATGGCAATGGTTTAACTACTTTTACTGCCGATCTGTCGGCAACCGGGTTTGCTTTTAAAAAGTATGCTGTATTTAATACCGCAGCCGATGGTGGTGGAGTTGATCATACCTTCGCGGTGCCGTTAATGCGGTCGGCCGATATTTACCTATTAGTTGCCGAAGCGCTTATCCGTACGCAGGGTGCAGGCGCGGGCGACGCGTTGATAAACCAGGTGCGCCGCCGGGCATCAACATTGTTGCCGCCGGTTGTAGGTGCAGGTATGACACAGCTGATTCACGAGCGCCGTGTTGAACTTGCGGGCGAAGACCAGCGCCACCAGGATTTAATGCGTTGGGATAAGAAAAACATTGTTGATATAGCAGCCATATACAACAAGGCGGTTTCAAAAGCGCCAATTGACCAATCCAAAACGGTGACATTTGTTCGCCCTAAAAATTATTATTTCCCATTACCACAGGTAGAAATTGATAAGAGTAAAGGCGTTTTAAAACAAAATCCAAACTTTTAAGTAATGATCCATTAAATGCCGGTAGCCAGCAATGATTTGATAAATCAATTTGTGTTGGTTACCGGCATTTTTATTTTAATAATACCCTGTACAAAAAAGAACCAGCTTAAATAATGAAAAAAGGTTTATTGATATTTATTGTTACCGCATTTAGTTTAAATACCTACGCCCAGGTTGATCAAAAAGCCGCCCTTGATTTTATTGAACGGGTTATTCCGGGCAAATCGGGTACTTTTTTAATCGAGTCCATCGCCCAGGATAATGGCAAGGATGCTTTTGAGCTTGATAACCGTAATGGTAAAATAGTTTTACGTGGTAGCAATGGCTTATCTGTAGCCGCTGCCTTAAATTACTACCTTAAAAATTACTGCTTTTGTGATATAGGCTGGAATGGTACCAACTTAAACCTGCCTGCAAATTTGCCTGCAGTTAGCGTTAAGGTTCATAAAACCACCCCATACAAATACCGTTATTACCTTAATTATTGCACCTTTAATTATACCATGGCCTGGTGGGATTGGGAACGCTGGCAAAAAGAAATTGACTGGATGGCCCTCAACGGTATTAACATGCCACTGGCTATTACCGGCGAAGAAGCCGTTTGGCAAGATGTATACAAAAGCATGGGCTTTACAGATAAAGAACTGGACGCGTTTTTTTGCGGGCCGGCCTATTTCTCCTGGTTTTGGATGGGTAATATTGATGCATGGGGCGGCCCCCTGCCACAGCATTGGATGGATACCCACAAAGCATTGCAAAAAAAGATATTGGAGCGCGAACGTTTATTTGGGATGAAACCTGTTTTGTCGTCATTTACGGGCCACGTGCCGCCTTCTTTTAAAGATAGGTTCCCGAAGGCAAAAGTAAAAAAAACCAACTGGGATGCCGGTTTCCCGGATGTATACATTCTTGACCCGGATGATGAATTATTTGAATCCATAGGCAAAAAATATATAGAAGCACAAACCAAAGAGTTTGGCACAGATCATCTTTATTCTGCAGATACTTTTAATGAAAACGTCCCTCCTACCAATGATTCTACCTACCTGGATGGGATGAGTAAAAAGGTTTTCAGGTCTATGACCGCTGCCGATCCCAAAGCGGTATGGGTAATGCAGGGTTGGATGTTTCATTATAACAACAAGTTTTGGCAGCCGCAGCAGATCAAGGCATTATTAAATGCTGTACCGGATGATCAAATGATTGTTCTGGACCTGTACAGCGATGCTCACCCGGTATGGAATCGTACCGAAGCTTATTACGGCAAACCATGGATCTGGAGTATGCTGCAAAATTTTGGCGGTAACATTAGCCTGTTTGGCCGGATGCGCCATGTAGCCGCCGATCCCGCGATTGCTTTGCACGACCCCGAATCAAAAAACATGACAGGTATAGGCATAACACCCGAAGGGATAGAGCAAAACCCGGCGCTGTTTACCTTGATGCTTGAAAACGTTTGGCGCGATACCCCTATTGACGCGGATGCCTGGGTAAGCAATTATGCCCGCAGGCGTTATGGACAAACAAATGCTAATGCAGATAATGCATGGCATATATTATTGAATACCGTTTACAGCGGCGGCCTTACCGAAGGCGGCCCCGAATCTATTATAGTGGCCCGGCCAACCATGCAAAAAACTATCGACAGGGTTTTAACAAAACTAAATTATGACCCTAAGCAATTGGCTAAAGCGTGGGAGCTATTAGTAAACGCGGCAGATAGCCTGAAACAAAGTGATGGCTTTCAGTACGACCTTATTGATGTAACCCGGCAGGTATTGGCAAATTATGCAACGCCATTGCAACAAAAAATGGCATCGGCCTATAAAAGCGGTGATAAGGAAGCGTTTAAAGAATATAGCACCACGTTTTTACAGTTAATGGATGATATGGATGCCCTGCTAAGCACCCGTAAAGACTTTTTATTGGGTAAATGGATCAACGAGGCAAGGGCAAACGGCATCACCGAAAGGGAAAAGAACCTTTACGAATTTAATGCCCGCGATCTGGTTACGCTTTGGGGCGATAAGGAAAGCGGCCTACGCGAATACTCAAACAGGCAATGGGCCGGTTTAATAAAGGGTTATTATAAACCCCGCTGGGAACTGTATTTTGCGCAGCTTACCAAAGCAATGACAACAGGCACCCCTTTTAACGACAAAGCATTTGATGCGCAGGTAAAAAATTGGGAATGGCAATGGGTTAATAAGCATGATAATGCTTATACCGATGTTGCCAAAGGCGATGGTGTAGAAAAAGCCAAGGCTTTGTTTGCAAAGTATAACAGTTTGGTGTTGCAGGCAGCATATTAATAAAAATATCATTGGGTTAAATCCCCAATCTCATACTACCCTCGTTTTGCACTTTTTGTTTAACATACAACCATGTCATTTCGAACGAGGTACGAGGAGAAATCTTATAAACCCTGCAAGCCGACGATGTTTGTATAATACGGCTCGTATAAGATTTCTCCTTCGTCGAAATGACATGGTAGTTTTACAATTTATAACAACAATCATGTTTTCGCAACAATGATGAAACATCACATCCTTTTAGCCATCTTACTATCGATAACAATTACCGCTGTTCGCGGCCAGGAAAATAACGACCACATTTTCCCTCCATCGGCAGCGGCCAAACCTTATATTGATTTTGACAGCAAAGGTTTTTTGATAGCAGGCAAGCGTACCTTCCTTGTTTCTGCAGGGTTAGAATATGCAAGAATCCCGCACCAGCTTTGGCGTGATAGGTTGCTGCGCATCAAGCAGGCCGGATTTAATTGTATTGAGATTTACACCATCTGGAATTTTCATGAAGCACAGGAAGGCAAATTTGATTTTACCGGCGACCATGATCTCAACCAGTTTTTAAAAGAGGTTAAAGACCTTGGCATGTACTCCATCGTTCGCGTAGGTCCGTACTACTGTGCCGAATGGGATAATGGAGGCTACCCTATCTGGCTCAAGTTTAAAAAGGGATTGCGGGTACGGGAAGATAATCCATTGTTTGAAAAATATGTCGATCGTTTTTTTGATCATCTTTTACCCATTGTATTTAATAACCAGGTAAACAAAGGTGGTTCGGTGGTATTGGTTCAGTTAGAGAACGAACACCCTAAAGGATGGGGCACGGTAATGCCAGATGGTTATTTTAAACATTTGCAAACCAAGGCATTGGCTATGGGGATGCAGGTGCCTTACTTTTTTAGCGGCCTGCATCATGCCAGCGATCCGGCGGGAGATGGGAAACTGGACGATGCCACAAGGCCCAATCCATGGTTCTCTACAGAGTTTTGGAGCGTATGGTATTCGCAATACGGCGCTAAGCCTGGTGATGCCGCGCTTTATGACAGGCGCACCTGGAAAATTATAGCCAACGGCGGCAACGGGTATAATTATTATATGGCGCATGGCGGATCGAACTTTGGATATACCAATAATGATGAGGATGCAGCCTCCTATGATTATGGTGCTGCCATTGGTCAGGCAGGTGATTTAAGGCCTATTTACTATGCCTTTAAGCGGGCGGCCTGGTTTGCGCGAAGCTTTCAGGAAGTGTTGGAAAACAGTACCGATGCGACGGTAGAATATAGGGGTATAGTAAGTGATACGGCTATAAAAATATCCGCGCGTAAAAGCCCGGTAGGCGACCTTGTGTTTTTAGAAAACCCCGGATCGGTGCCTGTAAAAGTTAAACCCAGGGGTAGCAATATCGCAATAACTATAGCCCCTGGTGAAATCTATCCCCTAATTCGTCACTTCTTACTTGCTGACAACGTAGTGCTTGAAAGTGCCAATACCCGTGTAATTGCAATCACAAAGCAGTACAATGTTACTACTATTATTGTGGATGCCGAAAAAAACAAGCCATTGTCGCTTCTTTTTTCTACTGTCGAAAAGTCCTCAACATCGTATGATATTAATATCTATGAGGAGGACGTGGACGGACTAATGCCTGTAACTGATAAGCCCCTGGAATACCGTTTTACAATGGCCAACCAAACCATCCGTGTTTTGGCCATGAATAAGCAACTTATAGATAATACCTTTATTACCGATGCGGATGGAAAACAATATATTATTACAGGAGCTCCATATATCGCTGGTATAACCAAAGTCGGTCGGCAGCTACAGGTGCAAACAGAAATGCCTTTAACCGGGACAAAACAGGACGACGTATGGTTGTATACAGATACAAGTAGTATTGTTTTAAAAGCCACAGATTGGCCGAAAGCGAAACAGCCCGATGCGATTAAATTAAGTAAATGGGAAGCGAAAACGGCCTCCAACGCCGCTAATAACAATTATAACACTACAGGCTGGCTCGCGTCAACCAACCCGCAGCCCATAGGTGCCGATGGTGATGTAACGCCCGATGCATGGTATAAAACGATGTTGCATATCCCATTGACAGGTAAATACACCTTGCAGGTAAATGGCGGCGGCAGGGGACAGGCTTATGTAGATGGTAAACCGGCCGTAAAATGGCAGCTTAACAATAACGAAGTATCCTTCAATCTTAAAAAAGGCAGGCACACGTTAACGGTTTTTGCCGCGCATGATGGCAGGGATAAATTAGCAGCTTACCTCGGCCCGATAGACAAAGTTGATAGTAAAGGGATTTTTGGCGATGCGCTGATCAAAAGAGGCGGTCCGTTTATTACGGAACTGGGCAACTGGTATTTTACCAAAGCCGGCAAAAAAGACGATGTTAAAAACGGGCCTCCGGCCTTTGATACATCGGTATATAATAAATATAAAATAGGCAATGATGTATTTAACCAAAAGGAGGGATTTGCCTGGTTTCATACCATTATACCGCAACAGGCACCGGGCACTACAAAAATAAAGCTGCTGTTTAAAAGCGTTGATGAAAACGCAACCGTATTTATTAACGGTAAACAGGTATTTAAACATGACGGCTGGAACCAGCCTTTTGAAGTTAATATTGCCGATGCAGCTACATTAAACGCACCTATACGGCTTGCTGTATTTATAGAAAACTACTCTAACGAAGGAGGTATCGATCAGCCCGTAAAAATTAATGCCATTGGCGATGCGCCGGCGGTAACCGGCTGGAAAATGAAAGGCGGTCCCGGTGATGCGCTGGCAGCAAAAGGCTGGCAAAAAATTACAGGTAAAGTTAAAACCAATGCGCCTTGCTTTTTCCGTTCGTCTTTTACCGTTCCGCAGGCAAAAGGAAAAACCTTTATCTGGCGGTTTGAACCTACGGGCCTGGGCCATGGCTCGGTATGGGTTAACGGTCATAATATTGGGAGATATCCGGAAAAGATAGCCATCTCCAGTTTATACATTCCCGAATGCTGGCTACAAACAGGCTTAAACCAATTGGTAATTTATGACGAGGATGGTAAGCAGCCCGATCATACGCTTATTGTGGCCGAGCAGGAAGCCGGAAGAACCATAACACAAATAAATACCGATATTAAATAATCAATAAAAATGGCTTTAACTACTGAAAGATTTACCGCACTCGATATATTCCGTGGAATGACCATCTGCTTCATGATCATTGTGAACGCACCGGGTTCGGGCGCAAACGTATGGACACCGCTTGACCATGCTCCATGGATAGGTTTCACACCAACCGACCTTGTGTTTCCGTCCTTCCTGTTCGCGGTTGGTAACGCGCTTAGCTTCTCTAAAAAGAAGTTTGAGTCGGATACCGCATTTATAGGCAAGATATTTAAAAGAACGGTTATTATATTTCTATTAGGGTACCTTATGTACTGGTTCCCGTTCTTCCATCGTGTTAATGATGGCTGGGCTTTTAATCCGCTTAGCCATACCCGTATTATGGGCGTGCTGCAGCGTATTGCTTTGTGTTATTTTTTCGGCGCTTTAATAGTTCATTATTGCTCCCAAAAAACAGCTGTTATCATATCAGCATTACTATTAATTGGATATTGGGCATTTTTAATTTTTTTTGGCGAACCCGGTAAAGAATTTACTATGTTGGGCAATGCGGGTACCCGTCTTGATATTGTATTATTAGGCAACGATCATTTATACCACGATAAAGGCGGCCCCATAGCTTTTGATCCCGAAGGTTTATTAAGCACATTAACGGGCATAGTGAATGTTATCGGCGGGTTTTTAGCAGGCGCATTTATCCAGCGAAAAGGAAAAAACTATGAAACTGTTGCTAAGCTGTTCATGTACGGCGGCTTGCTTATAGTTGCTGCTTTGTTTTTGGGCCAGTTTTTCCCGATAGCCAAAAAGCTATGGACAAGTACTTTTTCTTTACTGACCATAGGTATCGATCTGGCCATCCTGGGCCTGCTGATATTTGCTATCGAAATAGAAAAAGTAAAACGAGGCACCAATTTCTTTCTTATCCTTGGCCGTAACTCATTGGCAATCTACCTGCTGTCGGAATTACTGCTTACCGTTTTACAAACCGTATGGGTAGGCCCCAAATTAAGTTTTTACGATTGGATAAACCAGGTATTTTACCAGCGGTTGTTCCCCGGCGCATTTGGCACACTGGTATTTGCCATTTGTTATATGATGCTTTGCTGGCTGGTGGCTTATATGCTGGATAAAAGGAAGATATATATTAAAATATAATAATGTTGAAGGTATTAGGGTCTTATTGGAGAATGGTATTATACGTAGATAAAGTGTCTATTCTACCGTCATTGCGAGGCACGAAGCAATCCCGAACTTTACAGGGCTGGCCTGCAAATCTGCTTAGCACATCGGGGATTGCTTCGTACCTCGCAATGACGGGTGGTTTGTTTAACTTTAAACAGCTTTGTAAGTCTTTCTTTGCTTTAACAGTTATTTTAATCCTACTAAAGTCTTCCGCCTCCGCCCAACACACAAACCACCTGCAATATGTAAATCCATTTATTGGCACTGCAAAAAGCGATGTATTTACCTTATGGGGAAGCGAAGGCGGCACATATCCGGGAGCTGTTGCACCATCGGGTTTTATACAATTAAGTCCCGAAACCAGGGTTGCCATGGGATATAATTATAACGACAGCAGCATTTATTACTTCAGCTGTTTAAGGCATATGAGTGGCTTCCCCGGAGGCTCTTCTGGCCTGTTCTATATTATGCCGGTTAGTTCGGGTTCAGAATTTGAAGCCGGTAAATACAGCAAGAAGTTTTCTCATGTCAATGAAACTGCAAGCCCCGGATATTATAAAGTAATTTTTGACGACGACCACACAATTACCGAAGCAACAACAACAGCAAGAACCGGGATGTTCCGTTTCACGTTTGCTGCGAATATCACCCCTGAAGTATTTATTGCCGGTGATATCAGTGTAATTTCTAAAAGAATATTGCATGCTTCAATGGGGAATGCCGTTATCCATTTCACCGAAGATTATACATCAAAAAAACAGGTTAAAGGCGGCTGGATCTTTATTTTTAAATCAGCTAAAGCACCTAATAAAGTTATCGGACTTAAATTGAGCACTTCGTTTATTAGTTATGCAAGCGCTCAAAACAATATCGATAAGGAAATTGGCGCTTTAACCTTTAACCAGGTACACAAACAAACAAGGGACGAATGGCTTAAAAAACTGGCTGTTGTTGATGTAAAAGATAGTAACGAGCAAAATAAAACTGTTTTTTATACTGCCCTTTATCATTCGCTTTTACTGCCCTGGGTTATTGACGATGCGGATGGCCGTTATAAAGGCGAAGATGGTAAAATCTACCAGAAAACAGGCACAAATCAATATGGCGCTTTCTCTCCATGGGATACCTTTCGCTCTCTGCACCCTTTGCTTACACTGCTTTACCCGGATAAACAAAAAGATGTGGTTTTATCTATGCTGGATATATACAAACAAACCGGCCACCTGCCCACCGAATCGATGACAGGTAACCATGCCATCCCGATTATTGTAGATACCTATTTGAAAGGAGTTACGGGTTTTGATAAACAATTGGCCTATACAGCCATGAAAAAAAGCATCGTTGAGCCGCCTTTTATCCAGTCGGATGTGGAAATCTATCAAAAAAACGGATATATTCCTTTTACCCGATCAGAATCTGTTACCCGTACCGTTGAATACGCTTATGACGACTGGGCCTTATCTCAGTTTGCCAACAACATTATCCACAATGATAAAGACTACCAGCTTCTGTTAAACCGCAGTTATAGCTACAGGAACCTCCTGAACAACGATGAATTGTTATTATTACCCCGTAACAACAATGAGTTTAAACTACAACCGGGTATGTCTGGCTATAAAGAAGGCGATAAGTGGGTATACTCCTACTTTGTTCCCCATAACGCAAAAGACCTGATCAACCTTACCGGCGGCAACGAACAATTTGCCGGCAGACTTGATTCGGCAATAACAAACAACGTTATCCCCTTTGATAACGAAACCGTATTTCATTTGCCCTACCTGTTTAACCAGGCCGGTAAGCCTGTATTAACCCAAAAATGGGTAAGGCAGATTATGCTCAACCGGTTTAGTACCAAACCCGGTGGTTTGCCGGGTAATGATGATCTTGGGTCAACTTCCAGCTGGTACCTTTTTAGCGCTATGGGGATTTACCCGGCTTGTCCCGGCAGGCCTGTTTATGCAATAGGTTCGCCTTTGTTTCAATCGGTAACGCTTCATCTTTCAAATGGTAAAAATTTCACCATCAACAGTAGCAATACTGCATTAAACAATAATTATGTACAAGGATTAAGTGTTAACGGAATTTCCTGGCAGCAGTTAACTATACCGCATTCCTTATTGCTGAAAGGCGGCTCGATGACGTTTAATACGGGTAGTACCGAAAGCAACTGGCCGGTTAATAAAAACCCTGTTGAATTATCAGAAACCAGGCAAAGCCCGGATTTTAAGATCCTGAATTACTCGGTTTCAAAAAATAGTGTGGAACCTAATGAGCCCTTTACTGTACATTTTTCCATTGCCAATAAGGGAAGCATCGGGGTGAAAACCGTGAGGCTGTTAGTGAATGGAAAGCAGTATGGATATAAAAACTGTATGGTGGTTTCGGGACGTGTTAAAAACGACTCCCTGGTATGCCGCCTTTATCCCGAAGGAAAAACAGAACTTAAACTGGAAGGTATGGCCCCGGTTACGGTTATTGTAAACGCGCCAAAAACACCATTTGCCCATCCGTTTAAAATAACAGGCCTGGCGGCAAAGCCTATGGTTAAGCTAAATGAGCCCCAGCAGCTTACCTATATCATTCAAAATATCGACGGTTTAAAACGAACCTTCCAACTCCCGGTAATGAAAAATGATTCCTTACTTTTTACAGATACCGTAACCCTTACACCAGGCGACAAAAAAACCATTACGCATATTGTACCATGTAAAATAAAAGGGTTTCAACATGTTAAGGTTGATGATGCGGAGGCAGGCTATAAAGTATACGCAGATAATAAAGAGTCCCTGTTGCTTGATATTTCGCCGGTAAGTTATGTGCCGGATAATTTAACCAGGGATAAGTCGGGATACCACAACGATGGTCATATCGTGCGTACTAATCCTGGTAACAAAACCGGGAAATTAGGATTTGATGAGAATACATTTGTTGAAGTACCCAACTCGGCAAGCCTGGATAGTATGGATAACACCATCACCATGATGGGCTGGGTATACCCAACAGGAAACGAACCCGGACTTGTTGACATGATAACCAAGGGAGACAGCCATGTTTTGCAGGTAACCGCCCATACCACCCTTACTTTTTTTGCCGGCGGCTGGGGACGCGGAGATTGCACAGTAAACCTTCCCAAAAACTGGAATGATAACTGGCACCATATAGCAGGCGTATGCACCGGCAAAACGCTTTATTTATACATTGACGGCGAATTGGCCGGGAAAACGGTAACAGAAAGCGATGCCAACCTCTCAAACGGTAGTAAATGGACACTGGGCAGAAATGAAGAGTTCCCCTCCGAAAGGATCTACCATGGTTACATGGATAAGGTAAAAGTATTTAAAGAACCCCTAACCGCCGAAGAGATTCGCTCCATCGCCGGTAACGAGCGTAGCAGTGTAAAATGACCAGCAAGTAAGTATTTTAACTTTAAATTAAACCAGATACAAGTCGCGGGAATATTATATTTATATTTATGGCATAAAATAAAAAAGTTAAACATTAATAATCAATTAATTATTGTTTACATCCAATGCCTAAAACAATCCTGTGTATCGAGGATAATCAAGAGATCAGGGAAAATACTGCAGAGCTTCTTGAATTGGAAGGCTATGATGTATTGGTAGCCGATAATGGCCATGATGGGATTAATATCGCCAGGGCTAACCACCCAAATCTCATCATCTGTGATGTTATTATGATAGGTATTAATGGGTACCAGGTTTTTGAAATACTACTTCAGGACGAAAGTACGCGGCTTATTCCAGTCATTTTCACATCTGCCATGTCCGAAAGCGCCAATAAGAAAAAAGCATTTTCCATAGGCGGCTGCCATTACCTTATCAAACCCTATGATGATAAGGAGCTTTTTGCCATAATTGCAAAACTGCTTACACCTACCTTGTAATTCCCCTTCTAAAATCAATTCCTGGTAACATCTTTCTTTCTCCTCTTTTTGTACGCTTAAAATGTGTTGCAGATCATTTTTGTGTATGATGGGTATCACCTGCGCAGGTTTACTATTTAATCATATTTGCGTTATAGTTTATAATATTTGTCATTTAAATTAATATTTATTACTTTTAATAAAAATTATCGTGAAAAAAATCCTGGTGCTCACCAATTTTACCGATAACGCCAATCATGCTGCAACAATTGCCGTTTCGCTTTGCGCTCAGCTATATTCAAACATTATTTTGTTGAACACTTTCATCAGCCACCCTGTGTTGGCCGGATTTGGAGACCCGCCATGTGCCATCGAAGAGATGTTATGGGAAAATGAAAGTCATAAAAAATTAACTTTCCTGAAAGAAGATTTAGAGGAGCTTATTGCAACGCTGCCGGCCGACCAGCATCACCCCGGTATTGATTGCCGGCACGAGGAAGGGAGCCTTAAATACCGGTTGGATTTTTTTGCGGGAAAAAAGGATATCGAACTTATTATGATAGGCGCCCGCAAAGGCAGCACCATGGAGCATTTGCTGATTGGCGGTGATACCAGCGTTGTACTCAATAGGGCTAACCGGCCTGTTATCATCATCCCGGAAGGTACCGGTTTGGGGCAATTTAAAAAAGTAACCCTTGCCTGCGATTTTAACGACAGCGACCTGGATGCGGTGCATTACCTGRTTCAGTTGGGCCGGATTTTTCATTTTGAGCTCGAAATTGTATACGTATCACTCTGGGAACATAACTACGACCACAACCACCAAAAGAAAAGTAACTTTATTACCCAGGTAGCCCGGTTTGAATATCCGGACATATCTTATCGAAGCATCGTGGGCAAAGAATTGATTAACCGCCTTAACCGCCTTTGTAAGGATACCAAAACCGATATGCTTGCGCTGGTGCACGACAGGTATAGCCTTTTAAACCGTATTTTTAAAAGCACCAATACCGACGAGCTGTTAAAACAACAACAGTTACCCGTAATGCTCATCCCTTCTGTAATGATGAATTAGTGAAGACGGACGTTTTCATATTGTTACGTTATACTCGGGCGGAAAAACCAATAAGGGTATTTTAATATGCCCGGCCAGCTGGTGCGTATGGCTGTTGCTTAAAAGCCTGAACAGCAAAGTATGCGGCCGGTGAACCATAGCCAGTAAATCAATTTGCCCGTGCTCGCAAAGCCAGTCGAGGCCATCATCAACGTTCATGCCCCTCAGGTGATGGTACGATATATGGGGATAATGCACCGTTTCGGTTAATTTTTGATTAAAGGCCTCAACCTTGCCAAGTCTCCCCTTTTTATCATAGTTTTCGCCGGTTATATGATAAATCCTTATCTCCGCCTTACATCTTTTGGCCATACCGGCAAGCATGCGGATTACCGAGATATCGCCATTGTTAAGGTCTGTAGCAAAAATGAGCTTTTTTATCCCTTTAAAAACAGCACAACCCGGCACAAGCAACACCGGGAAATTAGCGTGATCAACCAGGTCCTTACTCCTGCTCCCCATAAAAAAACGACTCAGCCCATTTGATCCCGACATCCCCATAACCACTAAACTCGATTTTGAATCAGCCATAACGTTCATGATAACATCCGTTACCGGCCCTATCACACTATGATAGTCAATAGCCGGTTTAAATGTATCGGTAGCGCCTTCCTCCTTATCATCAATAGTACGTTCCAGCCAGCCGGCCAGGTGCCGTAGTTGTTTTATTGCAACTTCTTTTAAAGAAGAAAAATCCTCCAAAGGCCATAAACCCGCATCGGCAATGGGTACCTCCATCGGCACAAACAGGGCATGGTATAAACTAACATCCCGTTTCAAATCCTTCGCCAGGCATACGGCGTAACGGGCTGCATTATCAGCCTGATCAGAAAAATCGGTAGGTACTATAATGGCTTTCATGACTACATTTCTTTGAAGATTAGGGAGGGGGTAGCAAAGTTTGGAATTGTAATCCAAAAAACAAATGACCGTTATCAAATGACGCTATAATTGTTAATAAAATATTAAGGAATTAGCCCCACCCAACCCTCCCCGGAAGGGAGGGCTTATTTATCAGCAACCAAAAGCTTTCATTTCCCCCAAAGTGTCAGCAGAACAGCTTCGGGCGAAAACGGGCAGAACGATGCGGGGCTGCGGGTTGGCAGAGGGAATTAGCTAATTTTGCGTAGGAGGCAAGAGCGGGCGGAGCAAAATTCGCCACCCGTGGTTCTGCCCGTTTTGCAGGGCAAAGGCCCGTGCGGCAAAGAAGCATTTCTGCTGACTTGAATTTACTCGCTGTTATTTGTTTTTTATAGGTGCTCATTATCTCACTGCGTTCGGTCTTGGTTACTTTTGTTTCAAGACAAAAGTAACAGCCCTCCCGCGGCAACTGAGCGGGCCGATGTTGTCCATTACCACAAAGTAAAGTTAGCACCCAAATAGCGACTCTGTACAGTCGGGGATTGCTTCGTACCTCGCAATGACGGTGGGGAGCGGTGCCTTCCTCACCCCTCACCCCTCACCCCTCACCACTCACCATTCACTCCTCACCACTCACCCACTCACCACTCACCACTCACCACTCACCACTCACCACTCACCACTCACCACTCACCACTCACATTTTTCAACACCCATTGCACACCCCTCACTATTTATATACATTCACCACCTGTAAATAAATGCTGTTGCTTAAGGCTATTTTACTTAATAACAAAACTTTATGAAAGTCATCATAGCCGAAAAACCATCCGTTGCGCGCGAAATTGCCAAAGTATTTGGCGCTACCACAAAAAAGGATGGCTATATGGAAGGCAAAGGCTACACATTTACCTGGGCATTTGGGCACCTGCTGCAGTTAGCCGCCCCGCAGGAGTATGGGTATTACGGCTGGAACGTTCAAAACCTGCCCATGCTGCCGCCAAAATTTAAGCTCTCCATCCGCAAGGTAAAAACAAAGGAGGGTATGGTTGATGATCCATCCGTTAAAAAACAGCTGGATATCATCAAAGGATTGTTCGATGAAGCTACCGAGATCATCGTAGCTACCGATGCCGGGCGCGAGGGCGAACTCATCTTCCGGTATATATACTATTACCTCAAATGCAAAAAGCCCTTTAAAAGATTATGGATCTCGTCGCAAACAGATGAGGCTATTAAAGAAGGCTTTCGCAATTTAAAGCCGGGGAGCGATTACGATACCCTGTTCAATTCGGCGCACTGCCGTTCACAGTCAGATTGGTTGGTGGGCATGAACGCTACCCAGGCGCTCAGCCTGTCGTCGGGCAACAGGGCCGTGCTGTCGCTCGGGCGGGTGCAAACCCCTACCCTTGCCATGATCTGCTCGCGCTACCTCGAAAATAAAAACTTTGTACCCCAAATATACTACCAGGTAAGCATCCAGCCCGATAAAGACGGACAGGTATTTAAAGCAATTTCTACCGAGAGCTATAAAACCAAAGAAGAAGCACAGGCCGTTGTAGACCAGGTGCAGGATGTAAATGGCGGCTTCCCCAATGGCGGTCATATACTCAGTGTAGAGGCCAAACCCCGTAAAGAACCGCCGCCCTTGCTGCACGACCTCAGCAGCCTGCAGCAGGAAGCCAATAAACGCAAAGGCTTCACTGCCGACCAAACCCTTACCATACTGCAAAACCTGTACGAAAGTAAGCTGGTAACCTACCCGCGTACCGGCAGCAGGTATATAGGCGATGATGTATTTGCCGGCGTACCCGGTTTAATTGATAAGCTGAAAGATCATCCCGACTTTGGCAAACAGGCCACCCTGTTATCAACCGCCAAGTTGAACAAGCGCAGTGTGAACGCCAAAAAGGTAACCGATCACCATGCCGTACTGCCCACCGGCGAAACGCCCTACCAGTTAACGCCCGATAAACAGGCCGTGTACGATATGGTTGCCGGCCGCATGCTGGAAGCCTTTCACCAGGACTGTATCAAAGAGATCACCAAAATAACCGTACAATCGGGCGCCAACTTTATGGCCAGCGGAACGGTGATACAAACCGCGGGCTGGCGCGCCGTGTTTAACGATACCGACGAGGAAAAAAAGGAAGAAGAAAACCCCACCCTCCCCAAAGTGCAGCAAGGCGAAAACCTGCCCGTTACCGATAAGGCTTTGTTAGAGAAACAAACCAAACCCAAGCCCCTGTACAACGAAGCCAGCCTGCTCAAAGCACTGGAAACCGCCGGCAAGGAAATTGACGACGAAGAACTGCGCTACGCCATGAAAGAAAGCGGCCTTGGCACCCCCGCCACCCGCGCATCAATCATAGAAACCCTGCTGAAACGCAACTACATATTGCGCGAAAAAAAGAACCTGGTACCTACCGAAACCGGTCTATCGGTTTACCACGTAGTAAAAAACCAGCAGATAGCCCAGGCCGAGCTCACCGGCACCTGGGAAAAACGACTGGAAGAGATCCGCACCGGCGCCTCGGTAGCCACTTTCCAGGAAGAGATAAAAACCTACACCCGAGCCATCACCCAGGAACTCCTGCGCGAAGGCAAAACGTTGAAGATACAGCAGGCAGTGGTAGCGAAGTAAGATTGATGTTATTGCGGGACTGTCATGGTGAGCCTGTCGAACCATAGTGGGCAAAGGCCTCTCCGCGCAACCCTTCGACAGGCTCAGGGTGACCGGCCGTTTTTCCGGAAAGTATCTTGATTAGAAAAATAATATAACAAAAAAGGCCTGTCATGGTGAGCCTGTCGAACCATAGCGGGCGAAGGCCTCTCCGCGCAACCCTTCGACAGGCTCAGGGTGACCGGCCGTTTTTGGAGGAAATATACGGTTTTATAGCAGTAAGATTGCCTGAAGCAGGTAGTGTTTACTCCGTTGACAAGTATTGAACAATTCTACCAATAAACTAATGAACCAGTGAACCAATGAACAACTATGGCGTTCCCTGCGGGCCGTGCTGTACGTTCATACGTGCACAGGGCGTTAGGCGCGGGGCCGGTATCCACTGCCATCACTAACGCGAAGAATTTGAACACAATTATATAGTCCTTTCCCTCAAAACACTACCTATTTTCGTTCGCGATAGCCATTATAATTGATTTCACTTTTATTATCTTCGTCAACATACCAAACTGGTTAATCTACTAATGTCTGAAGATCAAAAGAAACTACTTGAACAACAATTGTGGAACATCGCAAATACCCTGCGGGGTAAAATGGATGCCGATGAGTTTCGCGATTATATATTGGGTTTTATATTTTATAAATACCTGTCCGAAAAAATGTACATGTATGCCAATGAGATATTAAAACAGGACGGTTTAAAATACGAAGCCATTAAAGAAGGCACAGCCGATGGCGATGCCTATTTGGAAGCCATTAAAGAAGAAGCGCTTATTAAATTAGGCTACTTTTTAAAACCATCGGAACTCTTTAGTGAAATTGCCAAACGTGGCAATGCTGATGCCGAAGATGAAGAAGCCGAACTTAAAAGCAATTTTATACTGGGCGACCTCGCTAAAATACTCACCAATATTGAGCAGAGTACCATGGGTACCGATAGCCAGGACGAGTTTGATAACCTGTTTGAAGACCTCGACCTTACCAGTACCAAATTAGGCCGTAGCGAATCGGCAAAAAATATATTAATATCAAAGGTATTGGCACACCTGGATAAGATAGATTTTAATCTGCAGGATATAAACTCCGATGTTTTGGGCGATGCTTACGAATATCTGATTGGCAAGTTTGCCAGTGGGGCAGGTAAATCGGCAGGGGAATTTTACACGCCGCAGCCGGTATCTGTGGTATTATCAAAATTAGTTACCACCGGTAAAGGCAAATTAAAATCTGTCTACGATCCCACCTGCGGATCGGGTTCTTTATTGTTGCGGGTGGCCAAGGAAGTTACCGAAGTGGGCAAATTTTACGGGCAGGAACTTAACCGCACCACGTACAATTTGGCGCGCATGAACATGATTTTACATGATGTGCATTACCGCCGCTTCGATATCAGGCAGGAAGATACATTGGAATTTCCGCAACATATCGACGAACGTTTTGAAGCCATAGTAGCCAATCCGCCATTCTCTGCAAATTGGACTGCCAGCTCGTTGCATATGAGCGATGACCGTTTTAGCCAGTACGGCAAGTTGGCCCCAAAATCAACCGCCGATTTCGCTTTTGTACAACACATGGTACATCACCTTGCCGATAATGGCATTATGGCTGTAGTAGTGGCTCATGGCGTATTGTTCAGAGGTGGTGCCGAGGCACATATACGGCAGTATTTAATTGAAGACCGTAATTATTTAGATGCTGTTATAGGCTTGCCGCCAAACATGTTTTACGGCACATCCATACCGACAGCCATTTTGGTTTTTAAAAAATGTCGCGAAAACCCGGAAGACGTACTATTTATTGATGCCAGCAAAGGTTTCGAAAAAGTAGGTAATCAAAACGTTTTGCGCGATGAGTATATTGACCATATCATAATCAACTATCGCGAAAGAAAATCCGAGGACCGGTACAGTTTTGTTGCTTCACTATCCCAAATTAAAGATAATGACCACAACCTAAATATCCCGCGCTACGTGGATACTTTTGAGGATGGAGAAGTAATTGATGTTAACGCAATTGCGGACGAGTTAAAAGCCCTTGAAATTAAAATGCAAGACACCGACATAATTATCGCCGATTTTTGTGAACAATTGGGTATTAAATCGCCGTTTTGATGATGACAGATATTAAATTGCCAAGGCTGAGGTTTCCTGGTTTTATTAAAAAGTGGGAAGAAAAACCAATAAGCCAATTAATAAATGTCACCTCTGGATTTGCTTTTAAAAGCGATCTTTTTAGTGAAAACGGGAATAAGTTAGTAATTCCGAAAAACTTCACAAAAAATGGTTATGGTTTTTTTTCAAAAAATAATTCTAAATATACACTAGAAAAGCCCGATGAAAAATACATCTGTAAAGAAGGTGATCTATTAGTGCTATTGACTGACCTTACCCCGTCTTGTGAATTGCTTGGTAAGCCAATGATAATTTTAAAAGAAGATGGTGAAGTATGGTTAAATCAACGAATCATAAAAATTACAACCAATAAAGAAGTTGAGAAAAAATTTCTTTCAAATTTCTTTTTAACTGATACTTACCATAAGATTATTAAAGAAACAGCAACAGGATCAACGGTAAGACATAGTTCAAATAAAATAATTCTTGGTCTGAATGTCCTATTACCTACTATTGGTGAGCAACAAAAAATCGCCAATTTCCTAACAGCAGTAGATACCAAAATCCAACAACTCACTCGCAAAAAAGCACTTTTAGAAAAATATAAAAAAGGCGTTAGCCAGCAAATATTTAACCAGAAGATACGCTTTAAAGATGATGATGGTAATTATTTCCCAGATTGGGAACAAATAAAATTAGGCGATATTGGTCAAAATATAATAGGTCTGACCTATTCACCAAAAGACATTGTCGGTGGTAGTAATGGGGTTATAGTTCTAAGATCATCAAATATCCAAGACGACTGTTTGGACCTTAAAGATATTGTGAGGGTTAATGTTAAACTTAATGACAAGCTAAAGGTGCAAAAAAACGACATACTTATTTGTACAAGAAATGGTAGTCAAAGACTCATTGGTAAAAATGTTTTGTTAAACATTGCTGACAGTGAAAATTTTACTTTTGGGGCATTTATGTCAGTCTTCAGAAGTTCAATAAATACCTTCATATCTCACTTATTTAAAACTGATGCCTTTAAAAGTCAAGTGCAAGTCAATTTAGGGGCAAGGATAAATCAAATTACAACTGCTCATTTAAATAACTTCTATTTCCAAGTTCCCACTTCAGTTGAAGAGCAAAACAAAATTGCTGATTTTTTATCGTCAATCGAAAAAAAAATAGCACTTGTAAATGAGCAACTCCAAGAAACCCAAACCTTCAAAAAAGGTCTTTTACAACAAATGTTTATATAACCAAATACCTTATCACGAAATGAAATTTCAATTACACATTACAAATTACGATGCCCAATTACAAGCTGCGCTTAAACATTTAGTTAGTTACCCGCAACTATTACCCTTTATTGGCCACGCATGGGATAGCCATAGCGATAGAATTTTGCTTATTGCCGAAAGCCATTACTTGCCCAAGGGCCGCACATGTGACAGCCAAACCTGGTACGATGGTGATGCCTCCCTTTTAAGCAAGGATGAAAAGGATTGGACTGATACCCGCGGCGTAATACGGGTTGCCGATGATTATTCTATTTACAAGGAGCATCATGCCAAAGGCCACTCTATTTTTTACAATATGAAAAACGCCATTTTTGCGGCGAGGCAAATAACCAAACATGATCAACGCGTTTTCCAAAACTTTGGTTACTACAATTACTTTCAGCGCCCGGCAGAGGCCAGCGGTAAATCCATCATTACGTCCGGTAACGATTACCGCGTTGCTTATGAAACGCTAAAAGCAATTACTCAAATTGCCAAGCCAACAGCATTAGTATTTGTAAGCAAAAAAGCACATAACAGTTTTTGCCTTTGGCGCAGGCAGGAAAATGATGGCGTTTTTGATGGTATCGCATTATACTCTGTACCGCACCCGGCAAGCGCATGGTGGAACAAGCCAAGCAACGCGCATGGTGGTATTACCGGCAAGGTAAAATTCATCAATATTATTAAAAAGCTCGATTTGCAACTGGCAGAAGCTGTATAACAATTAACATGGCTACACAACCCGAACAGGTTTTAGAAGACAATTTAATAATCCAGTTAAATGCACTGGGGTATGCCGTGGTGAATATAAAAGACGAGCGGGATTTGCTCAGTAATTTAAAAGCCCAGTTAGCCAAACACAACAATGTCGAAATTTCGGATACCGAGTTTGACAAGATCCTGAACCACTTAAACAAAGGCAGCCTGTTTGAGCGAGCCAAAATATTAAGAGACAAAGTACAATACACTAAAGATAATGGAGAAAGCGCTTACATTGAGTTTATAAACCAGGAGTATTGGTGCCAAAACCAGTTCCAGGTTTGCAGCCAGGTAAGTATGGAGGGCATTTATAAAAACCGGTACGATGTAACTATATTAATCAACGGCTTACCGTTGGTACAAATTGAGCTAAAGCGCCGGGGGCTGGAATTAAAAGAAGCCTTTAACCAAACCGGTCGTTACCATCGCCACTCCTACGGTTCATCCAACGGCTTGTTTTTATACATTCAGCTGTTTGTGATCAGCAACGGAGTAAATACTAAGTATTACGCCAATAACCCGCACCAGTCATTTAAACAAACGTTCTACTGGTCTGATAAAGAAAATAAGATCATTAGCCAGTTAGAGCAATTTACCAAAGACTTTTTAGAGCCCTGCCATATCTCTAAAATGATTACCCGTTACACGGTACTCAACGAGGCTCAAAAAATGCTGATGGTGTTACGCCCTTATCAGTATTACGCCAGCGAGGCTATTATTGACAGGGTTAAAACCACCGCCAAAAACGGGTATATATGGCATACCACAGGCTCGGGCAAAACACTTACCTCATTTAAAGCAAGCCAGCTTATCATCAAGCTACCGCAGGTTTATAAAGTAGTTTTCGTTGTCGACCGTAAGGATTTGGATTACCAAACTACCAAGGAGTTTAACAGCTTTAGCAAAGGCAGCATTGATGGTACCGATAATACGCAGGCTTTAGTAAAGCAATTATCTGATGATACCAAACTGATTGTTACCACCATTCAAAAATTAAATACCGCTATTCAAAAACAGGCTTATTTAAGCCGGATGGAAAAGCTACAGGATAAGCGCATCGTTTTTATTTTCGATGAATGCCACCGCAGCCAGTTTGGCGAAACGCATAACCGCATTAAGGCATTCTTTAACAATCACCAGTTATTTGGCTTCACCGGCACACCTATTTTTGCGGATAATGCGATAAAAAATGAATTAGGCAAACGTACCACCAAAGAGTTGTTTGATGATTGCCTGCACAAATACGTTATTACCGATGCCATAAAGGACGAGAACGTGCTCAAGTTTTCGGTTGAGTATGTTGGCCGGTACAAACAAAAAGATGGGAGCAATAACAATATTGATATTAAGGTTGAAGATATTGATACAAAGGAACTGTTTGAGTCGCCCGATAGGTTAAACAAGATCAGCAATTATATACTGCAAAACCACGACCGTAAAACACATAGCAAAGCTTTTACCGCTATGTTTTGCGTGAGCAGTGTTGATACTTTGATAAAGTACTATGAACTTTTTAAAGGCAAGAAAATAGCGGGCGAGCATCATTTAAAAGTAGCAACCATATTTTCATACGGCACCAACGAAGATGATAAAGACGCCAACGGCTTTATCCCCGATGCCGAACTGGAAATTGACGACAACGCCCCTATCAATAAACATACCCGCGAAAAGCTGGACGAGTTTATTGCCGATTATAATATCATGTTTAACACTAAGTTCTCCACTAAGGATAGCCAGTCGTTTTACAATTACTATAATGATATAGCCAAAAAGGTAAAGAACCGGGAGATTGATATTTTATTAGTGGTGAACATGTTTTTAACCGGGTTTGACAGCAAAACGCTGAATACCTTGTACGTTGACAAAAATCTGAAATACCACGGTTTAATACAGGCATACTCCCGCACCAACCGGATATTGAACGAACAAAAATCGCAGGGTAACATAGTAGTGTTCCGCAACCTAAAGGAGGCCACCGACGAAGCTATCACACTATTTTCAAATAAGGACGCGATTGATGTAATCATCATGAAACCCGTTGAAGACTACGTAACGGAATTTAACGAAGGTGTTGATCTGCTCAAAGAAATAGCGCCAACAGTTGACAGCGTAAACGACCTGACAGATGAACAACAGGAATTAGCCTTTGTAAAGGCTTTCCGTAACCTGATGCGGGTAATGAACATCCTAACGACATTTGCCGATTTCAGTTTTGAAAACCTTGATATAGATGAACAAACCTATAATGACTACCGCAGTAAATACCTCGACCTGTACGACAAGGTAAAACAAGATAATTCAAAGGAAAAGGTATCTATTTTAGAGGACGTAGATTTTGAACTTGAACTTATCCATCGCGACGAGATCAACGTATTGTACATTTTAAAGCTGCTGGCTAAATTGAAGTTTGGCACGCCAGACGAGCAAGCCAATTTGCGTAAGTCCATACTTGATATGCTTACCGGCGAAATACAGTTAAGGTCTAAGAAAGAACTGATAGAAAAGTTTATCAACGAGAACCTGCCATTAATTGAAGAAGCGGAGGAAATACCCGCAGCATTTGACAGCTTTGTGGAAGCCGAAAAGCAAAAAGCACTGGCCGACCTTTGCGAACAAGAAGGACTAATACCCGAAAAGTTGAATGCCATCATTGGCAATTATTTGTTTACCGAGAGAAAACCATTGCGGGATGACGTATTTGATATACTTATAGAAAAACCAAAGCTACTGGAACGCAAAACCGTGTTAGAGCGCGTAATTGATAAAGTGCTTAGGTTTATTGATACATATATAAATGGGCTGCCGGAGGGGGATGTTAATTAATAATAATTATACTTTCATAATATGATTAATTATTGTGTATAATTGCCTTCTAAACCTAATACTTATCAATTTCTCATGTGGCAAAAATTTGAGTTCTATATAACATCGTTATTCTTACTCTTTTTTCTTCTTTTCATTAATAAAATTCCTTATTGCTTCGGAAAATCCTGCGAGTTTATAGGTTGGACAACGCTTTTAGTTAATTATTTTTTATTGGTCATTTGTGCTGTATTTATGATATTAGGAATTGTTTTCTACCGTCGTTTTAAATACAAATTTGCAGAAGGTGCGAGTTTATTACCCGTTATTGTCACTACAGTTGAAAATATCAATTTCGAATCTGTTACTTTTTTAKCTACTTACATTGTTCCTTTAGCCTGCATCGACTTAGATAAAGACAGAAGTTCATTAATGCTCATTACTATTCTAATATTGATAGGATGGATTTATATTAAAACAAATCTCTTTTATACAAACCCAACATTAGCAATCTGGGGTTATCAGATATATAAAATATCAACCAGAAATCGGTCGGATATCACAATTATCATACGCGGAAAAGTTCAAGTAGGTGATGGTATTCGGTTGAAAAAGATTGATGAAAAGATTTTCTTAGCCACCCACTAACCTTAACCACAAAAATGATCACATTAATCGAAGTACGCCAACAAATCCAAGAATTATTGAATAATCCTGCGGATTCAGGATTAGTTCTTTATCCTGTTTTATCAAATGACGATGATATTGATATTATAAGATTGGCGGATATCGCACCAGAAGCAGCTGAAGAGCTAAAATCAATGATATTGGAATATCTTCAAGAAAAATTTATCGCTAACCAAGATCTTCATTTCACAAATATTACCGATGCCGATGAACGAAGAAACACGGCTTTCTTTTACGATCTAAATGAAAAACCAGTTGGTTTAAAAGTTTTAGATTTGGTTTTAGCAAATGAAGACCAGCCTGAATTTTCCTTTAATGAAGATGATTTAAGTAAAATTAAAGGGTTCGTTATAACTATCGGCAACGATGGAAATACGATAGCGCTTTATAAACGTCATCACCACCTAAGCACTCTAAAAGCAGATAGGACATTTGGAATGTTTAAATCCGATCATCGTTTTGTTAAAATGGATGAAGATATTATCAAGCTTTCTAAAACCATAGATTTCTTACAAATTGGAGCAGAATTAGTTGTTGCAAATTTAAAAGCATTAGAGGATGGTTTTGGTTATGAAGAAGTTATTAGAAGCCAAGCAGCAGCAAATATACAAGCTATAGAAGCTATCGGACTATTAGATGATATTAATCCACTAATTGAAATGGCTACTGATTTGCGTCAAGCCAAACATATAATGCGTATTAAAAGAGATTCTCCCGTAATGCAATTGCCTATTGAAACAGTGATTCATTTTGTTCAGTCACATAGACCTATTATGCGTAAATTTAGATTATCCGATGATGGAACTAGATTAAAATTGGACACAGCTGTTTCTAAAAAACTATTCCTGGCTTTGATGAATGATGACCTTTTAACTTCGGAACTTACAAGACTATACTATGCAGGTTTGGCAAAGGACAAAATGGAGGTTGAAGAGGAATAGTGTTATTTAATTTTCTTCGGCCACCGCAAGTGCCGTCCCCGCTCCCGCAAGCACTTCCCGCTGCCGCAGGCCTCCAGGCCTGTGTGCCCGCATGCAAATCACGATGTTGTTCTATAGCGTTAAGCCTGTTTATTTCCCTGCGTTCGCGTTAGGGATTGAAATGGGTACCGGCCCACGAGCCTAAGGCCTGCAGGCGTATGAATGTAAAGCCCGGCCCCGTTTCTATCAACGGGGAAACGCCCATGGGGAAGTAGCAAGTAGTTAGTATCAAGTAGCAAGATAAGATGGACAAAGGACTTTTGGACGAAGGATTTTGGGATAAGGGCTATTTAAATGCTAAACGCTAAGATAGATGGACAAAAGACAAAGGACTTTTGGACGAAGGATTAACATGGTTGAGGGCTTACGCCGTTTTTTGGACTTTCGGACTTTTGGATGTTCGGATTTTCAGACTCCGGACCTCGGGCTTTGGACTTCGGACTCCAGACTTCGAACTCCGGACTTTCCGACCAAAAATCAATCTCCGCCGCCGCAACCGCTGCATCCCGAAGCCGAACAGCCCGAACAGCCGCTACCGCATCCGCTGTGGCCGCCACCATCGGCGTGATGCCCGGTGTGGCTGTCATTGCCGGTACCGCAGCCGCCGTCATCGCCGTCGGTGCTGTCGCCATTTTTATTATTTTTGCCATTGCTGCGGTAACCCGCTATTACAATAACAATGATAGCCCCAATAAGAAGCGCCTGGAATACAGAGGCTTCTGATGCCCGGATAAAAAATGCCGCGGCAATAATAAGCATGAGCTGGATTGCCTGCCGGCTGCCGATGCGTGGCTTTGGCAGCAGCCAATACCTGCTGGTGTTTACACGCCGGAAATGGATATCGGTAAAGCGTGTTTGGTTATCGGGCCAAATGTCGGCCGGGGGTGCTGTGTTAAATGTTTGGGTATACAGGCGGCTGGCATCGGTATAGTAGTGGTTATATTTTGCCGCTTCGGCCTTGCCGCCCCTGGTTGGGTTATGGTGAATTTGGCGGCCGAGGACGTTTTGGCACAAACCGGTCCAGTACGATTGGGTAAAGGTTAAATGCAGGTGCCAGGCCTGGTCAACAGCGTCGGAAGGGGTTACCCCGCCCGGGCTTATACAGCAAAGAAAGATAAACTTTTTATATTCGGTGATAACGCGAGCCGTATAGGCGGCGGTCCAGCCATTTTCGCGGGCCAGTCTTTCCGAAAAAGTGAAATCAGCCCCGGGGTCATCCAATTGAAAATTTTGGATACTCTGCCAAAGTTGTGCCTGTTGCAGTGTCATTGGTTTAAGGTTATATGTGCTAAAAGTAATAAAAGGAACGGATAGATGGACAAAAGACAAAGGATTTTTAGACGAAGGATTTGGGAGAGGAAATATTTAAATGCTAATCTATAAATTCCAAAAATCATCTGCACATCTGAAATTTGAAATCTGCACATCTGCATGCGCCCCAACCCTACAAATATAGCACCCGCCATCCAACAAAGTGGTGACACTACTTTGTCAGTACCTGGAAGGTGTTCCAAAAGGTAACCGGCGGAGCATTTCGACGTCCCGGCAGGCAGCCGGGATGGTGGATTAAGGTTCCAAAAAGGGAGTCTTTAATAATCCTCACATAAACCTCGATATTTCTGCACTTTTCTGCACTTTTTCTCTTTAAAATAACCCTAAAAGTCCCCCTTTTCTGATCATTTATAGCACGAAACTGCTTGTTGTAAGCTAATCGCCTTCTTTTTGAATTTTGACTTTTGAATTTTGAATTTTGAATTAAGGGTGTACCCTGGAAATAAAGGTGCACAAAAAAGCCCTTGACCGTTTCCGGACAAGGGCTTGATTTAAGATTGGGCACCGACCTACTCTCCCACGTTTTACCGCAGTACCATCGGCTCTGGCGGGCTTGACTTCTCTGTTCGGAATGGGAAGAGGTAGACACCGCCGATATAGGCACCTGAATTTCTTTTGAGCGGAAAGCTCAAGGCTCAAAGCATAAAGCTTTTTCGCCAATTCATTAGTTTGTTTGCTGCTTCGCTTTTGGCTTTACGCCTTTAGCTTTCAGCTAACAATGACATATTATTGAAAGAAGTTCTTGATTAAAGAAAACAACAGTATTAGTTTTTGTCAGTGAGGGGATTCATGTATGATCAGTATTGCTACTCACCATTCACTACTCACCCCTCACCATTATTACCTGCTATGAGAAAGCTTCGGGCAATTAGTATCACTCGGCTATGATGTCACCACCTTTATACCTATGACCTATCAACGTAGTAGTCTCCTACGACCCTCAATGGAAGTCTCATCTTGTGGCTAGTTTCGCACTTAGATGCTTTCAGCGCTTATCTATTCCCAACGTAGCTACTCTGCAATACAGCTGGCGCCATAACAGATTCACCAGAGGTTAGTCCAACCCGGTCCTCTCGTACTAAGGTCAGCCCCACTCAAACTTCCTGCGCCCACAACAGATAGGGACCGAACTGTCTCGCGACGTTCTGAACCCAGCTCGCGTGCCACTTTAATGAGCGAACAGCTCAACCCTTGGGACCTTCTCCAGCCCCAGGATGTGACGAGCCGACATCGAGGTGCCAAACCTCCCCGTCGATATGAGCTCTTGGGGGAGATCAGCCTGTTATCCCCAGCGTACCTTTTATCCTTTGAGCGATGGCCCTTCCATGCAGAACCACCGGATCACTATATCCGTCTTTCGACCCTGCTCGGCTTGTCTGCCTCACAGTCAAGCAAGCTTATGCTATTGCACTCCACGTACGGTTACCAAGCGTACTGAGCTTACCTTTGAAAGCCTCCGTTACCTTTTTGGAGGCGACCACCCCAGTCAAACTACCCGCCAAACAATGTCCTCCGCAATGCAGAGTTAGACACCAAATACAGAAAGGGTGGTATTTCAACGTTGACTAACTGACTCCTAGCGAAGCCAGATCACAGTCTCCCACCTATCCTACACATCCTGTATCCGATATCAATGTTAAGTTGTAGTGAAGGTGCATGGGGTCTTTCCGTCCCGTTGCGGGTAACCGGCGTCTTCACCGATACCACAATTTCACCGAGCTCATGGCTGAGACAGCGCCCAGATCGTTACACCATTCGTGCAGGTCGGAACTTACCCGACAAGGAATTTCGCTACCTTAGGACCGTTATAGTTACGGCCGCCGTTTACCGGGGCTTCGATTCAATGCTTCGAATTGCTCCTAACATCCCCTCTTAACCTTCCGGCACCGGGCAGGTGTCAGGCCATATACGTCATCTTTCGATTTTGCATAGCCATGTGTTTTTGTTAAACAGTCGCCTGGGCCTTTTCACTGCGGCTTCCATTGCTGAAAGCGCCCCTTCTCCCGAAGTTACAGGGCCATTTTGCCGAGTTCCTTAGCCATGATTCACTCGAGCACCTTAGGATTCTCTCCTCGACTACCTGTGTCGGTTTACGGTACGGGTTTTTATAACCTGAAGCTTAGCGGGTTTTCTTGGAAGTCTGATTACCTGAACTATTACCGCCTCCGAAGATTTGGTATACTATCAGCTTTCAGCATGGTCTGCGTACTTAACTACAGTCCATATACCTACGGCCTTTAACGAACTATTCCGTCAGTTCGCGTCAGTGTCACTACTCCGTCACCGCATCGCAGTTATAAAAAGTACTGGAATATTAACCAGTTGTCCATCGGCTACGCCCTTCGGCTTCACCTTAGGCCCCGACTAACCCTGATCCGATTAGCGTTGATCAGGAAACCTTAGTCTTTCGGTGGGCGGGTTTCTCTCCCGCCTTATCGTTACTTATGCCTACATTTGCTTTTCTATAACCTCCACAGTCGGTTGTCCCTCCTGCTTCGCCGGTATATAGAATGCTCCCCTACCAGATACATTAATGTAAATCCATAGCTTCGGTATACTGCTTGATGCCCGTTTATTATCCATGCCCGATCGCTCGACTAGTGAGCTGTTACGCACTCTTTAAATGAATGGCTGCTTCCAAGCCAACATCCTAGCTGTCTGTGCAATCGGACCTCGTTAGTTCAACTTAGCAGTAATTTGGGGACCTTAGCTGATGGTCTGGGTTCTTTCCCTCTCGGCCCTGGACCTTAGCACCCAGAGCCTCACTCCAGCGTATATTAATAAGCATTCGGAGTTTATCTGGATTTGGTAGGATTTGACTCCCCCGCACCCAATTAGTAGCTCTACCTCTTATTAACTCAACCGCCAGGCTGTTCCTAAAAACATTTCGGGGAGTACGAGCTATTTCCCAGTTTGATTAGCCTTTCACCCCTACCCACAAATCATCCGGAAACTTTTCAACGTTTATCGGTTCGGTCCTCCAGTACCTGTTACGGCACCTTCAACCTGTCCATGGGTAGATCACAAGGTTTCGCGTCTACCTCCCCTGACTATACGCCCTATTCAGACTCGCTTTCGCTTCGGATCCGTGTCTTAAACACTTAACCTTGCCAGGAAAGAGTAACTCGTAGGCTCATTATGCAAAAGGCACGCCGTCACGGAACAAGTCCGCTCCGACCGCTTGTAAGTACACGGTTTCAGGTTCTATTTCACTCCCCTGTTCGGGGTTCTTTTCACCTTTCCCTCACGGTACTGGTTCACTATCGGTCTCTCAGGAGTATTTAGCCTTACCGGATGGTGCCGGCAGATTCCCACAAGGCGTCTCCGACCTCGCGGTACTCAGGATACCACTATCCAATTATTCATTACCCGTACGCAGCTCTCATGCTCTATGGCCGGGTTTCCCACCCCGTTCCGGTTTTGTTTAATTYTCATGTTGTGGTCCTACAACCCCAATTATGCCGTAACATAATTGGTTTGGGCTTCTTCCCTTTCGCTCGCCACTACTCAGGAAATCATTATTATTTTCTCTTCCTCTGCTTACTTAGATGTTTCAGTTCAGCAGGTTTGCGCATTTATGCAATTAGTCTTCAACTAATTAGGTTTCCCCATTCAGAAATCTACGGATCAAGTCTTATTTGCAGATCCCCGTAGCTTATCGCAGCTTATCACGTCTTTCATCGCCTCTGAGAGCCAAGGCATCCCCCGTGTACCCTTTCTTACTTTCTTCTACTATACCGCCTTTTGCTCGGTATGTATGCTTTTTGATCAGATTGCCGTTCATTGGTTCACTCGTTCATTAGTTCATTGGTATTGCTACCTCTTTACCTTTGTCCTYGTAATCCTTTAAAGCCAACAACCGTCTCTATACTGTTGTCTTCTCTTTTTCAATTACTTCTTCCAATATGTCAAAGAACGTTCGATTAGATTTGAGTATTGAGATTTGAGTATTGAGATTTGACTTGCGTCTTGTCTCATATCTCATATCTAACATCTCATGTCTGATCTGGTGGAGAATAACGGATTCGAACCGTTGACCCCCTGCGTGCAAGGCAGGTGCTCTAGCCAGCTGAGCTAATCCCCCTTAAGATGTGCCGAAAGCTGAAGGTGTAAAGCATAAAGCTTTTTCCTTGCTCTCTTTCTTAGCCTGAAGTTTCCTGCTTGCTGCCTGTGGCTTTCTGCTTTCCGCTCCTATCGTAGTCCCGAGCAGATTTGAACTGCTGACCCCTACATTATCAGTGTAGTGCTCTAACCAAGCTGAGCTACAGGACTMTTTATTTTTAGTTCGCAGTTCTGAGTCTTAAGTTCTGAGTCTTAAGTCTTTTTTGACTCATGACCTYCGACTTCCGGACTGCATCCTGCCAACCGTGTCCTTTCGCTTCCTTTCGGCTGCACCACTGATGGCTTCATCTTTTGGGTTTCCTTTTTGTGTTTAATTATAGATGTGAGATATTAGATTTGAGTATTGAGAGCAGCTTCATTTGCATTTGGCTTTTATCTCACATCTCATATCTGACGTCTCATATCTATTTTAAGAAATAATCATGTAGGTAACTTGTTACGATAKCTTCGTTACTGATACTGCTCCAGAAAGGAGGTATTCCAGCCACACCTTCCGGTACGGCTACCTTGTTACGACTTAGCCCCAGTTACCGACTTTACCCTAGGACGCTCCTTGCGGTTACGCACTTCAGGCACTTCCAGCTTCCATGGCTTGACGGGCGGTGTGTACAAGGCCCGGGAACGTATTCACCGCGTCATTGCTGATACGCGATTACTAGCGAATCCAACTTCACGGGGTCGAGTTGCAGACCCCGATCCGAACTGTGAATGGCTTTWKGAGATTGGCATCCTGTTGCCAGGTAGCTGCCCTCTGTACCATCCATTGTAGCACGTGTGTAGCCCCGGACGTAAGGGCCATGATGACTTGACGTCGTCCCCTCCTTCCTCTCTATTTGCATAGGCAGTCTGTTTAGAGTCCCCACCTTAACGTGCTGGCAACTAAACATAGGGGTTGCGCTCGTTGCGGGACTTAACCCAACACCTCACGGCACGAGCTGACGACAGCCATGCAGCACCTAGTTTCGTGTCCCGAAGGACTTGAGCGTCTCTGCTCAATTCACTAACTTTCAAGCCCGGGTAAGGTTCCTCGCGTATCATCGAATTAAACCACATGCTCCTCCGCTTGTGCGGGCCCCCGTCAATTCCTTTGAGTTTCACCCTTGCGGGCGTACTCCCCAGGTGGAATACTTAACGCTTTCGCTTAGACGCTGACCGTATATCGCCAACATCGAGTATTCATCGTTTAGGGCGTGGACTACCAGGGTATCTAATCCTGTTTGATCCCCACGCTTTCGTGCCTCAGTGTCAATCAAACCATAGTAAGCTGCCTTCGCAATTGGTGTTCTGTGACATATCTATGCATTTCACCGCTACTTGTCACATTCCGCCTACCTCTAGTTCATTCAAGCTCATCAGTATCAAAGGCACTGCGATAGTTAAGCTACCGTCTTTCACCCCTGACTTAATAAGCCACCTACGCACCCTTTAAACCCAATAAATCCGGATAACGCTTGGATCCTCCGTATTACCGCGGCTGCTGGCACGGAGTTAGCCGATCCTTATTCTTACCGTACATTCAGCTCTGGTCACGACCAAAGGTTTATTCCGGTACAAAAGCAGTTTACAACCCGTAGGGCAGTCTTCCTGCACGCGGCATGGCTGGTTCAGGCTTCCGCCCATTGACCAATATTCCTTACTGCTGCCTCCCGTAGGAGTCTGGTCCGTGTCTCAGTACCAGTGTGGGGGGTCATCCTCTCAGATCCCCTAAACATCGTAGCCTTGGTAAGCCGTTACCTTACCAACTAGCTAATGTTCCGCATGCCCATCTTAATCCTATAAATATTTGATCACATTGCAATGCTGCATCGTGATGTTATGCGGTCTTAATCTCTCTTTCGAGAGGCTATCCCCCTGATTAAGGTAGGTTACATACGTGTTACGCACCCGTGCGCCACTCTCAAGGAAAGCAAGCTCTCCTATCCCGTCCGACTTGCATGTATTAGGCCTGCCGCTAGCGTTCATCCTGAGCCAGGATCAAACTCTCCATTGTAAAATGTGTGTTTAACCACTGACCCTATTATTAATAATAGAATCTGTATAATTATGTATCTTTATACAGTATCTAAACTCTTTGTTATCATAACTCATCCGCCTTTTGCTTCCTGCTTTACGCATTCCGCTTTCAGCTTCTGTGTTACTCTACATGATTTTCTATTTCTTAAAAGAACTTTTTCGCTTCCCCGTCCCGGTTCCGCTATATAATCTTTACAAGTTGCCTTGTCTGATTTGTCATTTTTGTAAGGCCAAGAATCGCTCTCAAACCCTTTCGATTACTCGTTAACCAATGCTAACTTTCTTCCCTCTTTTCTTATCGCCAGAATTGCTCAGACTCAACTTCTTTCGCTCTCTCAAGCACCCTTCCGTTTGGGTCTGCAAAGGTAGAAACCTTTTCCTATTTTCCAAAACTTATTTTTTTTATTTTGTTTTGGCCCTAAATCGATCATTTTCACTAAGTCTTCCTCTTCGATTGCGGGTTGCAAAAGTGCGAATTCTTTTCCGATTTGGCAAGTGATATATTCACTTATTTTAATCTTTTTTTTATTCGCTAACTCTTCAAAAAACAACGCCCTTTTTCTTGAGCGGCCACAAATGTACACAGAAAACCAGTTACGCACCAAGAGAAATTTTCAAATAATTAAAACAATCTTCCAAGTGCCTGTAAACTAACCTCAAATTCGCCTAATCTGTACAGTATTACCTTATAAAGAATAGCATTTATTGAATTTGTATATTTACAAGGTATATGAGCAACTACCGGTTTCCCGATAATTTCCTGCAATCATTGAGCGCAGAAAATGGATTTGACGAAGAAAATTTCATCAATGCACATCAACTTGCTGATGCGCCTACCTCTATAAGGTTGAACCCTTTTAAGCCTTCGGCATTAAAAACAGGCCAACAGGTGCCCTGGTGTACCGATGGTTTTTATTTAAACACCCGTCCATCCTTCACTTTCGATCCGCTTTTTCATGCGGGTTGTTATTATGTACAGGAGGCATCCTCGATGTTTATCGATCATATATTTAAAAATATCCGCCCAAACATCGACGAAGCAGTAAAAGTACTTGACCTTTGCGCTGCTCCCGGAGGCAAAAGCACACTGCTAAACTCGGCCATCAATGCCGATGACTTGTTAGTGGCTAACGAAATTATTAAAACCCGCGTACCTATATTAACTGATAACCTTAGTCGTTGGGGACAAGCCAATGTTATCGTCAGCAATAACGACCCTAAAGATATTGGCCGACTTAAAAGCTTTTTTGATATTATCCTGGTTGATGCCCCTTGCTCCGGCTCGGGAATGTTCCGGAAAGACCCACAGGCAATGAACGAATGGTCGGAAGCTAACGTAGAGCTTTGTCATCAGCGGCAGGAAAGGATCCTGGCTGATGTGTTGCCCGCCTTAAACGAAGATGGATACCTTATATATAGCACCTGCTCCTATTCGCACCAGGAAAACGAAGATATACTGGATTGGCTTTGCCAGGAATTTGACATGGAAAGCGTACGTATACCTATATATAAGGAGTGGGGAATTGTTGAAACGCAATCAGCCCGGCAAAAAGCATGGGGTTACCGCTTTTACCCGGGGCAGGTTAAAGGTGAAGGCTTATTTGCCAGTTGCCTTAAAAAGAACTCCAACACCGGCGAACTGGGTACCTTTAAAAACAATATGCATCAAAAAATAAGCAGTACAGAAATTGACCTGGTAAAAACCTACATCAACAATCCGGATGATTTCTATTACTTTAAAGTGAATGAGGATTGGCTCGCTATTAATCGCGTACATAAGGAAAGTCTGAATATCTTACAGCGACATCTGTACCTCAAAAAATCGGGGGTACGTGTGGGCAAACTGATGGGTAAAGACCTAATACCCGATCATGAACTTGCTTTAAGTACCATTATTAATAAGCACGCTGTTTTGCAAACCGAACTAACTTATGACCAGGCCATCCAATACCTGCGCCGTGACAACATCAATCTCAATTCTACCGAAAAAGGCTGGAGCCTGATGAACTTTGATGGACATGTTTTGGGCTGGGCTAAGCTGCTACCTAACCGGATCAACAATTATTATCCGAAGGAAATAAGGATATTAGCAAGCCCGCCAACCCTCTGAAGGGAGAACTCCAATTAGTGTAGCTGAGCAAATTTTATACCCTTTCGGGAGAGGCATGTTAATACTGCCCTGTTGACAAGAGCACCAGTGTACACGCATTCTCCGTTTCAATCCCCTTTTCGTTGGCCATGCGGCGCAGTTCTGAATTTTCGGTACCGGGATTGAAGATTATACGTTTGGGTTTGGTGTTTAATATATAATCGTAAAGCGGCGGTTGATTTTGGGGGCCTATATATAAGGTAACTGTGTCAATATCATTATAAATAGTTTCCGCCTTCTCAATAGGTACACCGGCTATTTCACCGGTTTTTATACCTACATTAACTATGGTATGCCCGTTGCCCACCAAACGGTTGGCAGCAAAGTTGGCGTACCTGCTGGTATTGGGTGTTGCCCCTAATATGAGTGTTTTTTTATTCATATTTTTTTGGTGATTTCACCAATTATTAAATCAGTGAAATCCTAATATCCTGTTTAACAATGCTATTTGGCCGGAGTGATATATATGATGCTGAATTAATCCATTAATCAGTTCTTCATAACTAACACCACTGCCCTCTTCGCGGTTTCGTTCGTCTGTTGTTGGTTCATCCCATTGTTCCTGCGGGAAGTTTTGGATAATGCCAATCAAATTTACGTTCACCAGCTTTAAATCTTCAACATAGTTTTGCCATTTTTGTTCGTCGGGAGCGCCGGTCTCGGGCCAATCGCCGCTCGTGGGAATACCTGATGGCAAGCCATTCATCCTGTCCATTACTTCCTCCGTCCAGGCTATCATATGCAAAACAATCTCGGCGATATTGTGTACCGATCCAGGTGGTTTTTCATAGGCTGCTTCGAAACTGATACCTTCAACAATCTCATAAACCGGCGAGCCATACCAGGCATCGCCCGATAATATTTTTTGTAATTCGCCACTTAATTTTTCAGAAATGGTCATGCTAATATTTTTAAAGTTGCCAATGCACAATTGATACCATCAATCGCAGCAGAAATAATGCCACCCGCATAACCGGCGCCCTCCCCGCAAGGAAATAATCCCTTTACCTGGGGATGCTGTAAGGTTTCCTTATCTCTCGGAATTTTTACCGGCGATGACGTACGCGACTCTACCCCAACCAAAATAGCCTCATTAGTATAGTATCCCTTCATTTTTTTGCCAAAAGCCGGCAATGCTTTTTGCAGCCGTTTATGGATCCATCCGGGTAATACTTCTTTGAGTTCGGTGCTCTTAGTGCCAGGCAGATAAGAATTTAGTGGAAGATCATTGGATAACCGACCTTCAACAAAATCAACCATGCGCTGGCCTGGAGCAACCAAATTGCCTCCGCCTGCTTTAAACGCGGCACGTTCCACCGCTTGTTGAAAACCCAGCATTTTAAACGGGTCGCTATCATCCCCTGTAACATCTTCCATATTGATCTGCACCACCGTGCCCGAATTGGCAAAAGGGTTGTTCCGTTTAGATGGGCTCCAGCCGTTCACTACAATTTCGTTTTCCCCGGTTGCACATGGGGCGATGATGCCGCCCGGGCACATGCAAAATGAAAATACTCCCCGGTCATCTACCTGCTCAACCAGGTTATAATAAGATGGTGGCAGATCAGGCCCGCGGTATTCACAGTGATACTGTGCACGATCGATAATTTCCTGCGGATGCTCTATCCTGACACCTAAAGCGAAAGGTTTAGCTTCTATTAATATATTTTGATGATGGAGCATTTCAAACACATCCCTTGCCGAGTGACCGGTTGCCAGGATTACGGCATCTGCGGTCATTTTTTCGCCGGATGTCAGCTTTACTCCTTTTATCTTGTTAAACTCTACCAACAGCGCGGTAACTTTGGTATCGAAATAAAATTCACCACCGGCGTTCAATATGGTTTCTCGCATAGCAGTGATGATCTGGGGCAGCTTATTGGTACCGATGTGCGGGCGGGCATCTATTAGTATGTCCTCGTCGGCACCGTGGGCCACAAACATTTTGAGCACCTGGTTCACGTCTCCCCGCTTGGTAGACCGGGTATACAATTTACCATCCGAGTAGGTACCTGCCCCGCCCTCACCAAAGCAATAGTTAGATTCGGGATTTACCAAGCCTTGTTTATTGATATTGGCCAGATCACGACGACGTTGTTTAACATCCTTGCCCCGCTCCAAAATAACCGGCTTTAGTCCAGATTCGATACATTGCAATGCAGCAAAAATCCCTGCGGGACCAGCACCCACAATGATGACCGGCCGGCCAAATTGTACATTGGGGTAATGTACGATATGGCTTTCGGGCTGATATGGCTGATCGATATATACCTGCACCATCATGCGGTAAACCACTTTACGACCGCGCGCATCTATGGACCGTTTTAAAACTTTAACTGCCGATATTTTTTGAGGCTGCATACTTAAAGCCGCCGCCACGAGGCGTTTAATCACCGCTTCGTCTTCATGTTGCCCGGGAGGGCATACTATCTCAATTTCTTTTGTCATGCTGATGCCGGGTTTTTATCCCGGATTGAGAACAAAGGTAAAGAAAAAAGAACACGCAAAGGTTCCATATCGAGTCCCTGTCTCACAATAAACTAACCTAATCCGCTAATTATAAACCAGATAATAAATTCAAACTGTTCCTGTGTGTAATAATTAAAAGCTCTAAATTTAACCCGATGATCTTCGATTTCAGGTTAAAGGTATTTTATACGGTTGCACAGCGCCTGAGTTTTACTAAGGCGGCTAATGAGCTGTATATTACCCAGCCAGCTGTTACCAAGCACATTAAAGAGCTGGAGCAACAGCTTAATGTACAGCTATTTAAACGCAATGGCAACAATATAGCGCTTACTACGGCGGGTAAGGTGCTGTTACAATATGCCGATAAGATATTCCAGACTTATACCGCCCTTGAAACCGAACTGGCACAGTTAAATAACATTGAAGCCGGCACACTGCATATAGGCGCCAGCACTACAGTGGCCCAAACCATATTACCCAAAATACTGGCGTTATTTAAGAAAACCTATCCCGAGGTTACCTTCAATTTTATACAGGCTAATACCGATCATATTTCACAAATGATCCTTGACGAAAAATTGGATATAGCGATCATCGAAGGCTCATCCCACTTACCTCAGCTGGCCTATTCGCCCTTTGCCAAAGACGAAATAGTGTTGGTTACCAAGGCAAACAATAAGTTATCAAAAAAGCCAGAGATCAGCCCGAAACAATTATTGGAGATCCCACTCGTGCTTCGCGAGGCAGGTTCGGGTACGCTGGATGTTATTTATGATGCACTGGCGGGTGTGAATATCAGTCCTAAAGACCTCAATATCGAGATCCAGCTGGAAAGCAGCATCGCCATAAAACAGTACCTTTTATACTCAGATACAGCTACTTTCCTGTCTATCCAGTCGGTAGTAAGTGAGCTGAAATATAATGAACTTAGCATTATAGCGATTAAAGGATTGGAGATCTTCCGCACCTTCCAGTTCATCCAGCTGCATGGTAAAAACAGCAAACTTGTTGAACTTTTTAAACGTTTTTGCCTGGCCAATTATAACTTAAAGTAATCATGCATTACTTTATATCATTTGGTTGTCGTTTTTTTTGAAGACATCTTTGTGTACCAAAAAAATTCAGTTATGGACACAAAAAATCCAACTTTTGTCGAGAAAAATCTAACAAATAACGATATTTATACAGATATCTGTATCATCGGCGCAGGGCCGGTTGGATTGTTCGCAGTTTTTGAGGCGGGGCTGCTAAAAATGCGCTGCCATTTGATTGATGTGCTGCCCCAGGTGGGCGGTCAGCTTTCCGAGATCTACCCGCACAAACCTATTTATGATATTCCCGGCTACCCCGAAGTTACCGCCCAGGAATTAGTGGATAAGTTAATGGAACAAATTGCTCCATTCCATCCCACTTTTAGTTTGGGCGAACGGGTAGAAACCCTTAACCGCCATGACGACGGATCATATACCATCCAAACCAATGATAACACTACCGTGCACTGCCAGGTGGTGGTAATTGCCGGTGGACTTGGCTGCTTTGAGCCACGCAAGCCCGAGATTGACCGCCTTACTGATTTTGAAGGCAGAGGCGTAGCCTATATGGTTAAAAACCCCGAACTATTCCGCAACCGTAAAGTGGTTTTGGCGGGTGGTGGCGATTCTGCATTAGACTGGGCCATTTTCCTGGCTAATGTTGCCGAAAGGGTTACACTGGTTCACCGGGGCGATACTTTCCGTGGTGTTCCGGATTCTGCCGAAAAGGTTTTTGAACTGGCTAAGGAAGGCAAGATAGACCTGATCCTGAAATCCAACGTGGTAGCCTTAACCGGCGAAGGGCACTTACAGGAGATCACCCTGCTGGACAAGAACAACGAGGTGAGCCATATAGCCGCAGATCATTTAATCCCGCTGTTTGGCCTCAGCCCCAAACTGGGACCAATTGCCGACTGGGGTTTAAATATCGACAGATCTGCCATTGTGGTAAACACCCTTGATTACAGCACCAATGTTGACCGCATTTATGCCATTGGCGATATCAACACCTATCCGGGTAAATTAAAGCTGATACTTTGTGGTTTCCACGAAGCGGCGCTGATGGCCCAAAGCGCATTCAAATACGTTTACCCCGAACAAAAACTGAGTTTTAAATACACCACCGTTTACGGCGTAACCGCCTTTTAGCTATGATAAACTTAATTATTGAAGACCGCAAAGGCGATCGGCTGCCTGTAGAGATCCCCGAAGGGATTAACCTGAGCCTGATGGAAGTTTTAAAAGCATCCGAATATGATGTGCTGGCTACCTGCGGCGGTATGGCCTTGTGCGCCACCTGCCACATACAGGTATTGGAAGGCCCCGAACAATATTTTAATGCAACTGATAACGAACTCGACATGCTGGATACCTTGCCCAATGCAGATGAACATAGCCGCCTGGCCTGCCAGATGCGGGTTACGGAGGAGATGGATGGTTTGGTGGTGAGGCTAAAATGAGTAGCAAGTAGTTAGTATCAAGTAGTAAGACTGAAAAACTCGCATTATACATTCTAATACAAACCTTATCCATGAATATAATTAAGGTAATACAGGAAACCGCTACCTGGATAGAAAAAGTCAACAATGACTTTAATACCAACCTGTTCCGGTCTTCAGAATTATCACCTCGTTACTATTATTATGAAATTCCGGATGCTGAAAAGCTTTCCGTCATTGACCGGGTTATTTCAACACGGTCGGCCTTGTTAGATGAATCGGGGATAGACTTAATTCCCGTTTCTGAATTGCACCATTATGGCCGGATTATGGTATTTGATCCGGATTCAACAGTGGTCGATGGTGCACCTGAAGCGGGAAGCGCATGTTATGTTGATATAGGAGACACCCCGCCATGGGATACCTGGCTGGCAATTGGAGGGCAATTAAACCATATACATTTTTATAAACCTGGTCATGATATCAACGCTACTTTTTTGATAGCCTGGGTGCCTAATTCACATTATTTTTATGCCAATTGTGCAATGAAGGTTGCATGTATGGATAACTTCGCATGGCCATCAAACGAGTTTATAAGTAGCAGATACGATTCCATAAAGGAATTGTTTATCAAGCCCGGGATTACAGAGCTGAATTCGGAGCCTTTTTGTTCTGATAAAACGAGCAAAATACTTAATGTTGTGCAGGAAGAATTAGAGCGTAACTCCAAATTGTATTATAGTGCCGTTAACGACCAATATGAGGTTAAGAAATCATTTTGGGGTAAGTTGGCTATATGGAAAGCGAGAAAATGAGCTTGCACTTTTGTCTCCTCAGGGCTACGAACAAATTGCCGACCTTACCCCGCTTGAATTTGCGAAGGATGAAAAATAATATTTAAGCTAAAAGCTGAATGCAGAAAGCCCAAAGCTTTTGATTGAGGGGACAGAAGTGTTTTGAGGCTACAGGGTTAGCATTTCCCTATTTTTTTAATGACAACAAACCATCAATCAGCTCGGTGTTAAACTCGCCTATGGTGGTTGTATTTAATAAAATGTGAATCCGGTCCCTGATATCTTTAAACTCGTTGTGTAGAGGGCAAGGGTTCACTTCCGAGCATTGTTTAAGCCCTAAAGCACAACCATAAAACAAGCTGTCGCCATCAACGGCCTCTACAATATCACTTAATGGCCTGCTTAACGAAGGCGGCTCTATAAAAAAACCACCATGAGGACCTTTAAACGAACTGATGAGCCCCTTTCTGCTTAAATCCTGTAATATTTTAGCCAGGTATAACTCTGGCGAATCGATGCCGGTTGCAATATCCTTTATACTAACCCTGCCACCTGCAGCTGTTTTATGAGCTATATAAAACACCGCCCTTATAGCATACTCGCATGTTTTTGAAAAAATTGCCATCCTGTAAGAAGCTGTCTAAATTTGATTTTATTAATGTTTTTATTCTTCTAATGCAGCACATATCCATGCGTCATTGCGAGTAACCACCAGGATAATCCTGGAAAAAATGGGGATGACGTGCTGGCTTTAAACCAAGCAATTGGCTTTGCATGCTGGCAACGACTCACCCCGGCTACGCTATGCTGGCCGACCCTCTCTCCGGCTGTGCCGCAAAGAGGGTGAAGCTCAATTTTTGTTTTATTGCCCCTCTATGCGACGCAGTCGGAGGAGGGGCAGACGTCCGTTAGCTAACGGATCGTCGGGGTGAGTCGACTCGCAGCCATGCAATATTCCTCATTTCCCCTTCATATTTTCGCGAACTTTTACAACTCGGCAATGACGGTCTGTTTTTTTATTTTTAGCCATCCTGTAAAGCAAAGATAAGAATTAATAAAAGATATTTTTGTCTTTTATTAATTAAAGCTTAGATTTGCCCTGTTGAACAACCAGACATCTTAAACAAGTAACCTTATTTAAGATAAAAAGGTATTAATATATTTATTATGACAAACGATCAAAAAGCGCTCATCCTTGCCACCGTTCCGATTTTGAAAGAACACGGCGTATTGCTAACCACTCATTTTTATGGCAGGATGTTTAAACACAATCCCGAATTAAAAAACATGTTTAACATGGGAAACCAGCAAACAGGTAAACAACAAACCGCCCTGGCTATGGCTGTACTTGCTTATGCAGAAAACATTGCCAATCCATCTGTACTGTTACCCGTGGTTGACAGGATTGGCCAAAAACATGTCAGTTTAGATATCCGCCCGGAGCATTACGCCATAGTTGGCAACCACCTGCTGGCATCTATCAGCGAGGTTTTAGGTGATGCCGCTACACCCGAAATTTTAGAAGCCTGGAAAGTAGCTTATAACCAGTTAGCCGCATTAATGAGCGGTCATGAGGCAAACTTATACCAGGACCAGGTTTTAAAACCAAACGGCTGGACAGGCTGGCGCTTGTTTAAAGTAGGACGTAGAGAAATGGAATCGGCAGAAATATGTTCCTTTTATTTATACCCAGCCGATGGCGGGAAGGTCCCGCGTCACAAACCGGGGCAGTACATCAGTATCAAACTCTTTCTTCCGCAGCTAAACATAAGCCAGGTACGCCAATACAGTATTTCAAGTGCGCCAAATAATGATTATTACCGTATTTCTGTTAAACGGGAAGCAGGCGTAAACGTTGATGTTAATGGCATGATAAGCAATTTACTGCATGACGAAATTACTGAAGGTAAACAGGTAGAGCTTACCTCGCCGGCAGGCAATTTTATCCTGCCCGATAATTTAGATACGCCCGTAATGTTTATTAGTGGTGGAGTTGGTTTAACTCCTTTGATGAGTATGGTGCAGCACTTAACCCAAAAGGGAACAAAACAGCCCATTACCTGGCTTCATGGTTGCCGTAACGAATCGGTACATGCCTTTAAAGACAATATCAATGAGCTGGCAATTAACAATGCAAATTTTAACCAGCATATTTTTTATGATGTAACATCTAAAGAAAATATTGCCGAAAACATTTATGATGGCCATTTAAATATAAACAGGATTAACAACCTGCATCACCATCCCGAAACCCGTTATTATGTATGCGGGCCCTCATTTTTTATTCAGAAACAGTTTAATGATTTGAAGGAATCAGGAATAAATGCCGACAAGATCTTCTTTGAAGAGTTTGGCCCGCAGCTGTTACAGCTAAATTAAATTCCATCTCTTATCTTGTAAAAACCCCGCCACAAAATTAAATTTGAGGCGGGGTTTATTGTTTCGGGTCCCCCCAACAGCGTAAGCCAATTTCACGTTAAGGCGCAAAGAAAAAATAAACAAATCAATTTGCGTCTCTGCCTCTTTGCGTGAAAAACGACTTAACTTAATAGCATTGAGGAGACCTTGGGGAAACATAATCAATAGCAATCCGTTTATTTCTACCATCATAACTTTACCATGCCATTAATTCCTTATATCTGCACTACCTGCGGCGTACAATACCCGCCATCGGAAACCCCTCCTTTGCATTGTAAAATTTGCGAGGATGACCGCCAATACGTGAATCCTAAAGGCCAGAGCTGGATTACGCTTAATGAGTTAAACCATCAACATAAAAACATTATTGAAAAAGTAGCCCCAAACTTATATGCTATTTACACCGAACCCGCATTTGGCATTAACCAGCGGGCACATTTACTGGTAACACCCGGGGGCAATATTTTATGGGATTGTATCAGCAATATTGATGAGGCAACCATCGCAGCGGTGAATAAGCTTGGCGGCATAAAAGCCATCGCCCTTTCGCACCCGCATTATTTTTCGACCATTACAGTGTGGAGCAAAGCTTTTGGCGATGCCACCGTATACATAAACGCACTTGACGAAGAATGGCTGGGACGCAGGGACGCGCCTATCCACTTATGGACTGAGGAGGAAATTGCTTTATGGGATGGCATCCAGCTGATCCGTTGCGGCGGGCATTTTCCTGGTGCAAGTGTGCTGTATAGTCCGCAAAATGATGGCTTGTTATTGGTTGGTGATGTGATACAGGTAAGTCCGGACCTTAAAACTGTTTCGTTTATGTATAGCTATCCAAATCTTATCCCGCTTCCCAAGAAGGATATACTACAGGTTCAAAATGCGATAAGCGGAAAAGTTTATGAAGCCATGTACGGCGCTTTTGGGCGTTATATTTTAAAGAACGCCAGGGCCGCGATGGATTTTTCGGTAGAGAGGTATTTGAGAATCTTTGAGTAGGGCTTCATAGAAGCTGTTTAAAAACAGGTCGTCATTGCTTCGTACCTACACATGACGTGTTTGTAAAAAAAGTCCTTTGTCATGCTGAACGCAGTGAAGCATCTGTTATTCGCCATGCTTCTTCGCCCTGTACAGTCTGCGAATAGATCCTTCACTGCGTTCAGGATGACAAACCTTTTATGACAATGACGGTTGGAAGGCAAAAAGCTATCGTCACTGCACCCATTTTCTTAATTATTACCAAAAGGCTCCTTTTGGATTTGCATTTAGTTAAATAAAACATATTTTTGCCATTGTTTATAATAAGTCTAAATAAAAATAACAATGAAGATTAACCTTACTACACTTCTTGCTTCCTTCGCACTCTTTCTAATCTCTCCTTTTATAACACAAGCCCAGCAAAAAGCATCGATACAGGGCCATGTAAAAGACGGGGAGAATAAGCCACTGCCAGGTACAACTATATCAATTGACGGTACTAACTATATTACATCAGCCGGTAATAAAGGCGATTTTAAACTGGATGTAGCCGCCGGCAAGTATACTATACATTACAACTTTGTGGGCTTCAGAGAGATCAGCAAACAAATTGTAATTGCCCCGGGAGCTGTTATTGATGAAAATGTTGTTCTGCACGAAGATGCCGCTTCGCTGCAGCAGGTAGAAATAATTGGGCGTAAAGAAAAAACCTATAAAACCAAAGCCACGTTTATCGGCAACAAAACCGAAACTGATATTAAAGATCTGCCGCAATCTGTATCCTACGCCAGTAAAGAACTGATGGCCGACCAGGGCGCAGTACGTGTTGGCGATGTGGTTAAAAACTTTAGCGGTGTTTCGCAGTTCACTTTTTATGATGACCTTACCATCAGGGGCTTTCGTGTTAACGGTCAAAGCAATACCCAGCTTTTAAACGGTTTGCGCACCAGCACCGGCTTTTGGAAACAGCCCTTAACCAATTACCTGGAGCGTGTTGAAGTGCTGAAAGGCCCATCATCTGCACTGTATGGCAATGCAAGTCCCGGAGGTGTGGTTAACCGCGTAACCAAAAAACCGCTGAACGAAACCCGCAGAACCCTGAGTTTCTCGTTAGGCAGTTTTAATACATTCAGAGGATTGGCCGATTTTACAGGTCCTGCAAACAAAGATAGCACCTTACTATACCGCCTTAATTTAGGGTATGAAGATGCCAACTCTTTCCGCGATCTGCAGTTTGATAAAAACGTGATCATTGCACCTTCTTTATCGTTCATCGCGTCGCCAAAAACACACATTAATTTCGATATGGTTTACAACAGCTCGCGCAGCAGGCTCGACCGGGGTCAATCCGTAATCGGCAACGACCTGTACTCAACTCCGCAATCACTGGCATTAAGTGCCGCCAATGATTTTTTGAACGAGCAGACATATATTGTTACCTTATCGGTAAATCACCAGTTTAATAACAACCTGAGCTTTAATGCCGCTTACTCAAAAACCGGGTACAGCGAGGACCTGCTTGAACACCGCAGCGCTAATGCCTATGCCAAAGACAAGCTGGGCAATGATATTCCCAACCTGGTAGCTATGCAGATATTTCAGCGCAAGCGAAAACGCTACATTGACAATTTTAGCGGTTACTTTAATTACAACGCCAAAACAGGCCCTATAGAACATAAAATTGTAGCAGGCTATGATTATGGCAGCGAAAAAATGCCGGTAGGCGCGTCACAACTCACCGCTTCGGGCTATCGCAATGCATCCAACACCGGTACTATTGCCAACTATGTGGTAAAAGACAGTTTAAAGTATTTACAAGATACCAAGGGTAACCCGGTTGCCAACGTACGCTCTTTTGATTTAAATAATGCCATCAACTCGCAACGTTTACAGGACGACAGCAAGGCGCTTTTTTCGCAAAACGTGCTTAACCCAACCTATTACTACCTTAATGCCGGGTATGTACAGGATCAGTTAAAGCTGGGCAGGTTGCAGGCGCTTGCCGGCATCCGCTACGAGTATTATACCGATTTTGCAAATTATGCCACTTCAACACAACAAAAAACGCGCTCCAGCGCATGGCTGCCCCGCTTTGGCCTGGTGTATACAGCTACTAAAAACATCAATATTTACAGTACTTATGTAATGGGGTATAACCCGCAAACCGCGGCAACCATTGCCAACCCCAATGCCGGCGGACCATTTGCCCCGGTTACCAGCAACATGATTGAGCTGGGCGCCAAAAGCAGCTGGTTTGACGACAGACTATCCATCACAACATCTGTTTACCAGATTGAGCAAAAAAACACCCTTTACAACGCAGGTGTGGCCAATCAGCCAGACCTGTTAAGGCCGGTTGGTAAAGAACGTTCACGAGGGTTTGAGTTTGATATTACCGGGCGCATACTGCCAAACTGGAGCATGCTGGCCTCATATGCGTATAATGATGCTAAAATTACCGAAAGTGGTGTTGCTGCCGAGGTAGGTCTGCAAAAACCGAACGCCCCTAAAAACATGGCCAACATCTGGACGAGGTATAATATTATACGCGGCGCATTTAGCGGACTGGGCATAGGTTTGGGCGCCAACTACATTGATAAACGCACACTATCCATCAACCTTACCCAAAGCATTCCTGATTACATATTGGTTGATGCAGCGCTATTCTATAATATTGGTAAAGTTCAGCTACAATTTAATGCCAACAACATTACCGGTAAAAAGTATTGGGTGGGCGGATATGATTATATAAGGCTGTTCCCAGGTGCGCCCAGGAACTATTTGCTTACGCTTGGATACACCTTGTAATGGCAAAATCAAAATTTAAAAAGATAACCGGCTGGCTGCATTTGTGGGTTGGCCTGGTGACCGGCGTAGTAGTAGTTATCGTCTCGGTAACGGGCTGCATCTACGTGTTTGATAAAGAAATATTTGATTTTATACACAAGGATATAGTAAACGTTCAGAAAACCGGCCCCGCAAGGCCGGTTTCTGAATTACTTGCTATTGCACAAAAAGCAGTTGGCCCCCATAAAAAGCTCAGCAGTATTAAAATAACCGAAGATGATAAAAGCTTTGTGTTTTCGGGTTTTAAAGTGAACGATAAAAAAAAGATCACGCTGTGGTATTTCAGCCAGTTTGAGTACTATGATTATGTTTATGTAAACCAATACACCGGCAAAGTTTTAGGCATTATCGATTTCAGGTACGAGTTTTTTAACGTTGTTGAACAGCTGCACCGTCAACTTTTACTGGTAAAGCCGGTGGGCAGTGTTATTGTTGGCAGCAGTGTGCTGCTTTTTCTGTTGATGATGATCATCGGCTTTATACTCTGGCTGCCTAAAAATTACAGGCAGTTTAAACAAAGCATTACCATAAAATGGAATGCCAGGTTTAAACGGGTAAATTATGATGTGCATAACAGCCTGGGATTTTATGTTTTTGCCCATTGCTATACTTATTGCTGTAACCGGTTTGGTATGGTCATTCAAATGGTGGGAAAAGGGCATTTATAATATGCTTGGCACAAAGGAAAAACCGCAGTTTTCGCGTGTATTGCCGGTTATCAGCACAGGCGATTCAACCCTGAATAAAATGGACATCATCCATCACAACCTGCTCAAACAATTAAATGGCGACTGGACCCAAATTGGGCTGGATATACCCAACAGGAAAGATAAGATGGTAATGGCATTTGTATACTTAAAACACAGCAGCGATGGTTGGAATGGCATCAGTTACTATTTTTTTGATGGCCGCACCGGCAAACTGGTAACAGCTATGCCGCACAGCAAAAAAACGCTGGGCATGAAATGGCGCAACTCTAACCTGTACATCCATGCCGGCCGCCTATATGGGCCGGGTACGCAAATACTGGCTTTTTTGGCAAGCCTGGTATGTGCATCCCTCCCTGTTACCGGCTTTTTAATATGGTGGGGCAAACGCAACAAAAAACCTAAAAAGAAAAGGCCGGATACAGGACCGGCTGTGCTGGCAATGGTAAACACCTGATGGCTTCCTACACCACAGGTGTTCCGAAATTTAAAAAAGGGTGGCCTAGTGCGTGTACATAAGTTTATATGAGATAGTAATTTTGAAAAGCCACTCCGTTAGGAGTGAAATGTCGGTAGAATAATTAAGTACCCCTCCCTTTTCGTGCCGTAGGTACGAAATTAACCACCAGATTTGGCCATTTATCAAGCTCATTTGACCCGAAAAGTTCCATAGTGACGTACCTACGGCACGTAAAACTATTTTTGATCTTTTTTCTACCGACATTCAACCCCTCTGGGGTTTTTCCTAAAATATGTGTACACAGCAACCCAACAGGAGGGTGCAGAGAGGGGTTTCTACATCAGGCTTTTACATTTGATTAGCAGCGGTCCCACAGTTCACAAACCCCTTCCTCCTCCTTCCCCGAGGAAGGAATCGCACATCCTCAGCTTTTTATAATCTTCCGAACAGCTATACTTCCTACACCAGTCTTGATTGATTTGAAACAGTCCAGATTGTTGTGCAGGCGGGTTTAATCTCTGATACCATGACTCTCGCTTATACTCCTTCGCTCAGCAGCTCCTTTTTCAGTTTTAAGATCAGCATCACTATAACCGAGAGCATTATCAATACAAAATAACTATAACCCAGGTTATGTTCATCTTTAGCGGGCAGCAGAAAAACAATGCCATAACTAAAAAACGATACGATAACATAATTTATCCCGCCCGAAAGTCCGCTGGCTATACCGGCGTTTTTAGGGAAGCGGCTTAAGCAATAGGTAAAAAAGTTATTAAAAGTATATCCGGCCGCTATATGGATTATAAAAGCGAAAAATATGATGGTATATAAATTGGCTATATACCTCATGCTTATCAGCATTGCGATTACAAATATTACCTGCAGGGTAAGGTTAACCACCATGCGGTTAAAAAACGGTTTGTTGATAGTAGCTTTACCGATAAGCCCCCCTATAAGCCAGGCTATGCCCAGCACCAACGAACTGTAACCCGCCACAACAGGCGACAGATGCAAAGTATGCTCTATGATAAAAGGGCCCGTCATGTTATAGATCATCACCATACAGTACGCAAGCCCCAACATAATAAGGCCGAGGGTAAAACTGGTGGTTTTGATCATCTCCGCATAAATGTCACCGATCTTTTTGATATGGAATGCCGAGAAGTTTTTCAAAGTTTCACCGCTGAAGATCAACTCCAAAACCACAAATACAGCCGCAAATATGGCCAGGAGGTAAAAGTTTGATTTCCACCCGTAACCGGTTTGCAGGTATCCGCCAATAAAAGGCGCAACAATTGGTCCGGTAGACCAGATGATGGAAAACAGGCTAAGGTAATGCTTCAGTTTTTCGCCCGAAAACAGATCGATAAAATAAGCTCGCTTGGAAACAATTACACCAGCTACGGTAATACCGTGTACTATCCGCATGAGGTATATTACATAAATATTGGTAGAGGTGGCTATAACAATGCTGGCAACGGCAAAAAGCGCCAGGCATGCCAGGCTTATATTGTACCGGCCAAAACTATCCAGTACGCTGCCAATAAATAGCTGCGTAACGCCATAACTTATTAAAAATAAAGTTAAAGTAAGCTGCACCTGGATACTGCTCACATGCAATTCGGCAGCCATGGTAGGTAACGACGGAATGTATATATCAGTTGCGAAGCCCGAAAGTGGTATTAATGCAAAAGCCAGTAAATTGGCAATACCCTGGTGCCGTTCTTTAATTGTTTTTGGCACAGAAAGCGTTGAGTACATATTAATTAAATTTACCGACCGGCTGGAAAGGGCTATCCAAAGCTCTTTTTTCCGGTCAATTATTAAATAAGCCGCAAAGATACCCCGTTTGTGTAAGCGGTTATATAATTACCGTTTTTATGATCTTTTGACGACAGTTGAAACCAGCTGTTTCATCCCAATTGTCTTATCAAATCCCCTAAAACTTTAAAGCTATGCTCCACCACATCGTCAAAGGTTAAACCAAAACTAATGCGGATAAAATTGGTGAAGCGGGCATCGGTGCTAAAAATTTGTCCGGGGGCAATGCTGATGTTTTGGGCAATGGCAAGCTGGTAAAGCTCAAATGCATCAATGTTTTTATCCAACTCAATCCACAGGGCATAGCCTCCCTGGGGCTGGCTTATTTTGGTGCCCGGCGGAAAATGGGTAGCAATGGCCTGGGTATAACGCAGGCTTTGGGTATACAATGTTTTACGCAGGTTGCGCATATGCAAATCATATCGGCCTGTCTCGAAAAAATGCGCAACGGCGGCCTGGGTTGGCGTGGCCGAGCTGATGGTATGCATCATTTTGAAATTGATTACCTGCTCTTTAAACCTGCCCGGTATACACCAGCCTACCCGGTAGCCCGGCGCAATTGATTTGGAAACTGATGAGCATAACAGCACCCAGCCTTCGGTATCATAACTCTTACAGGTACGCGGGCGGCTTTTACCAAAATAAATTTCGCCGTAAATATCATCCTCAATTAAAGGGATCTGCCTTTCTGTTATTAATTTAACCAATCGCTGTTTACTATCATCGGGCATGCAACTGCCTACCGGGTTACTAAAGTTGGTTACAAACAGGCATACTTTAATATCCACTTTATCCATAGCCTCGGCCAGGTAATCAATATCAATACCCGTATCAGGATTAACCGGGATCTCCAGCACTTTCAGATCAAGACTAAGCATTATATTAAAGATCCCGAAAAAGGTAGGGCTTTCAATGGCAACGGTATCGCCCGGTTTGGTAAGCGCCCGCAGGCAAAATATCAGGGCTTCAAGACAACCCTGCGTGGTTACCACATCGTCGCCGGTAATGTTGCCGCCCCAGTTAAAAGCGTTTTTGGCCACATGGTTGCGCAGTGAAATATTACCCTGCAAATTTTCATAATTGATATTACCCGTAGGGCTTTTACGGATAGATTCCATCATGGATTTACTGAGCTTAGCCATTGGGATAAGGCTTAGCGGCGGCGATGAGCGCGACAAACGTATAACACTTTCCTCGCTCATGTTTTGGTAAACCATAGCTATCATCTGGGTAACCGTGGCCTGCTCAATCTTTTTCAGCGGAGGTTTGGTTTCGGGTGCATTGGTCAGTCTTGCCGGCGAAAACTTAACGTAATAGCCCGATTTGGGCCTGGCCTCTATCATGCCCATGTTTTCCAGTTCTACATAAGCTTTGTATGATGTGCTGATGCTGATACCCTGCTCATGGCTTAATGCCCTTACTGATGGCAGCTTATCACCCGGTTTTAACAAGTTCTGTTTTATCTGCTTTTCAATACGGGCAGCAATCTGCGCATATAAAAAATCGTCATTAACACTGGCAATCAATTTCTCCATTTTAAAATCTGTTATGGTCAAAATTAACAAATCTGAATCTGTTTTGCTATACGCAGATGCTTTTACTTTGTAATGATTAAAATTTATCAAAAATGGAACTTCAATTAATTGATTATCAGCCAAAGTATCAGTCGTACTTTGAAAAATTCAACAAAGCATGGCTCGAAGAATTTTTTGTGGTTGAAGCACTGGACAAATGGGTTTTAGAAAACCCCGACGAGGCCATGTTAAAGCAAGGTGGTAAAATTTATTTTGCAGCAGCAGGCGATACTATTATTGGCACAGTAGGTTTGCGCTTTATTGAAGATGGTGTTTATGAGCTTACCAAAATGGCTGTTGATAAGGCTTATCATGGTGGTGGCGCCGGTCAGTTTTTATGCCAGTCGGGTATTGATAAAGCGAGGGAAATGGGTGTTAAAAAACTCATCCTGTTTTCGTGTCGCATACTAAAAAACGCTATCCACATTTATCACAAGTTAGGCTTCACAGAAATACCGGTTACGCCAGGCACTTATGGCCGCGCCGATATTATGATGGAGATTAATTTTCAATAATAATTCGCGCTAAGACGCAAAGGCGCTAAGAAAAATAAATCAATAGCGGCTTAACGGCTTTGCGCTACGATCCTTCAACTCTTTAGCATATACACAATGAAAATTACCCCATTAACAGATCAGGAAATAATACAGTTACGTGCCGAAACCAGAGGTACATCCCAAAAAATACATTTCAACAACGCGGGGTCATCTTTAAACCCCGATGTAGTGGTAGATACTGTTATCAGTTACCTGCGGGAAGAAGCGACCCTGGGCGGCTATGAAATTGAAGATAAATACCGGCATGAACTAAATAACACCTATGAGTTGATTGCTAAACTCATCAATGCCAACGCCGACGAAATTGCCATTGTTGAAAATGCAAGCACAGCATGGGGAATAGCTTTTAACGGGATAGACTTCAAGCCCGGCGATGAGATCATTACCTGCGAAATGGAATATGTAACCAATATCATCGGTTTTTTAAATGCTCAAAAAAAGTTGGGTGTAAGCCTTAAAATAATACCCAACGATGCGCAGGGCAATTTTCCGCTGGATGTTTTTGAACAGGCAATTTCGCCAAAAACCAAACTCATTGCCATGACGCAGATCCCTTCAACCGCAGGAGGGATGATCCCGATTGTGGAGATTGGCAAAATAGCCCGCAAACACCAGGTATTATACCTTGTTGATGCCTGCCAAAGCGCCGGGCAAATCCCCTTAAACGTTGAGGAGATTGGCTGCGATATGTTAGCAGTAACCGGGCGTAAATACCTGCGGGCACCAAGGGGAACCGGTTTTTTATTTGTACGCAAACAGGTACAGGACAAACTGAATACCCTGTTTATGGATGGTTTTAGTGCCCCATCGGTTAGCCGTGATAATTTTCAGCTAAGAAACGATGCCCGGCGTTTTGAATTGTACGAAAAGAACCGCGCCATTACGCTGGGCCTGGGTAAAGCCGTTGAATATGCCCTGAACATCGGGGTCGACAGGATCTGGCAGCGCGTGCAATACCTGGCTAATTTAATGCGCAAGCAACTTGCAGGTATTGATGGCCTAACAGTTCATGATTTTGGTGATCAGCAATCTGGTATTGTAACCTTTTCGGTAAAGGGAATGGATAGTGGTTTAGTAAAAAGCACACTGGCCGAAAACAACATTAACGTATCTGTAGGTAAAGCCATATCAACACTCATTTATATGGATAAAAACCACCTGGCCAGTAATGTGAGGGCATCGGTACATTATTACAATACCGAAGAGGAGATAAAGATAATGTGTGATACACTTAAAGCAGTGTATGTAAGCACAACCTGATCAAAAAGGTTTGCCGTATCTTCGGCCATGGCTGACGAACCGTGGTTCATACTATTACTTATGAACCACGGTGGCCAGCCGTTAACGTCCTTACTTACCAATCCAGCTCTTATAAATAGCAGCCTGCAATGAATCGGGATTGGGGAGGGGGCTTATTTTAAAGGTTTTCTCTTTTTTGGAGCCTAACACAATGGTTACATCTTGTTTTACTCCGCCTTTTTGTAATGTAAGTGCTATTGTATCTCCGGTGTTCTTCGCTTCAAACGTTTGGTAAAGCAATTGCTGCGTTGCCGGTTTACCATCAATCGCTAATATGGATGTTCCTCCTCTTACATTTTTATTCCATGCAGGCGAATTGGGTTCAACCGTGGTTATCTTTAGTGTATCGCGCTGCTCCCTCACGTTAATACCCGCCCAGGAATTATAGGTGGTGGTGGCATTGGTATCTATTAACAAGCCGCCATAAGCGAAGTATTTGGGATAATCGGGGGGTTTAACAGTCGAGGCATATTCAAATAGCTGGGGCATTGGTGCACCGGCCATCTTTTCGCATTCGTTCCTGAATTCCTGTTCGGTAAAGCCGCGTTTAAGCTTTTTGTAATATTTGTAATAAAGCAGGCGCATTACATCATCAAGCGTTTTCTTGTTTTTGGTAGCATGGCGAATATTAAAATCAAGCATTAAGCCAAGTACGGGGCCTTTGTCGTAATAAGATATCGTTTTATTAATGTCTTCATTTACGCGCCCGTTTGGCCCGTCGTTCCACGTGTTGTAGCTGGCCTGTGTAGCCGACTGGTAAAAATGCCCCGGCTTATTCTCGTAGTTTTTAATGTTGTTTTGAAAATCGTTCAGCATATCTTCCCCGGTCATTAAACCGGCGCGCCTCACTATCAGGTATTCATAATAAACGGTAAACCCTTCAGATACCCAAAGCATGTTGGTATGGTTCTCTTTTGAATAATCAAACGGCCCCAGTTCAATTGGCCTTATGCGCTTAACGTTATAATGGTGAAAATACTCGTGGGCAATAAAGTTGTACAGCCTTTTTTTTGCCTCGGGCGAATTAAATCCCTCGCCCCCGCTAAAGCTCAACGACGATGAGTTCAAATGTTCGATACCGCCGCCACCGGCTCCTATTGATAAAAAGGAATAATGCGTATAAGGTATTTCGCCAATGATGTTGCTGCCTGCAACAACTATTTTTTTTAAATCATCCATAAATACCTGCCTGTCAAATTCGGGCAGCTGGTAACCAATAAAGCTATGGGGTTTGTTTTTAACGGTAAACTGTGGCAATACTTCAAGTTGCCCCATCAAAAAGGGACTATCATACAATACGTCGAAATTATCGGCCTTATACAAGTGATACTTACCTGGTACAGTATCCAATCCAGTTGCAACCATAGCATTCCATTTGCTGTACGGGTTCATTTTTATAGTAACCGGATGGTGTAATTCTTTATCCAGGTACATAAACAACCCGCCGGGGGTAATATATCCCCTGGTTTCATCCAGGTAAATATTGCCAACAAAGGGTACGGTAGCTTTTACATCGTATAAAATTTTAACCGCGCCGGCATTGTTATTATAAACGCGCCAGGTATTTTGTGAAGCTTTTATCCACTTTAAGTTTGTGCCTTTGTTATCGGTTACTTTAAAGTTTTGTACGGCAGCGGCAAAATCAATGAGCTGGTAGTAACCAGGCGTCCAGGCGCACATTTTAAAATCAAGCACCTTACCCGGTATTTTATTTGTTAGCTCAACATGATAAAGCTGATCAGCCGCCTTTTCCATTGAAACAACATATTGCATATTTACCGGTTGATGCTGTGCAAACGTGCTAACACTTAAAAACAGGCCAATAATCAACAGGGATCTGTGTAGTATTTTCATTATGTAGGATGAGTTTCCCAAATATAGAAAAAGCCCTTATAGATTTTAACAGGAAACCTAACACAGACGGGGCTATATTATAATATCAAAGAGGAGATAAACGGGATGCGTAATACACTTAAAGCATTGAATGTCAGCACAATTTAATATTTCATTAACCTTGCATTAAATACATCTTAACATCAGGTTTAAATAACTATTTTTGAAACCCAATGTTAAGAAGTCTTTTTAGTTTTTGCCGTTTCTTTTTCTTTTGGATCCTATTATCCATACTAACCCGCATAGTATTTGAAATATATTTCCAGAACAAGCTGAGCGGCACCAGCTTTTACGAGATCTGGCATACCTTTTTATATGGCATCCGTATGGATGCATCTGTGGCGGCGTATATTAGTGTAATCCCCCTGCTTGTTTTTAGCGCTAACTGGTTCAGTAAACATAACATCAAAACAAAATGGCTAAGGTTTTATGTTTACCTGTGCATTTTTATAATTTCGTTTGTTACGGTTGTAGACCTCAATATATTCCGGGAATGGGGTACCAAAGTAAATTTCAGGGCTTTTGACGTTTTTTTTAATGCCCCATCTGAAGCTTTTGCAGCAGCCAGTTCGTCACCCATTTTTTTGAGCTTTATTATCATGGTGGCGGTGTTCATTACCGGCGTTTTCCTGTCAAAATATATCATCCACTTTGAATTTAAAAAGCCCAAAGCCCCTGTGATAGCTAAGCCATTTATCATTATACTGCTCTTGGGCTTAAACCTATTGATAATCCGCGGCGGATTACAGCTTGCGCCTATAAGCCAGAGTAATGCCTATTTTTCTGCAAAGCCCATCCTCAACCAATGTGCCCTGAACACCCAATGGAACCTGATTCAAAATGTGGTGGAGAACGTACAGTCACCGGGTAACCCCTACCTGTTTATGCCAGCGCAAAAAGCTTCGGCTTTGGTTGATAGCATGTATGCTGTAAAAAAAGACAGTACTATACATATCCTAACCACCAGCCGGCCTAATATTGTGATCTTTCAGCTGGAAAGCTTTACAGCCGACCTGATAGCATCGCTGGGAGGAGAAAAAGGCGATGCACCAAACTTTGAGGATTTTATAAAACAGGGCGTTTTATTTGATAATGTTTATGCAGCCAGCGACCGCACTGATAAAGGGATCATCGCTATTTTAAGCGCGTTCCCATCACAGGCTACCAGAACCATCGTGATAGATAACGAGAAACAGGAACGCCTGTCAACACTGAGCAATATTTTTGCAGATCAGGGTTATAATACCTCCTACTTTTATGGCGGCGAAAGCGAGTTCATGAATTTTAAAGCCTATTTATTAAGCCATAAAATTGCCCACCTTATTGATAAAAAAAACTTTGAGGCTAAAGAAATGAATTCAAAATGGGGCGCCCACGATGATATTTTGCTAAAGAAGAATATCAACTACCTCAACAGGCAGCGGGAACCATTTTTTAGCTACGTACAAACCTTAAGCAATCACGAGCCCTTTGAGTTACCGGTTGCACCGCATTTCCCCGGTAACGACCTGGGCAATAAGTTCAGGAGTACGGCATACTATACAGATGCCAGCCTGAAACAGTATTTTGAGGAGGCAAAAAAACACAGCTGGTACAAAAACACCTTATTTATTTTAGTGGCCGATCACGGGCACAGGTTACCGCTCAATGCCTCCGAACCCTATGAACCCAAAAAATATCATATCCCCTTATTGTTTTTTGGCGATGCCATAAAACCCGAATACAGGGACCTGAAAATAAATAAGTTAGGCAATCAAACAGATATAGCCGCCACCCTGCTGGCACAACTAAGCCTACCCCACCGGCAATTTAAATGGTCGAAAAACCTATTGAATCCGTATTCACAGGATTTCGCGTTTTTTGACTGGGATAATGGCCTGGGCTTTATGCTACCCAAACAATCGGTTACCTTTGATAATGCCGGCTCAAGGATAAGTTTTATCCAAAACAAAAATATCCCGCAAAGCTACACGGATAAAACCCTGCTTTACGGCAAAGCTTTTATGCAGCAGGTGTTTACAGAATACCTGGCGTATTAACTAATTCCGGCTTAAATCTTTTTGCCAGTAAACCGGTTGCCTTGACAATATCAATTTCGGCTACTAATACGCCTGCTTTTCCGTATGGCTGATAGGCAATACAATGCCCGTCGGGAGCTATCAAAGATGTGGCTGACTCGGGATACCTGGTAGCATAATTGGAGCTTGCAAAATAAATGGTATTTTCCATTGCCCGCATCATCATGGCCTTTTCATAATAAGGATTATTTTTACTTCCCCATTCTACAAGCTGCACGCCCTGGGTATCGCTTCCAGAAAAATGCGGATGAAAAACTATTTTGGCGCCACGCATAGCCGCCCATCGTACCAATTCGGGGTACCTGAAGCCTTCATGGCAAATGGTAATGCCAAATTTTACACCATTCACCTCAAAAATATTGCGCTCCGTTCCGGGGATCCAAATATTATCTTCTGTTGGATCCAGCTGGTTTTTTGTCTGGTATCCCAATATCGCGCCGGTGTTTGATACAACGTAGGCCAAATTAAAAAGCTCATCCCCCAAGTACCAATCCATAGGTATAATAATCGCTATGGCATGTTCAGCGGCTATTTCGCAAACTTTTTTCAGGGCCTCCTGCAACTTTTCGGGCGAGCGCTCTTCTACTTCAAATTCCTTTGCGGGGTACCCAGGGATGTATGACTCTGGAAAACAGATAATTTCTGCTTGTTCCAGTGCAGCTTCCCCTGCAAGTTTTTCTACCCAGGATAAGCCATCATTTATTGATTTGGGAAATGGCGGCGAGGCTAATGCTATCTTCATATATTGATTTTATGTGCTTGTCTTAAAAGCTCGTCTTCTTAAATACGTTTATGTATAATATTTATAAATAAATATCGAGCTAATTATTTAATTATCCGTTTTTTTAAACCGATGTACTGGCGTTTATGGTGTTTCGCGTTTAAGTATAACCTTGCAGGTTATTTTCAAAAATCCGTATAAACCATTAATTATCAATACATTAAATGAATTTATCTACGACAAGCTTTGTCGTACACAGCCTCTTGCGGAACACCACTACACCTGATAATCAACAAGTTACATTTTATTTAAAAGCAGTAAAAATGGCAGAGATACTCTTCGGCATTAGCGCCTGGCGAAAGAGGCATTCAACTATAGCAAATAATAATTTACATCGGGGGTAACATAAATTGTTCAGGAGCGTCTTACATACTTTAAGGACTAAAAACTTTTTGGCCCCGGTGGATGTATAATTGTTAAATTCCATCCCAACCGGCCTTACTATCAACTAATATATGACTGATCTGAAACCAATTTCAACATTGCTGCTATCCTGTATGCTTACAGCAGCTTTCACCTCATCACAAGCGCAGCAAGCGACCCAACCCGAAGACCCTGCCCTAAAAATTTACCGCGAGACACCAAAAAAGGTTAACGACCTGGTGCACACCAAACTCGATGTACGTTTCGACTACGAAAAACGCTATATGTATGGCAAAGAATGGGTTACTTTAAAACCTCATTTTTACCCAACCGACAGCCTTAGACTTGATGCCAAGGGTATGGACCTCAAAAATATCTCGGTAGTAAAAAACGGTAAAAACATCCCGCTTAAATTTACCTATGAGGATAGCCTGAGCGTAGCCATTAAACTGGATAAGGTTTATCATAACAATGAAAGCTACACCATTTATATAGATTACACATCAAAACCAAACGAACTTAAAGCAAAAGGCAGCGCTGCCATAAATGATGCCCGGGGCCTGTATTTTATAAACCCCGATGGCACCGAAAAGGATAAGCCAACCCAGATATGGACACAAGGCGAAACCGAAAGCTCATCGGCCTGGTTCCCTACCATTGATAAACCCAGCCAGAAAACTACCGAAGAGATCAGCATGACCGTACCGGCCAAATACGTCACCCTATCAAACGGCAGGCTGGCATCGCAAAAGAAAAATGCTGATGGCACCCGTACCGATACCTGGAAAATGGAGCTGCCCCACTCGCCATACCTGTTTATGATGGCAGTTGGTGATTTTAAGATCTATAAAGATAAATGGCGCAATAAAGAAGTGAGTTATTACCTGGAACCTACATACGCGCCATATGCAAAAAAAATTTTTGGCTTTACGCCCGAAGCCATTGAGTTTTATTCCAAAACTTTAGGGGTGGATTATCCATGGAACAAGTATTCGCAAATTGTAGTGCGCGATTATGTGAGCGGCGCTATGGAAAACACCACCGCTACCCTACATGGTGCTTATGTACAGGGTACAGCACGCGAGCTGTTGGATGCTTATTACAACGATGGCCGCAGCACGATAGTGCATGAGCTTTTTCACCAGTGGTTTGGCGATTATGTTACTGCCGAAAGCTGGAGCAATCTTACGGTTAACGAATCGTTTGCCAACTTTAGTGAAACCATTTGGGCCGAGCATAAATACGGTAAAGATGTGGCCGACGAGCATAACTATATTGATATGCAAACCTATTTAAGATCGCCCGATGGCCGCACAAAAAACCTGGTACGTTTTCATTATGCCGATAAGGAAGATGTTTTTGATGCAGTTACCTACCAAAAAGGCGGCCGGATTTTAAACATGCTGCGCAACTATCTTGGTGATGCCGCTTTTTTTAAAGGGTTAAATATATACCTTACAACCAACGCCTTTAAAAATGGCGAAGCCCAGCAATTACGTTTAGCTTTTGAACAAGCCAGCGGGCTCGACCTTAACTGGTATTTTAACCAATGGTATTATGGCGCCGGTCACCCAATACTTGATATCAGCTACAAATGGGATGATGCAACCAAAACCCAAACCGTTTACCTGCAGCAAAGCCAGGACGGACAGATCTTTAAATTGCCAATGGCCATTGATATATACACAGGGGGCAAAAAAACACGCCACAAAGTATGGATGAACGATCAGAATGATACCCTTACCTTTAAGCTGGCATCAAAACCCGACCTGGTGAATGTTGATGGCGATAAAATACTATTGACCAAAAAAACCGACCACAAATCCCTGGAAGAATTTGCTTTCCAATACTTTAATGCACCGCTTTATTTAGACAGGCAGGAGGCCATTAATGCTGCCGCCAATAAACAAGGAGAAAAGGATGCACAGAAAATTTTGATTGCAGCTTTAAAGGATAAATATTATGGATTACGTAACAAAGCCATCAGAACAGTAAAACTTGATAATGATGCTATTCGCAATGCGGCCTTGCCTATACTGGTATCATTGGCCCAAACTGATGATAACACTTTAGTGCGTGCTGCGGCTATTACCGCCTTGGGTAGTTTAAAGACTCCCGGTAATATGAATATATTTAAACAGGCGCTAAGCAGCCAGTCGTACGCCATACAGGGCGCGGCATTAAATGCTATTGGCTTGTTAGATCCTGCACAGGCCATGACATTGGCTAAAGGGTTTGAAAAAGACAACAAAGGCGATCTTACGGTTGCTATCATGAATATTTACAGCACCAGCGGAAACGATACACATTGGCCTTTTGTATTGAAACAGTTTGAAGATGCTACCCCACAGGGAAAATTTAATACCGTAAGAAAATTTGGAGCTATGGCTGCCCGCGTGGATAAACCAGAGCACGCCCGCGAAGGTATTAACGAACTTAAAGACCTTGGCATAAAATACAAATCCATCGGCGCCGGCGACCTTACCATAAAGCTGATTACCGATATTAAAGCACACAGCGAAAAACTGCAGGATGATACCTCCATAAAAGCCGCTGATGAGGCGATAAAGCTGATAACAGACGCTAAATAGATTGATGAATAAAACAAGCCATATGAAGTTTGCGAAACTTCATATGGCTTTAATAACATCTTTTATTTAATTTTTTTTGCCTCGTTCTTACGCCCGTTTTGATAGAGGACAACCGAAGTTACTTTTCCTGTAGCATCTTTAATTACTTCTAAATCGGCAAGGAAATTTTTAGGGAAGAATTTATTCTGCGCTTCGGGATAGATAGGAAATTTAGGCTGCCCTGTGGCTTGTGCATACAATTGGTTTCCATCCCTACTTAAGGTTATTATAAAGTCGGGTTTAAGCGCGTATTGACCTGTATAGCTCTCCAGGTCCGAATCACTAACCTTAACCAATGTTTTTACGGTATTTAAAAGCAAGCCTTTAAAATCGTAAACTTTGGCTACGCTATTAACCACCTCCTGCATAATTTCACTATTATCCGAGTTAACCATAACAACAATGCCATTACCATCCTTAAGGCTTCCGTAATACTGGCACCTGAAACCCTCATTTGCACCCCCGTGCTCAAAGTATTTTGTACTATCTACATTAGTGGTGGTAATAAATACGCCCAAAGCCGCATTGGCATTTTGGAAGGGAGTTAACCTGAGCTTTGTAGTTTGCTGATCCAATACCCTGGCCGACTTACCCTCATAAGCCAATTGTGTTTCAATAATATACTTAGCCAAATCTGTTGGATTTGTCCACAAACTGGCAGCTGCCTGCTCGGGATAAATATGGTATTTACCGGGAATTGCCTTTCCATTTGTATCATACCCCGTAGATAACAAAGAGGGCGTTACATCAGCCGGGGGTTGCGCATAAGTACTGGAGGTCATACCCAAAGGCTGCAGTACATTTTCTTTCATATAATCTGTATATGGCTGGTTGGTAACATCCATAACTATCATTTGAGAAATGGTAATACCCCCACCAGAATATTCCGACCTTAAACCAGGTTCATACATTGAACGAATCGGGTCGGAATTTGCCGGCTTTTGTCCATTTAATATCTGAACAACTGATGGCAATGGCTGGCCTTGTTCATAACCTCCAAAACCATGAACCGTTAATCCGCCTGTATGGCTTAACAGGTTTGCCATATTTATTTTTTTACCTTTAGCAAGGCTGTCATAAGGAAATTTCCAGCTTTTTAAATAGGTATTAATATCTGCATATAAGTCTATTTTTTTTTCCTGAACCAGTTTCAGAACGCCTACGGCATTGATAGATTTACTGATAGAAGCGGCCTGAAAAAGTGTTTGCGGGGTAACGGGTGTTTTTAAACTATCGTCGGCCAAGCCGTAGCCCTTTGCCCAAAGTACATGGTAATTTTGAATCACGGCCAGGCTTAATCCGTGTACTTTGTAATAAGCCATTCGCTCCTGTAAAGTTTTGGGTGTTTCATCTTTGAATTGTATGGTGCTGATTAAATTAGATTCAACCTGCTTTATTTTATCATTGATATCATCCTGTCCATAAACACATGCCTGGCTTAAAGCCAATGCCATTAACGCAAAAAATAAACGTAAAGTCTTCATATGATTGATTAAATATAGGTGTATAATTAATCCTGCCTCAATTACAAAGCCAACATTTAACTAATTAACAATCAATAAATTATATAGATTTTCTATTGCAAATATGTTCGCATGTGGACAGTGTTGTGCGATATTGAACATTGTAAGCAAAAAAGGCAGGTACTTAAACTGTGTAAAAAAACTTTCGGCTACGTAATAATCACGGCGCTTTAATTTTAACAAACTTCAAATGCATTACCCGCCAGCTATCTACCTCAAAACCCGTAATTTGCTTTGCTTTATTCCGGGTGACTAAAAGGTGTTTCATGTACCACGTGTCATTAAGCAAATGGTCTGGTCCAAATAGCGTCAGCTTCGTGTCGTTATATTTGCTGTTGGTTAAATAAAGCTGGTGGTCTTTTAGTGTTATTTTATAAGTACAATCTAATTCGGGGCTATAATAAATGCCGGTGTAGCCCAACAAGCTTTTATCGTCAGCTTGTATCTTGCTTGGTAATCTTGTAAAACGGTACGCATCCCCCGGCGTATTCATGGTCAAATCGTAATCTCCGGGTTGTTGATTGAAGTTGAATTTAATACCGGGAACATAAAAAATAGAATAAGTGTTTTTCGCTTCTCTTGTCAGCAGGTAATCACTCGTATTTGTTCCCATACGTTGATACAGACTATCATTTTTAAGAGTTAAACTCATTGTCATGTTCACCTCGTTACTAAAATAGTCCCCTTGTTGTTTTTCTACAAAAGGCAGCTCCGCAACAGGTATTTTGACATCCCTTTTCTTTTCTTCCGACTTTGGTACGGCTGTTTTTTCCGGAATCAAAAGATCTGCAATCTGGCCGGCTTTTTCCCGTGCATATATTTCACTCAAATTACTTAAAACAATAATACCTGTTTTCAGTTCGGGGAAAACGGTAATATAGGTACGGTAACCGGCATCTGCCCCATCGTGCTGGTATTGTTTCCACCCTTTATAATTTGCAGAAATAATTCCCGCAGCATAATCCAGTACAGTTCCATCATTTAGTTTGGTTTTTTGGGTAAGCTGTAATATGGATTGTTGATTGCCTGCCCTGGTATCGTAAAAATTCATAACCCATTTGGCCAGGTCATTAATAGTGTAGAAAAAAGACTGGTGGGGCCTACGGTAGAGTAGCTTAAAATATTATTACTAAAACTGGTATTGTCTTTTCTGTCGTAAGCGTATGCCCTGTTCTTTTCTATCTCGGTATAATTATCATGAAAATGAGTGCCAGCCATTCCCAAAGGTTTAAATATCGCCGAGTCTGTAAATTTTCTTAGTGACTGGCCGGATATTGACTTCACAATTTCTGCCAGTAAGGTGTATCCGCTATTGGAGTACATGAATTTGTCGCCGGGGTTAAAATTAAGTGCCTGCTGCTTGCTCAAAATTTTAATGATATGTTCCTGGGTGATCACATCATCAATCCTGGTTCCCGAAATGCCGAGCAGTTGCCACTGGTCCCTTATTCCGCTTGTATGATTTAGCAGGTTACGGATAGTTATTTTTTGCTTTAGATTTGGGAACCATGGCAGATATTTACGGATATCGTCGTCCAGGTTAAGCTTACCCTGTTGTGCCAGCAAAACAATAGCATAGGCCGTGAATTGTTTAGATACAGATGCCAGATGATATAAAGTTTCTGGTGAGTTGGGTATAGCGTATTCCAAATTTGCCATACCATATCCTTTGGAGAAAATAAGCGTGTCGTTTCTGACAATGCCTACTACGCAACCGGGACTTTGAGTTTTGTTCCAGTATTCAAAAATAGAATTGACTTTTTTAACAACCTGATCAGGTAATGCCTGGGCCCATACTTTGGCCTCGGCTATTAATAAAAAACAAAGCAAAAGGCAAAATACACGTGTTTTAAGCATTTGCGTGATAATTAGGTTTATTTTCTGGTTAGTATAATTGCCGCACTACGGGCTGGGATAAATTTAATAAAAAAAACCTTCCCCTTTTTGGCTTGAGCAGGTAGCCGGAGAAAAACTAACCCAACAAAAAACCGCCTCATAATCACTTATGAGACGGCCTTTTTTTGTTAGTATTAAACACCGGCTTTTACATCCTGCATGTTGTAATGCTTTAATACATCATCAGGTACGCCTGTCCATTTGTTGATATTATTACCAACAAAACCAACATCGTCAATACCCATTTTTGTGGTATAAAAACCCGATGCGGTTAAATCGCGCATCCGGTTAAAAAATTCTACACCCTGCGCCATTTCGGGTTTGGCTTTCTTGGGGTAGGCAATCATATCTACCAGCTCAATTTGCTGGGCTTTGCTGCAATCGGTAAAAACCTTACCATAGCGGTTAAGGCATTGCAGATCAAGCCAGCGCAGGCCGCCTCGCATGGGGGTTTGATGATCCGGGATATCCTTCACAATAAACTCGATAAAGTCGGGCACTTTGGCATCAGATGCGCTGCCCGATTTTGCGTCTTTAGGGATAATAATATCGCCCAACACCGTAATAGTTGCCATTTCTGCCGCAGTGAAAAACTTGTCGGCATGTAGTTTTTTATCGCGTTCAAGCTCGTAAGGCTGGCGCCCGGCTTCTGCTTCGGCCGCTGCCGGGGCTGCTTCTTCTGTTTTGGGGGTACCGGGTTTACAGGCTTCCAGTAATAATCCTGCCGAAAGTGTGGTAAAGCCTAATGCTTTAAGGGAGTCACGTCTGTTCATGATATTTTATGGATTTGCTTGTTAAACGTTTAGTGCTTTTCTTTGCTGTAATATATATTCCGCGGTACGCATAGACATGGCCAGGATGGTCCAGGTAGCGTTTTTATCGCCCTGTTGTACAAACGGCGCGGCATCAACCACAAAAAGGTTTTTACAATCATGCGCCTGGCACCATTTATTCAAGGCCGATTTTTTAGGATCGTTACCCATGCGTATGGTACCCACTTCATGGATGATCTTGCCGGGAGCCTCTAAACCGTAATTAGTTTCGGGGCCTTGCGGACCACCATAAATGGCACCACCCATATTGTGCATAATTTCCTGAAAGGTTTCCTGCATGTGCTTTGCTTGCTTAATCTCATCATCGGCCCATTTGTAATGGAAGCGCAATACCGGGATGCCATATTTATCAACCACATTAGGATCTATTTCACAATAGTTATCATAACGTGCTATAGCAGTACCACGGCCCGCCATACCAAACTGGGTACCGTAAAAACGGCGGTAATCGTCTTTTAATGATGCTCCGTAACCACCGGCTTCTTTCATTTTACCATCGCGGCCGGGTACAGCTCCGTTCATATTGTGAATGCCGCTGCCAAAGCCATATGATGGCATGTGCATGCCACCACCATATTCAATATGATAACCACGCGGAAAGTCCAGTTTTTTATTATCAAGCCACCATGGCGAGTAAATGTGAACACTGCCCACGCCGTCCTCATTATATCGTTTACGATCCATTAACTGTGGCAGGAAACCTCCGGCGCTTGAGCCGGTTGAATCATGCAGGTAACGCCCCACAACACCACTGCTATTGGCCAGCCCACCCGGATGTTCTGCTGATTTTGAGTTGAGCAGGATCCTGGCCGATTCACCCGCGCTTGCACCAAGAATAACCGTTTTGGCATTTACCTGGTACTCCTGCAGGTCTTCCCTGTTTACATAGGATACACCGGTAGCCAATCCCTCTTTATTGGTGATCACTTCGCGCACCATGGCATTGGTGATCACTTTTAAATTCCCGGTTTTTACAGCCGGAATAACCAGGCATGACGAGGCCGAAAAATCGCCGTAAACCTTACAGCTACGACCGCATTGCCCGCAGAAAAAACATGCGCCACGGTCTTTATTGCCCGGTAAGGCCTCGGTTAAAACCGAACCACGACCCGGGATAATAGTTACCCCGGCCTTTTTAGCACCCTTTACAATATACAGCTCGTTAAGCCTTGGTTTGGGCGGTGGCAGGTAAATACCATCCGGTTCGTTCTCCAAACCTTCTTTGGTTCCATAAATACCAATCATGCGGTCAACCTTATCATAATAAGGCTTTACGTCATCATAGGTTATTGGCCAATCGTCGGTAAGGCCATCTTTGGCCTGGAAATCGCGCGGGCCCATACGCAACGAAATCCGCCCCCAGTGATTGGTACGTCCGCCCAGCATCCGCGAACGGAACCAGTAAAACTCGGTTTTATCTTTTGTGGTGTATGGCTCGCCATCAATTTGCCAGCCGCCATAAGCAGCATCAAAATCGCCAAACGGACGGGTTGTACCCGCACCGCGGCGCGGCGATTCCCAGGGCCATTTCAATTGTTGTGAATCCTTCTGCGGATCGAAGTAGGCGCCCGCCTCAAGCATCAGCACCTTAATGCCGGCGTTGGCCAAAACATAACCGGCCATGCCCCCGCCGGCACCCGAACCAACAATTACCACATCGTAGGTTTCCGATGACTTTTTAATTTGTAGATCGTTCATATTATCTCAAAAATATCCTTTGTGTAATACAGGAAAAATGCACGGTTTATATATGCATTCATTGAATGGAATTATTGGTATAAATATATTGAACGCTATGCGTAAAGTATATCTATGTTAAAAAATTTATAATTGCTTAATTGATATATCGCGGAATGATACCACATGCCCATGATCCTGCAAAGCGATATGGCCTTTAGGGTATGCGGCAAAATCTGTCCAGGTTTTAAATTTGCTGTTGGCAATAAGTTGTTTCCACTCATCGCTGCCTATCTGGGTTTCAACTATCTTGGTTCCGTTTAGCCAAAAAGTAAGGTGACCGTCTTTTTTACGCAGCTTAACTTTATTCCACTCGCCGGCAGGTTTTGCAACATCCTTTGACGGGGCTTTCATGTCATATAGCGAACCGGCAAGATGATTGGCTTTTTTATTGTCGCTGGCATCTTTATTATCAAGCACCTGCATCTCAACACCGGTAACATAAGTCTCACTAAATTTAGGATCTTCATGAACGCCAAAAATAATTCCGCTGTTACCTTCTTTGGTGATGTTCCACTCCAGGGTTAGCTCATAGTTTTCATATTCAGCATCGGTAACCAGGTCGCCCTGTTGTTCGGCTTTGGGGTCAAGCTGTAAAGCGCCGTCTACAACTTTCCATGCGCCTGCGCCGGTTTTTAAATAAGTATGCCAGCCGGTGGTTGTTTTACCATCAAACAATGGCTTGGTTTGGGCCAATACAGCAAAATGCAGTGCAGGGATAGCCATCAGGCTCAGTAAGATTTTTTTCATCGGTTTTGTTTTATAATTAATGGAGATATACCTTTAGGTTGGTTAAATATATCTGCTTTTTGTTAATGCTAAAACGATTATCGGAAAAATAAATTACAAACAAGCGCGATTGGCTTTGTAAAAATATGGATATACAAATTAACTGTAAGTTTAACGTCGTAAGTCCGGAATAATTCTGACTTTAGACTTACGACTTCGAACTCCAGACTTAGAACTCAAAACTTAATCCCTGGCATGCTTATGGAAACCAAAAGATAAACCGGCCGCTATACCAACGGTAACATAGCCATAGCTATCCTGGAAACTTTGGTTATAATCGTCCTGGCCGCGGTAGCCGCCGCCAAGCATAAAAGCCGTACCCTGCATAAAGGGGAATGAGTAATAATATCTAAGGCTTACGTTTAACCTTTTTTTGATATCGATGGCCGAGTAATTATCGTACTTATCAGCAATGTAGGTAAAATCAAACTGGATGCGTTGCCAGTTTTGGTAGGTAGTTCTTCCTTGCTCCAGGGGATCGTCATAAGCTTTCACAATATTATACATGCGACTGCCATTAATGCGGATAAACCCATAATGGTTTTTTAAATTTTCTGAAAGGCCAAGGTTAAACAGCCCCGAGTGTACTTCAAGGCCTACATTATCATAGCGGTTAATGGTAAGGCCGGGTTTATCAACCCGTTTGCCTGTAAAATAGGTAAGCGTGTAAAAGTTAGTAGTAAATTTACCGCTATCAACGTTAAAGCTGCCATCTTTATTTAATGATGGCCCCCTGGCGCCGTTTGAATGATGCGAATAAGCCAACGACAAAAACTTTGGCTTAAAGGTATCCTCATTAAGCCGGTAAAACACGGTCCCGTTGGGCATATAGCTTGGCGATTTTACCGGCGCTCCCCGGCTATTCAGCAGGCGAATTTTTACCCTTGAGCTAAACACAAAAAAGAAACGTGATTTTGGCGTACTGAACAGGATAAAATTGGGCGACAGATCGGTGGTAAGCTGAGTTTTTACTTTGTTGAAATAATCGTTCCCGGCCACCGAAAGCCTCATGTTTTCTTCAAAAATATTATCAAATGCATGATTAATAATATGCTGACTTAAGCGGGCCGAGTCGGATTTGTTGGTATCAATATTTAAAGTATCAGCGTTTGCTGCAAAACTGCCTTGCAAAATCAGCAATGCCATGCAGCAAACCAATTTTAAAGCTGGATTAAAGGTATGTTGAAATAATAAGGCAGTATTTTTAAATGATGCCTTAAAAGGTAAAAAAGTAGCCAATTTAGTAGGTGTTATTTGTATATATAGAAGTAGAATTAAGATAAAAAATACTTAACAATGCAATATGCTGCGCTGTTAAATTTGATGCCGCAATATTAAATATTAATCGTTTTTGTGTAACCGGACCACTGTCAGTTTAACGTAAACCTTGAAAAAAAAGGGCGTATTTAACCAGATTAAAACACATTGCTACCCGAGGTTTTACAGTAGGATTACAGTTGACCGCTAATTGGCGACGGTTATCATTATCATTGGTCTGCGCCGGCCCGGATAAACCGGTACAATACCTGGCGTAACCCAATATCAGCCTGCCCCGATTGTTGATATTTTATAATGAATAAAAACATTGGGGTTTAATTCTGTTTTATTATATTTGGTTAAAGCCAATTCCCTCATTATAACCTTTGTATCATGATAACAGTTTCAAACATTCTGGCCCGTAAGGGTGGCGGTGCTATTAGTATTGATGCAGATGCATCTGTTTTAGAAGCCTTAGAGTTAATGGCCCAAAAACACATCGGTTCTGTAGTTGTAACCGAAGATGATGAATACCTCGGTTTGCTAACCGAACGCGATTACGCCCGTAAGGTGATCCTGAAAGGAAAATCATCGCACGAAACCCTGGTACGCGAGATCATGAGCACCGGCCTGCCGCGTATACTGCCCGAAAACTCCATAGATACCTGCATGCACATCATGAGCGAAAGCAATATCCGTTACCTGCCTGTTTTTATAAACGATAAACTCTGCGGCATCATTTCCAGTAACGACCTGGTAAAGGAAACAATCCTAAGTCAGCAGGAAACTATTGAGCAATTGAGGGAGTATATACACTCCTGAGTAAGAATACATTGTAAAAAACAAGTTAGCTTTCACCACAGCAATGGGTTTGAAACCCATCGCTGTGGTGAAAGTTTCTGTGCCAAACAGTTTCATTTAACAGATTTTTCTGGTTTGACCTTTTAAGCGATTTCCCTGTCCTGCTGTGTAAATACCCCTTATCCCATTAAATTTTTATATCTTGCATAATTTACTTATAAGAAACAGTGACTTTTCAGGATTTTAACTTCAACGAACAATTATTCGAAGGCATAGAGAGTATGGGTTTTACCACCCCTACCCCGATACAGGAAATGGCCATCCCGGTTGTTTTAGCCGGACAAGACCTTATTGCCTGCGCCCAAACCGGTACAGGTAAAACAGGCGCATACTTACTGCCGATACTTAATCATATTACCGGTACCGCTAAACACCAAACCAGCGCCCTCATTTTGGCGCCAACCCGCGAACTGGCCCAGCAAATTGACCAGCAGGTTGAAGGCCTGGCCTACTTTACCGGCGTTAGCTCTTTAGCGGTTTTTGGTGGCGGCGATGGCATGGCTTACGAGCAGCAGCGCCGTGGCATCCAGAATAATGTAAACATTATTATAGCTACTCCCGGTCGCTTAATTGCCCACCTTACATCGGGTGTATTAAAGCTTAACCACTTAACGCATTTGATTTTGGACGAGGCCGACCGTATGCTGGATATGGGTTTCTCGGATGATATCATGAAGATCATCAGCTATCTGCCAAAAACCAGGCAAACGCTTTTATTTTCGGCCACTATGCCGGGGCGGATCCGCTCATTGGCTAAGGCTATCCTGAAAGAGCCCCAACAGATCAATATTGCTATTTCGCAGCCCGCCGTTGGTATCGATCAGCAGATCTATCGCCTGCATGATCAGCAAAAAACACCTTTACTACAGCTCATCCTGCGCGATTCTGCTTATGCAAGCACTATTATTTTCGCCTCCCGCAAGGAGATCGTAAAATCATTATACAAAGAATTGAAAGCCATCAAGATCGACGCTATGGCCTTTCACTCCGACCTGGAGCAGAAGGAGCGCGAAGAAATCCTGCTGAAATTTAAAAACAAACAACTGCCGGTTATTATTGGCACCGATGCACTTTCGCGCGGTATTGATGTGGAGGGTATCGATCTGGTGATCAACTATGATGTGCCCGGCGATCCGGAAGATTATATTCACCGTATTGGTCGTACGGCCCGTGCTGCTACAACCGGTACCGCCATCACCTTTGTAAACCATCGCGATGAGCGCAAGCTTAAAAATATAGAGCACCTGATAGAGCGACCTATCCGTGTGGTTGGTTTGCCTGATGAACTGGCCTCAATACAGCAGGCCCCACAGGCCGCTCACGGAGACGACAAAAGGAACCCACAAAGGCCCAACAGGCGCTGGAACAAGAACAAGCCGAAAAAAAACAGTTAAATACAGCTTATGAGCATGTATAAAAAGGTGCTTTTAAACATGATACTGGGTGTGGCAATGGCTGCACCTGCTTATTACGCTTTTGCGCAGGACAAGAAAACATCGGGTAACCCGGTTGTTGAAGGCTGGTATGCCGACCCCGAAGCTAAAATTTTCAATAACCAATACTGGTTGTACCCCACCTATTCGGCTAAATATGATGAGCAGGTATACATGGATGCCTTTTCATCGCCCGACCTGGTGCATTGGACCAAACACCCCCACATTGTTGATACCAGTGGCATAAAATGGGTTCGCCGCGCTTTATGGGCCCCGGCTGTAGCCGAAAAGGATGGCAAATATTATATCTTCTTCGGTGCCAACGATATCCAGAACAATAACGAAAAAGGCGGCATAGGAGTTGCCGTAAGCGATAACCCTGCCGGCCCGTTCAAAGATTATTTAGGCAAGCCGCTGATAGACCAGATCATCAACAAAGCACAGCCAATTGATCAGTTTGTTTTTAAGGATGATAACGGCCAATATTATATTATATATGGTGGCTGGGGTCAGTGTAATATTGTTAAACTAAAAAATGATTTCACAGGCGTTGTTCCGTTTGAGGATGGCGTAACCTATAAAAAAATAACTCCCGAAGGCTATGTTGAAGGCCCGGTGATGTTCAAACGCAAAGGCAAATACTACTTTATGTGGAGCGAAGGCGGCTGGACAGGTCCGGATTACCGCGTTGCATATGCCGTAGGCGATACACCTTTCGGTCCGTTTAAACGTATAGCCACGGTGCTAAAACAAGATGCCCGTATTGCAACAGGAGCAGGTCACCATTCGGTGATCAACGTACCGGGTACTGATGAATGGTACATAGTTTACCACCGCAGGCCCTTAACAGAAACTGATGCAAACCACCGCGTAATGTGCATTGATAAAATGTATTTTGATAAGAACGGAATGATACAGCCTGTTAAGATCACTAATGAAGGTGTGGCGGCGAGGAAATTATAGATGTGCGGATTTCAAATTTCAGATGTGCAAATGAAGCCTTTCGATAATCATCTGCACATTTGAAATCTGCACATTCACAGCTCAATCATCTGTAATCTGCATATCCGCGGCTCAATCATCTGCATATAATCTGCATATCTGCACATTCGCAGCTCAATCATGGTCATCTCCCGCAACAACAAAGCTTCATGCCATCACCTTATCGGGTGTAATAGGCAAATCCCTTACCCGTTTACCACTGGCATTGTAAACCGCGTTGGCAACTGCGGCGGCCATGCCAATAAGGGCTATCTCGGCCATACCTTTTGCACCCATTGGGTTAATGATCGGATCGGGTTTATTAACAAAAAGGGCATCAATCTGCGGGATATCGGCATTTACAGGTACATGATAATCAGCAAAGTTATTGTTGATATAACGGCCATAGCGGTGATCGATAACCGATTCTTCCATCAAAGCCATACCAATGCCCCCGATAGCACCACCCACTACCTGGCTGCGAGCTGTTTTTGGGCTGATGATATGGCCCGAATCGGCCACAGCTGCTACTTTATCAATTTTAACCACACCTGTTGCCGGGTTTACCAAAACCTTTACAAAATGAACCGACCATGAGTTCATGGCGTATTTTTCCCTGCCGCTACCGCCGCCTGTTATTGTAACAACTTCAAGCGAAGGCAGGTTGTGTTCTTTCAATATTTTAGCGTAATCCGGGTTGTCAGTACCGCCGTTGCCAATAAGTTTTTGGAATTTCTCTTTCAGATCGGCACAGGCCTGATACACAGCCGACCCAACGCTTGCCGTAGTTGCCGACCCCCCCTGGGTTGGCGCATTTGGCAATGACGAATCCCCCAGCTCAAACCGGATCTTTTCGGCTGGTATGCCCATTTGTTCGGATGCTATCAAAACCATCGCTGTTCCCGTTCCGGGCCCAATATCGGTAACGGCGCTCTGCAACAGCAAAATACCATCAGCATTCATTTTTGCCTTAATGGTGGCTCCATCACGATAGGCTCCAAACATACCACCTGCCATGCCGTAACCAACATACCAGCCATCTTTTTTAACAGATGCAGGCTCCTGTTTACGCTCGCTCCATCCAATATGGTCGGCACCTAACTGGTAGGCCTCATTCAGGAACTTGCTGGAGAATGGCTTGCCGCTTTCCGGGTCCTTTTCGGCATAGTTGCGCAGTCGTAGCTCAACCGGATCTATCTTTAAGCTATAAGATAGCTCATCCAGCGCCGATTCCAGCGCAAAAGAACCTGTAGCCTCGCCGGGTCCGCGCATCCAGGTTGGCGTGGCAATATCCAGCGATACTAAATGATACTTAGTGTTCACGTTGGGGCAATCATATAAATTCTGGCTCACCCGCACAGATCCTTCCGTAAAGTTTTCGTAGGATGATGTTTGCCCTGCCGCCTCATGGGTAATGCCTGTCAACTTACCATCGGCTGTAGCGCCTATACCTATTTTTTGCCAGGTAAATGGCCGGTACCCTACCGAAGTAAACATATCTGCCCGGCTTAAAACCAATTTAACCGGTTTTTTTACCACTTTTGAACCTATAACTGCAGCAACCTCGTGCGGCCAGGTACGCAGGGCGCTGCCAAATGCGCCACCCACAAATGGCGAGTGTACCTTTACGTTTTCAACCGGGATCTTAAACAAACGGGCCATATCCTCCTGGGTTCCTTTAACTCCCTGGGTTTTATCCCAAACAGATAGTTTATTATTGGCATCCCAGCTGGCTATAATGGCATGCAGCTCCATTGGGTTATGGGTTACAGTAGGTACAATATATTCCTGCTCCAGCTTAAACGGTGCCGATTTCCAGGCATCTTCGGTGCCGCGTTTATAGGTGCCATCGCCATGCGGCGCGAAACCTTTATTGATATTATCGGGCAGGCTGGTGCTGTGTTTATCAACATTATATTGTGCTTTTACTAATCCCGCGCCAAACAAAGCACGCTCAAAAGTATCGGCAATAACCAGGGCAATGGGTTGACCATTGAAATAGATCTTATCGTCATAAAAAACCTTAAATGCACCTTTCGGACGGGCAGGCTTGCCACTTTCCGGCTGATCGCCGGGTACCTTTGGCGCGTTTAAATGGGTAATTACGGCAAGCACTCCCGGCGCACTCCCGGCAGCCTTGATGTCAATTGAAGTTATAGAGCCCTTGGTGATGGTGCTACCCACCAAAACCCCGTAAGTTAAGCCTGCCGGCGTATATTCTGCCGAGTATTTAGCCGCGCCGGTTACTTTTAACCGTCCGTCTATCCGGCTCATGCCTTCTGCTGATGATGGCATAGTTGAGTTGATCGCTTTTTTCATAGGATGTTAAACTAAGCCTGCTGCATGTTTTAAAGCCTCGGTTATGGTAGCCGGGGCAAGTTTTAATTTAAACGAATTATTGCCATAACCTTTGGCCCCTTGCATAGCCAACTGCGCCGCCTGCTCAAAGCTTTCTTCGGTTGCTTTTTTGCCTATAAGTGATTTTTCGGCATCAAACAAGCGCCATGGTTTGTGCGCAACACCGCCCATAGCTAAACGGGCATCTTTAATAACGCCATTTTCGATATCAAGGGCGGCAGCTACCGAAACCAATGCAAAGGCGTATGACTGCCTGTCGCGTATCTTTAAATAGTAGCTATTTTGGGCGAGGTTGTTATCGGGGATCTCTATACCCGTAATCAATTCATCTTTATCCAAATGATTATCCAGTTCGGGATGATCTCCCGGCAGGCGGTGAAATTCGGTAAATGGCAAGCGCCGCTCACCTTTTTTACCGGTAATTATCACGGTTGCGTCAAGCGCGGCAAGGGCAACGCACATATCGCTTGGATGCACAGCTATGCATTGCGGGCTTGCGCCAAAAATGGCATGCATCCGGTTAATGCCTTCCATAGCGCCACATCCTGTGCCGGGTGTGCGTTTATTGCAGGGCATAGTTACATCATAAAAGTAACCGCAGCGGGTACGCTGCATCATATTACCACCCACAGTTGCCATATTGCGGAGCTGCGGCGACGCGCCTGCTTTAAGTGCCATGGCCAAAAGAGGATGCTTTTCGGCAACCAGGCCATTTTCTGATACAACACTGTTGAGTGCCAGGGCACCTATATGTAATGCTGTTTTTGTAGCTGCTATACCTTTTAAGGGCAAATGATTAATATCCACCAGTTTATCAGGAGCGGTAACACCCCGTTTCATCAGGTCAACTAAATTAGTTCCGCCTGCTATAATCTTTGTGCCGGGTTTGCTGATAACGTCCAACACCCCTTGTTGTGTGGCCGGGCGAACGTATTGAAACTGTTTCATACTTTCATCCCTCCATCTTTCACTTCCTGTATGGCATTTACTATATTAGGATAAGCGCCGCAACGACAAATATTACCGCTCATGTATTCCCGTATTTCATGCTCCGAATTGGCATGCCCCTCGCGGATGCATGCTACAGCCGACATGATTTGCCCCGGTGTACAATACCCGCATTGAAAACCATCGTGTTTTATAAAAGCTTCCTGCATGGGGTGCAGCTGATCGCCCTTGGCAAGCCCTTCAATAGTAGTGATCTTTTTACCGTTCATCATTATGCCCAATGTTAAGCATGAATTTACCCTATGTCCATCCACATGAACGGTGCATGCGCCGCACTGGCCATGATCGCAGCCTTTTTTGGTGCCGGTAAGGTCAAGCTGCTCACGTAAAATATCAAGCAAGGTTGATCTTGGTTCAACAGATAAACTTTGCAGCTTTCCGTTTACCTCCATCTTCAAGGGCATTTTTTCAAAAACTCCGGCAAACTGCTCGTCCACATGATCGGCCGCTGCTTTAATAGCGGTTCCGGGGGTAAGGGCAATCGCGGTAAGCAGGGTAGATTGTTTCAGAAAATTCCTTCGCGAACTGTCCTTTACATCCTGCCCCTCATCGGGCGCGGTACAAGGTTTTTTGCTTTCCATAAATAATTGGCTTTTTGGAATTGTCAAGTTAAGCATTTTTGGTAAAAAGCATTAGTACGTCATAAATGTTTTACAGATGGCATGTTCCCGTTTTGCATAACTTTAAAATCCTCAATGCCGCATAAACACCTAACCAATTAATTATATGCTAACTCCCCCAATCCCCGAAAACGAAATGGATAGCTAATGACCTGTCGGAATTTGATTTGGATTACTCCGCGCAACAGGATAATTTTAAAGACCTCACCAAACTGTCAGCCAAGGTTGCCGGTACAGAAATGTCGCTGGTAAACCTGATAGACTCTTATACCCAATGGACAATATCAACCCACAACATGGAACTTGAGCAAATGCCCCGCGAAGAATCGGTCTGCCAGTACCTGCTTATAGGAAATGAAAACATGGAGGTGGCAGACCTAAGTGCTGACGAACGCTTTAAAAACAGGCCATACGTTACCGGCGGGCCACACCTGCGTTATTATTATGGCATCCCCCTAAACGTAAACAACCACAATATCGGGGCACTTTGTGTAGTTGATCAGCACGCCGTAAAAACACTCAACCCAGAGAAAATAGAACTGTTGAAAATAATTGCCGGTGAAATTGTGAACAGGTTTAACTATATGAAAGTTATTAACAACCTAAAAAGCAATTTATCAGAAGCCCGGCAAACACAAAAGAAAGTAGCCCACGACATCCGCGGACCATCAAGCGGAATTATAGGACTGGCCAAATTAATACAGGAACAGGGTGAAGATAACCAGATAGAGGAGATCATGGAGTTTATGAACCTGATTCATAAAAGCGGAAGATCAATACTTGAACTTGCCGATGAGATATTGAGTGCCGATAAAAAGGATAAAAGTCTGCCCGAATTAAAAGGGCATGAATTTAACCTGCTGGTATTTAAAGATAAGCTGGAAAAACTTTATGTGCCCCAGGCCATGAACAAACATATCAGCTTTACGGTAAACACTTCGTCTGAATCGGAAACTATTCCTTTTTCGAAAAACAAATTACTTCAGATAACTGGCAACCTGATTTCTAACGCTATAAAGTTCACGCCTGATCATGGTACTGTAACCGTTGATTTGAACCTTGTAGAAGATGAAGACGCGAACGTACTGCAGATAAAAGTGAAAGATTCGGGAGTGGGTGTGAATACCAATGTAATTGCGACTATACTGCAGGGCAATGCCACATCAAGCAATGGCACAAGCGGCGAAAACGGCTATGGTTTTGGCCTGGCCATGGTGAAGCACCTGGTAGAAAGCCTCAACGGAACGTTTAATATTATATCAACGCAGGGCGATGGCGCCACTTTTGAGGTAAAGTTACCGCAGCCTTCCAAAACAGCAAAAATAGGGCAAGTAAACAGTATTTTGGATAAAATAACCACACAGCAGGTATAAAACCCACTAAATTATTTCCAAAAAAACGCGCAAGCCGATATATTATTTAAAGTAAAGCGCCAGGTAAAACTACCCGGCGTTTTACTTTAATTATAATTTACCAACGGCTACCGCCGCCGCCGCCTCTGTTATCTTTTGAGTAGCCACCGCCACCGCCGCCACGGTTACCGCCGCCGCCATAGCCGCCACCGCCGCCGCGATTGCCACCATAACCGCCACCACCGCCGCTTCTGCGATCACTTGGTTTTTTATCTTCAGCCTGGCTAACAGCAATTGACCTGCCTTTAACATCTGATCCATTTAAGGCAGTGATAGCTGTTTGTGCAGCTTCATCGTCAGCCATTTCAACAAATCCGAAACCTTTGCTTCTACCAGATTCCCTGTCAATAATAATTTTTACAGTGCTTACTTCACCGTACGCTTCAAAAAGTTCTTTTAAATCGGCTTCCTCTAATTGAAAAGGAAGGCTTCCTACAAATATGTTCATCAATCTTTAATTTATAAAAGGCAAGGTTATTTAATTGCCCAGTTTTGTTAACATCAAATATAGTAATAGATATTTGATGATTACTGCATGATTTGATGAATGGATGGTTTTATTTTCAAAAAAAGTTAATTTTTATTGATTTTAGGTTAAAAACGTGTTCGATTTGGCGATAAAATAAAGGATTTAAACAGGTTAACATTTAATTAAGGGTTTAATAATTAAATCCATTTACAAAACCGACGCCATTTATTCCATTAAAAACATGTAAATAAATAAGTTTTTATATTTCTGCAGTTAATAGCCCGACTACGGTTGCTAAAATAATATTCTATAAATTTTGCGGCAGGGCAGGTAGAAATAAGAGTGAGCGTGGCAACTTTTATGGGGATCTATTTATGTAAACCCTCACGTTATGTAAAGGGATGAGCTTTAAGGCATTTTTCAAAGCCCATTCCGCATATTTAGTTTTACATAACTTTTCAATATTTATGCTGCAATTCTTTTAGCCAACCAAGCAGTTCACCGTTTTTCTGTCACGACGATTTTCGCTCAGTAACAATGGTTGGATTCATTTTTTTCAGGGCTTCGTCTTTCATTTAAGTACTCACTTTGGCATAAATTTCAGTTACCGGTATAAGCGCAACGTAGGCGGTCCACAGGTTTCCGATTTATACACCAGAAACTCATTGAATAAAGCACCCAATTTACCGGAGAATACAAAATCAGGTTTCTTTTGTACGTTGGGCCACTTATACGAACGTTATGTAAAGTAATTATAAGCTGAGGAGCTCTGGTCGGGCTAAGGTCGAACCATGTAATAGAAGGATTACGGATTTTAGGACGAATCAACTTGGTTTTGCCGGATCTGATTCCCCTAATGCTTGAATGTCCATGATGTATAAACATAAAAGATCAGCTACCGATCTCGAAATTGCAATTTGACCCTATTAGTCAATTTTAGTAAATAGATAGGTAGTCCCCCCTTGGATTAAAGTGAAAGTTTTTTTAGCTGGTTCAAATTGCAAAGTAGCACCAGCAGAAGCATAAACAAATTTATTGTCACCTTTGGCTTCCATTGGAAATGCGCTCTGACCAGTAGCTTGCGCAAACAGCGTAGTGTTTTTTTTAGTTATAGTAACCTTTAGGGGTATTTGTGTGCTGGAGTATTTCCCGATATATTTATCGAGGTCAGTTGTGTTTAGTGTAATCGTTTTAAACTCCTGAATTGTAAACGGCTTGTTAAAATAAATACTCAATGCCCCCATGACCACATCATTATATGAATATCGTGTCCCATTGGAAGTGTAAGCTATCGCTAACTTCTCTTGTGGTAAATAAATAAGTAAACTGAAAAATCCATCGATGCCTCCGGAATGTCCATAACCTTTTTTATCATCAAACGGCATAGTAAACATGGCCATACCGTAATTGTCCCTCATCGTTTTCATCAACTCTAAGCTGGCTGGGCTAATGAGTTTGCCTTCAAAAAGCGCATTTATAAATTTAACCAGATCAGCGGGCGTAGAAACAATAGCACCAGCGCCGCCCGGAATACTCATATCTGTTTCGGGCATTTGTGTCCATTGCCCTTGGTAATTGTAGGAGTATGCTTCGTTTTTGGTCGAATTGGCTTTGGTACCGTAATAAGTTTGTGCCAGGCCTATTTTGGAAGTGATGCGTTTTTTTAATTCTTCAGCATAGGTTTTACCAGTCAATTTTTCAATAATATAGCCTAGCAGCACAAAGTTGGTGTTGCTATACTCTGCCTTCGTATCCGGTTCAAAATCGGATTTCTGTCCGGTAAAGATGGCGATCATTTCAGCTTCTGACTTAGGGTCGCCCATATAGGTGGCATAAAGCGAGTCGCTCGTAAAGTTGTGAAGCCCGCTACGGTGGTCAAGCATTTCTCTTATAGTGATCTTCCCGGCATTAGGGAGTTGTGGGAAATAACCGGCCAAAGGCGTTTCAAAGCTAAGCTTACCTTCATCGATCAGCTGAAAGATCATAGCTGCAGTAAACATCTTACTGATTGAGCCTATCCTATATTTTGTTTCAATGGTCGCTGGTGTTTTTAACCCTTTATTCATTTGACTATAACCGATGGCGTTTTGATAAACTAACACTCCATTCGCAGATATGGCGATACTGCCCATGCTTTGGTCTTTCGTATTCAGCGCGACAAAAAAGCTGTCTAACTTGGCTTTATTGAAAGTTTGTGCATGAGTGCAACTTTGTAAAATAAGAAACAGCAAGAAAAAGTAGGCTCTTTTTTGAATCATTGCGAAAGTATTTAGACGATTAAAGATAGAATTTAATTACGTGATAACTACCGGTGTTAGTCTGAATTTGAAGTGCCGAACTTTAATAAACAACGGTGTTATTCACGCCTTATATTGAAAAAAGCGTCAAGTCTTTAGACTTCTGACTTAAAAGGTTACGGCTATCTAACTCAAACCGAAGAAAAGATCATACATTTAGACGCTGGATTTACATAATGCCAGGCTTTACATAAAAACATTTTATACGCTTTAAGCTCATGATACTTAGCTTACCGATTCAATAGTATATAATTTACCATTCAATGTAAAGCTGTCGCCCTTTTTTTTGCCATTAAGTTTAAGGCCTACAGGTGAGCCGGGAGAAACAGCAAAATAAGTTTTACCTGCAAAGGGTAAACTACCGGCACTGATGGCCAGGTAAAAATTTCCATTATTAGTAGTTATCACACTACCCGGCCCGGCAATAGCAGATGTGCCGGTGGTGCTGATACGGTTTAAGGCAACCATAAGTTTATTAGCTTCATTTAACTGGGCCAGGTTGCGGTTGGTTTCCTGCTGCATCATGGCGCGCCCCGTTTCATATTTATCGCCGGCGCTGCTTTTGGTATCATCGTTTGATGCTTTTTGAGCTTCCTGGATAGCCAGCTCGGCAGCATCCATGCTCCTGCGCACATGAGCTACACATAAATCATATAATTCCTTTTTCAGATCGCTCATTGAGGGTTAACCAGTGCAGTTTTTTTTGCAGGCTGCAAATAAAGCAATAATTGATGAGGATATCAGCGCAGGTTCTCTTTATATACAGGCTTAAAAATAAAAGTCCCCTTGCACTCGCTGCTTGGGGACTTTAAACCTAAACCTTATCACTATTTGCAGGTTAGAACCTACAAAGTAGTTAAACGTTCAAAATAGCAACATTGGTATATGGCCCGATGTCTAATTGACAAAAAAATGATAATTCCAAATACAAACACATCGCAATACATTATATATCAGCATTTTATATTTTCATTAATTTTATTTCGCTTTTTATTTTGTTATTAAAACATCAATAATTGTTGTTAAAATATCAGCCATTTTTATCACCTGGCAGGTGCAAAAAGGTAAATTACATCAACTACATGGTCTCGGGCAACCTGGCCGGTTATAGGTGGCTTGCAAAAAACTTTAAGGCAGTTATAACATGCTTTGACCAGTACGACCATTCATGCCCGCCAGTGTATTCCTCATAAATATGCGGCATACCCTCCTGCTCCATTTTTTTATGCAAATCGCGGTTGTACCTTAGCAACAGGTCGTTTGTGCCGCAATCAAACCTCACAGGCGGTAATTGCTGCCTGTAATATTTAAAAGTTGCAAAAACATCTTCGTCAACCGCATTATCCTGCGCGTAATATTTTAAAGGCTCTTCAACAAAAAGCTTGATCTGGGGCAGGCTGGTAATTGACGACATACCGGATATTGCCCTAAACTGTTGCCCGTATTTGGCACCGATACGCAAAGCGCCAAAACCACCCATAGACAGGCCCGATATAAACAGGGGCGAATCTTCTTTTGCCCCATTAATATTCTCCCTTACAACAGCGGGCACATCCTCCGCTATCCATTTTTCGAAATTATATAAACTGTGCTGTAAAAAACCAGATCCGTCACCCCAAAGCCCATCAGATGGCATGGCCAATATCATAGGTGGCAGCTCACCCGCATTTATCAATTCATTCAATTTTAAATGCACTCCCGCATTATAGGCCCAGCTCCAGGCGCTGCTGTAAACGCCATGTAACAATATTACAATGGGTAAGGTAGCAGTTGGTTTTGTCCCCGGCGGAACGTATACGCAAATATCACCCCGGCCTTTAAGGTTCGGGGTTTTTACAGTGATAAAACGTAAATTATTATTTTCAAACTGCAGGTTTGATAATTTTGTTGTTTTAAAAGGCATATTTTTAGTCGAAAACAATAACTCCTTTGGCGTTTCTGCCGTTTAGCATGTCATCAAAAGCTTTATCAAGTTCATTTATTTTATAAGTGCGTGTAATCATTTCTTCCAGCATCAGATCCCCATTTTCGTAATGTTGTACAATCTGCATAAAATCAATCTGCGGGCGGCATTTGCCGTATAGCGGATTGATGTAAATTTTATCCCATTCAAAAAGGCGCATATCAATAGTAATATCCTGCTCAATTCCGCTCACCTGTACGGCAGTACCCGCATTGCGCACCATCGCCAGCGGCGCAGCACCTAACTCAGGGACAGCAGTGCATTCAAAAGCGTAATCAGCGCCGCGGTTATTGGTCATGCTTTTTACCTGTTGGGCCGCCAGTAACAGCCCTGTATCAGCTTTGTCGGCCAAAAGGGTATGGGTTGCTCCAAATTCGACAGCCATTTTTAAACGGTTTGGGTTAATATCTATGGCTATGATCATGCCGGCCCCGGCTATTTTAGCGCCCTGGATCACGCTAAGCCCAACACCACCGGTACCAAGCACCACCACCGATGCCCCTATTTTTACTTTAGCGGCATTCAGTACCGAGCCATAACCTGTCATTACTCCGCAGCTTATGATGCTTGCCGCCGGAAACGACATATTTATAGATACATTTTTTACTAATGCGGATGCTTTTACCAATGTGTATTGGGCAATGGTACCTATATTGAATGAACGTAAAACGGGTTGCGCATTTAAAGTTGTGCCCGATGGATCTGCATGGCCGGGCGTATAACCATTCCCTCCGGCTGCTACCGGCGAAGCTATCTCGCAAAGGTGCTGGTTGCCTTCTAAACATTGAAAGCAATGCCCGCAGTGCATGGCCCAGTTTAATATCACTTTATCACCTGGGGCCAAATCCCTTACTTCACTACCTGTTTTTACAACAATACCTGCACCCTCATGCCCTATTATAAGCTGCCTGCCCCAGTTCAGCGAGTCGTGATCGGTATGGCAAAGCCCGGCGGCCATTATTTTTACCAGCACCTCATCGGGCTGCGGATCATGAACTTCAATATCCTCAATAGTAAAACTTCCGTGGCCATTGGTAATGGCTGCTTTGCAGGTAATAGCCATGTATGGGTTTATTGTTTTAGCAGGCGCTTTTTCGGCCTAATTAAACTATTAATTTACATTAAATCAAGCCTGTAAATTGTACAAACAATTAAAGTATTATTAACGTACAAAAATAGGACTACAACTTAAGTCAAAACACAGCAAAACTGGCCAATATATGGCGTATATAATCCGTATGTTGGTAATAAATGCAGTTTTTAGGGATAAGATAAGCCATTTAATATACTATTTACTCATTGTATTTTAGTGATCATTTCAGTTGTTTTAGGGTCCAATTATAACATCTATGAAAATAAAAAAAACCGTTGTGCTTGCCTGCCTGCTTTGCGTTACACTATCTGCAAGCGCTACACTGCCCCATCCTAAACAAAAGGGGAATAAAAATGGCAACGACGACGAGATTATATACCATGTTTTTCAACGGAGTTTTTTTGATAGTAATGGCGATAGTCATGGCGACCTGAACGGTATTCGCCAGAAACTGGATTACCTGCAGGAACTGGGTGTAACTTCCATTTTGTGCACCCCACTTTATGAGTCGATTTATTACCACAATTATTTTGCTATTGATTTTCAAAAGATCGATCCTAAATACGGCACGCTGCAGGATTACCTGGCGCTGATTAAAGAACTGCATAAAAGGGGCATGAAATTTTATATGGATATGGAAACCCAATACGTTACCGAGGATTCCAAATGGTGGAAGGATGCATTCGGCAACCCAAAATCCGAGTATACTGATTATATTATCTGGGACGACAAGGAGAATAAAAAGCCATCAACCATAGTATATAATTTAACCGAATTAAAAGGCTACGACGGTGTAACCCATAAAATTACCACGGCCAATTTAAACAGCGAAAAATCAAAGGAGTACAATTTTAAACTATTCAGCTACTGGCTGGACCCTAATAAGGACGGCAAGTTTGACGATGGTGTGGACGGTTTCCGGCTTGACCATATGATGGATAACCTGGATAATAAAGGTACACTCCCCCATTTGTTTGATACTTTCTGGAACCCTTTATTGAGCAAACTAAGAGCCATTAACCCCCAAATAAAAATAGTTGCCGAGCAAGCCAACTGGTTCGGCTTAGGTTTGGAATATTTGGAAAAGGGCGGCGTTGACCGCGTATTTGGCTTAAGGCTGGCGTTTGCCATCCGGTCGTTCAGGAAAGATCTGTTGTTAGCCAATGCCGATTCAACCCTGGCTATGAACCCGGCCGGTAAGCAACAGGTAGTGTTTATTGAAAACCATGATGTACCCCGCTTTAGTACCGCTGTTAAAGGCGATATGGGTAAATTAAAAGCAGGCTGCGCACTTAACTTGCTGATGGGCGGCATACCATCTATTTACTACGGCCAGGAATTGGGCATGACCGGCACCTCCGCCAACTTTGGCGGAACCGATGCCAATGAAATTCCGGACAGACAAGCCTTTGAATGGTACGCATCAGCTAAAGGTAAAGGAATGGCCTACTGGTACAAACAAACAGGTCCATATAAGGACCAGTTTAATGATGATAAACCCAACGACGGAATATCCCTTGAGGAAGAAAGAAAAAAACCCAATTCGCTTTTTAATTATTATAAAAAGATGATCAGCCTACGCAAATCCAATGCGGCTATAGTTAAAGGGACTTACAAAACCCTCCCCAATAATAACGACCAGGTGTTTTCATTTATCAGGCAGGATGGGAATAAAGCGGTTATTGTGGTTGTTAATCTATCGGATAAAAATCAGGCGGCAAGTGTTGAGGCGAGTGGATTACCTGGGAAAAAGACAGGTAGTTTTATTGGGAGGAGCACGGCTAATCTAATTGATGGTAAAATTGCTGTTGACTTAGGCGCGTATGAGGTTGCTGCCTGGACGGTTGAATAATTAACGCCGCTTACAACGCTGCACGTTCTACGCTTTTTATCCGGGCAGAAAATGATGTTGGATAAATTATATTAAACCGTAATTTTAATGGATCAAACTGAATGTTATGTAAAAACATTGAGGTAAACCTACTAATACCGTTTAAGTTTCAGGCAATGCAAATCAATCGATAAACGTATTGCTATGTAGCCCCTAACGGCTTACCAGAAAAATATCCAACTATGAAAAAGCTAACTCTTATTGTTTTATTAACCGGCTTTTGCACCTATGCATTTGCACAGCGCAAAGTAGTTTGCTGCAGTAACCCATCGGCAACACAACGGTTTGCTTCGCTGGCGTCTGATTCAAAATTCAGGGCGGCGCATTTAAAACCATTACCTGTCCGTTTCCAAAGCAGCATAGGCACGAATATTACCTATAAAACACCCGATGGCAAGGAATCGACGGCGTATATGTTAAAAGCTAAAGCACCAAGCAATAACTACATACTGGTGATTCACGAATGGTGGGGATTGAATGATTATGTAAAGCGCGAATCTGAAAAGATCTATAACGATCTTGGAAATGTGAACATTATTGACCTTGACCTTTATGATGGCAAAGTTGCCACAACCCAGCAGGATGCGGGCAAATACTTGCAGGCGGTAAACGAAAACAGGGCCAAAGCCATTATTAACGGGGCATTAACTTATGCCGGTACAGGTGCACATATTGCCACCATTGGCTGGTGTTTTGGCGGTGGCTGGAGCCTGCAAACCAGCTTACTGGCTGGTAAAAAACTGGCCGGCTGCGTAATGTATTATGGCATGCCCGAGCAGAATATAGCGCGCTTAAAAACTTTAAATGCCGACGTACTGGGCAACTTTGCAAATAAAGATCAATGGATAAACCCCAAAGTAGTTACTAAATTTAGCGCAGATATGAAGGCGGCCGGCAAAAAGCTATACCTGCACCAATATGATGCCGACCACGGTTTTGCCAACCCCAGCAACCCCGCTTATAACAGCGATGCCACCCGGGATGCGTATACCAATACCATTGCGTTTTTAAAAGCCCGATTAAAATAAACAAAAGTATTTATGTTGTGTTGTATGGGGCGAGGTAATCCTCACCCCATTTTTCGTAACATTGTAAAAATTTATCTTTTTGACTAGTTCTACAAAAAAAATAGTTTCCTATTTACTTAAGGCCAGTATAGTAATTGCAGCTGCATTGTTTATTTACAGGCAGTTCTCCAAAAAAAGTGATGACTTAAAAGCATTTGAACTTTTAGCATCGCATTTAAGCATCACCAGGGTAATAATAACCATGGGCATAATTGTTATGCTAATGTTTGTTAACTGGTTTTTGGAGGCTTTAAAATGGCGTTATGTTACCAAAACACTTATAGATATAACGCTGTGGGAAGCAATAGAAGCTGTTTTTTGCGGCCTTACCTGGGCAGTAACAACACCAAACAGGATTGGCGAATATGGTGGCCGGGTAATGTTTTTACCAAACCGAAAACGAATCCCGGGCATTTTTGCTATGAGCGTGGGCTCATTTAGCCAGGGTACCGTTACCAATGTTTTAGGCGCAGTATCCATTATATGGTTTATATTTACTTATATACATGCTAATTCGTGGCTGCCTGCAAGTATCATGGCTTTGGGTGCAATTTTAGCAACCATTCAGTTAATCATTTATTTCCATATAAAGTGGGTGGTTGACTTGTTTGATCATATCCCGCTGGTTAAAAAATATCATCGCTTTTTTGCAATCATGGGTCAGTATAAAACCCATCAGCTCATTAAAATTATAAGTTTCAGTGCTGCCCGGTATGCTACCTTCTCGTTGCAGTATTATTTGGTATTCCAGATGCTGATACCGCAGATCCCTGTTTTCTCTATGTTTATGATGTTGATGCTGTTTTTTTTTATATCATCAATGGTGCCCTCTCTTGATCTTTTTGACATTGGTGTGCGTGGTTTTACAGCATCGCACCTGTTTGTTTATATAACCGATCAAAAATTCGCCATAATAGCCGGTGTATCTTCTATATGGCTAATAAATTTATTTATTCCTGCTATTTTAGGCTCTTTATTTGTATTTAAACTCAAATTCTTTGATCGCAACGCTTAGTATAATTTCGTTATTTTTAACAGGACTGTACCTGTTACTTGTTATTTATTTAATTAAAGGTTGGTTTAATATTAAGGTAGTTCCGTTTACAATTGCCAATTTTAACACAAAGGTTACCATACTCATTGCAGCACGCAACGAGGCCGAAAGGATCCATTTAACCATTGAGGATATTTTGGCACAGGAATATCCAAAACACTTGTTAGAGGTTATTATTGTTGATGACCACTCTACTGATGATACCGCAGCTATCATCAGCAGCTATGCAGCCCATGGAATAACCTTGCTTAAACTAAACGAGGATAAGCCCCTTAACTCCTATAAAAAGAAGGCAATAACCGAGGCCATACAACTATCAACGGGCGATTTAATGGTAGCTACCGATGCCGATTGCCGCATGGGCAGCAAATGGCTGTCATCCATAGTTGCTTATTATGAGAGTCAGAACCTGGTAATGGTTTCGTCACCGGTAACTTTTTTTGAAGAAAAATCGGTATTTGAACTGATGCAAACCCTTGAGTTTTCTTTTCTTATTGGCATTGGGGCCGCATTTATTGGCAATAACAAGGCATCAACCTGTAATGGCGCTAATTTGGCCTACCGTAAGGACATATTTAATGAAGTAGGGGGCTTTATGGGGATTGACGACGTAGCATCGGGCGATGATGAATTACTGCTACAAAAGATAGCGGCGCGCTACCCTGGCCGAATTGGCTTTTTGAAACAAACAGATGCTGTTGTATATACCCATGCAAAGCCCACCTTAAAGGAGTTTTTACAGCAGCGAAAGCGATGGGCATCAAAATTTACAAAGTATAAGGATAAAAAAATAGTAGCCATTGGTTTGTGCTTCTGGCTTTTTAATGTATCAATATTACTAAACGCCTGCCTGGGTTTTTATGATATTTATTACTTTAAACTTTTTCTGGTGCAGTTTTTATTAAAATATCTGTTTGAGGCTATTTACCTGCTGCCGGTTACTTCTTTTTTTAAACGCGGATACCTGGTTAGCCTGCTTATTATAACAATACCCGCACATGTAATTTACCTGATTATGATGGGCTTAATAGGCAGCAACAAAAAGTACCAGTGGAAAGGCAGGGAGGTAAAATAACGCCCGTTTTTAATATCAATGTAATTTGTATAAAGCTAATTGCTTATTGCACCTATTTAAACGATATTTAGCCAAAAAGAACTATTAACTATTGGCCCAGCTTACTCCCTCAAAACAAACGTGGATTGCCTTTAAGCGTAATAAAATCGCTATGGGCGGGCTCGCTTTTATAGCGGTTACGCTTCTTGTAGCCTTATTGGGATACCTGGTGCTGCCCGATAAAACCCCGCATGCAAATAATATGACCATTCAGCTGAGCATTAAAAAGCCGGGAGCAAAGTTTATGATGCTGCGGATCCGCAAAAGCGAACAGGTTGATACGGCGGGCTTCTTCGGCAGGATGCTTTTTGGACAGTCGTCATTTTATAGGGAGCTGCCTGTTACCGGATACTATTTTAAACAGGATTCTATTTACGTAAACGAATATATTGGCGACGAGGATAAGCCAGATAAAAAGGCGTATAATATTTTTGAAGTAGTGAATGGGATTAAACCCCGCTATCGTTACGGCATGGTATTATTAAACCCTGCCATCTCCCTAAAAAAAACCGCCGAGATATATAAGCACTTTAGTGATAAAATAAAAAACGAACAAATAACCACCAGGACCTATTGGCTTGGCACCGATATTTATGGCCGCGATATGCTGAGCAGGTTACTGCTTGGCACCCGTATTTCGCTGGCAGTTGGCTTAATGTCGGTTATTATTAGTATGCTGTTGGGGGTAACCATTGGGGCCATAGCAGGCTACTTTGGCGGCTGGGTGGATGCCGCGCTTAGCTGGCTGATGAATATATTATGGTCGTTACCGGCCTTGCTGCTGGTTATTGCCATATCGTTTGCCCTTGGTAAAGGGTTATGGCAAATATTTATAGCGGTTGGTATGTCAATGTGGGTTGAGGTAGCACGACTGGTACGCGGACAGGTAATGAGCCTTAAGCAGGTTGAATATATTGAAGCCGCCCGTGCATTGGGCTTTAGCAATACCCGTATTATCACCAAACATATTTTACCTAATATAACCGGCCCTATGCTGGTATTGGCTTCATCAAACTTTGCATCGGCTATATTACTCGAAGCCGGGCTAAGTTTCCTKGGCTTTGGCGCACAGCCACCTATGCCCACCTGGGGAGGTATGATTAAAGAGCATTATGGTTATATAGTGATGAACTCGGCTTACCTGGCTATTATTCCGGGCCTTGCTATTATGCTTTTAGTATATGCCTTTAACCTGGTTACCGTTGGGCTACGCGATGCCTTCGATATAAAATCACAAAGTACACGCATTTGAAAATATTTTTTCTATTTTAGTCAGCGTACTAACAACAAATGCAATATATAGACGATAGTTCTGGCGAAGACGAATTAATCAGGCTGTTGCTGAAGCGACAATCAGAGTTAAACTCATTATTGGAGATAACCAGGGCCATTAATAAAAACACCGCCACTCCCATACTTATTCAAATGCTTGAGGTTATCCTGCAAAATTACCTGCAGGTGGGCAAATTGCGTTTCCTTATTGAAAAAGAGGGTAAGTTTGTGTGTATCTCAAAATATGGCGGCGATTTGGAATCGTCAATGGCTTTGAGCAAGGCATGCAATAAATTAAGTCGGGTAAAATCACCTATCGCGATAGCCGACCATATAGATCTTCTCTTACGCAAGTACAATTATTTTATCCCTATATACCATAAAAGCCGGGCATTGGCCTATGCCCTTATAGGCGATTTTGATACATCCGGCGAGATGTTGGGCAACGATCTTAACTTCATTCAAACCCTGATGAATGTGATAGTTGTGGCCCTGGAGAATAAAAAGCTATTTCGCGAACGCTTACAGTCCGAACGTTTTCAGCGCGAAATGGAGCTGGCGGTTGAGGTGCAAAACATGTTGATTCCACTAAAATTCCAAAAGGATGATAGTGTGGAAATTGGTGCAAAGTATTTACCACATCAAAACATCGGCGGCGATTATTTTGATTTTATCCGCCTGAACGAAAATGAATTTTTGTGGTGCATCGCCGATGTATCTGGCAAAGGAATCTCGGCCGCGTTGCTGATGGCCAACTTCCAGGCGAGCTTACATGCCTGGGCAGCGGTGGAGGGCGACCTGACCAATATTATCGACCGCCTTAATAAAATAGTACTCAATAATACCAAAGGCGAGCGCTTTATAACGCTTTTCCTGGCCCGTTATAATCAAAAGAAACGCAAGCTTAATTATATTAATGCAGGCCATAATCCAACCATCCTGTACTCCGATGGAGAGGCCATACCATTAAAACTGGGCACTACCATGATAGGTGTTTTTGAAGAACTCCCTTTTTTAAATGAAGGTGAAATTGATATGGAGCCGGGCAGCCTTATTGTAAATTACACCGATGGCCTGATGGATTTTGAATCTACCAGCCATAAGGTTTGGAACGAGGAAAAACTGCTTGATTTTGTAAAAGCCCACGGCAACCTATCGCCCGATAATTTTAACGGCGCCCTTTTAGATCATTTGAACCTGGTGCACAAAAGCAAACCGATAGATGACATCACCCTGCTTACCTTAAGGATCTTTTAAATACACACTAATTCCCGCTAATTTTTTCGAATTGCACGAATTTTAGGGTTAAATTCTCATTTAAACCTTTTGCTAAACGTTTAAATGCTGGCGTTCTTTTGTCTTGTTGCCCGACACTAACTACTTGATACCGCGTAAGCTTACGTAAAATTAAAGGGCGGCTAAAAGATGCAATCATGCCAAACCTTCGGACTGCAAGCCCGCGGGAGAAAAGAGGGTAAGCCCGGTACTTCTACTGTCTTGATACCTGATACTAACTACCTGATACTTCTTCTTATATTTGCACAGATGTTAGCAGCCAGGTACCAATATGAATTGATTGAAGCAGGATGCGACGAAGCTGGTCGCGGTTGCCTTGCCGGGCCTGTATTTGCTGCAGCCGTTATACTTCCCCATGATTTCGACCACCATATATTGAACGACTCGAAGCAGGTACCAGAGGAAATAAGGTATCAGTTACGTGCAGAGATTGAGAAAAAAGCTATAGCTTTTGCTATTGCATCGGCCGATAATTTTGAGATAGACGAGATCAATATCCTCAATGCATCTTTCCTGGCTATGCACCGCGCCATCAAAAAATTGCATATCGCCCCGCAGTTTTTAATCATTGATGGCAACAGGTTTAAAAAATATCCAAACACCCCGCATGAATGTATCATTAAGGGCGATGGCAAGTATTTCAGCATTGCTGCGGCATCTATATTAGCTAAAACCTACCGTGATGACTATATGCTGCAAATTGCTGCCGAGCACCCGGAGTATGATTGGCATAGCAACAAAGGCTATCCAACCATAAAACACCGCGAAACGGTCTTGAAAATTGGCTTTACGCCATATCATCGTAAAACTTTCAGGGTAAGCGATCCGCAGCTAAGTATTTTTTAAAGATACTTTGATAACCACTTTCTGGATGGTATTTTTGTGACAAACCATCAATCATTTGAAAATTCTTATTTTAACACATCGTGTCCCATTTCCGCAAAATGGCGGGTATGCCATAGTGGTGTGCAATACCATTAAAGGATTGATTGCGTTAGGGCACAGTGTATCGCTGGTATCATTAAATGCGCAAAACTACAATGGCAACTCCCACCCAAAAGATGAGCTGCAGGATAAAATAAATTATACCTCGTACAAAATCAACATCAACATATCTATGGTTGATGCGGTAGTGAACCTGTTTAATAAAAAATCAAATAATGTTGATCGCTTTTATGATGCCGAATTTGAAAAGCTACTGATCCGCGAATTGAAGAACACTGCATATGATGTTATTCAGTTCGAAGGTCTATTTGTTACCCCCTACCTGGCATCTATACGCAGGTTTTCTAAAGCGAAGCTTATTTATCGCTCGCATAATATTGAACACCAGGTTTGGCAAAGGCTGGCCCAGCAAAAAAGCGATCTGTTTAAAAAATGGTACCTGCGCATGCTGGCCAAACGCATTAAAGATTACGAACTAGAGCAGCTTAATAAATTTGATGCCATAGCGGTATTTACATCCGAAGATAAGATCACCATCCTATCCTATGGAACCACCATCCCGGTAGAGATCTTCCCGGTTGGTATCGATTTAACCCGTTACAACCCTGATTTAAGTAAAACCGAATTCCCGAGCCTTTTTTTCCTCGGATCATTGGATTGGCTGCCCAACCGTGAAGGAATAGAGTGGTTTATTGATAATTTTTATAAGGACCTGACCGAAGGCGATCTGCGCGTTAAATTTTACGTGGCAGGCCATAATATCCCCGAGCGTTATGATGACTATGAGGTGATGGGCAAAATATTTATCCAGGGCGAAGTTGATGATGCCTTTGAGTTTGTAAACAGTAAAGCCATAATGATAGTTCCGCTTTTGTCAAGCGGGGGGATGCGGGTGAAGATTGTAGAAGGCATGGCTATGCAAAAATGCATCATATCTACCTCGTTAGGGGCCGAGGGCATCAACTTTACCAATGGAGCCAATATTATGATTGCTAATAACCAACAGGAGTTTTACGAAGCGATTGAACGCTGTATTACCGATGAGGACTTTTGCTGTAATATAGGTTTAAACGCCCGTAAACTGGTAGAGCAGCAACATGATGTAAACAAAGTAACCAGGGGGCTGGTTAAGTTTTATCAGAATTTGGGCGCATCCCCGGAAAAAATGGTTGCAAAAAAGTCTCCCCAGCCAGGAGAGATTTAACGGCTACCGCTTATTTCCCCCGGGAAATAATTACTTTTGCGGCTTATTATACAGTTTGCATGAAGAATACTGCTTTAACCGATATCCATATAAAAACGGGCGCCAAAATGGTACCCTTTGCCGGCTACAACATGCCCGTACAATATGCAGGCATAAATGCCGAACACGAAACCGTACGCAAGGCTGTTGGTGTGTTTGACGTGAGCCATATGGGCGAATTTATTTTGAAAGGCGATAACGCGCTCGACCTGATACAAAGGGTTACCAGTAACGACGCTTCAAAACTGTACGATGGCAAAGTACAATACTCATGCCTGCCAAATGAGGATGGTGGTATAGTTGACGATTTGCTGGTTTATCGTATTGACGAGAAAACCTACATGCTGGTGGTTAACGCATCAAATATTGATAAGGACTGGAACTGGATCTCAAAATTTAATACCACGGACGTTGATATGAAAAACATATCCGATCGTACCTCGCTGCTGGCCATTCAGGGCCCTAAAGCTGCCGAGGCCCTGCAAAGCCTTACCGATATTGACCTGGTATCGATGGAATACTACACTTTTAAAAAAGGAACATTTGCCGGTGTTGATAATGTGCTGATCTCGGCCACAGGTTATACAGGCGCAGGCGGCTTTGAAATTTATTTCGAAAATCAATATGCAGAGCAGATCTGGGATGCAATTTTCAAGGCAGGCGAACCATTGGGCATAAAACCAATTGGTTTGGGCGCCCGCGATACCTTACGTTTAGAAATGGGTTTTTGCCTGTACGGTAACGATATTGATGATACTACTTCGCCTTTAGAGGCCGGCCTGGGCTGGGTAACCAAATTCAATAAAGATTTTACCAATGCCGGGGCGCTGCAAGAGCAAAAACAAACAGGTGTAAGCAAAAAGCTGGTAGGTTTTGAAATGATAGATCGTGGTATCCCTCGTCATGATTACCCTATTGTTGATGCTGATGGAAATAACATAGGCAAGGTAACATCAGGCACACAATCCTACTCGCTGCAAAAAGCCATAGGCCTGGGCTATGTAAAAACCGAATTTGCCAAAGAAGACACCGAAATTTACATCAGCATAAGGGATAACAAGGTAAAAGCAAAGGTTGTAAAACCGCCTTTTTATAAAGCTTAAGCCCCCTAACCCCCTGAAGGGGGAACTATAAACAATAGTTTCTCTTTCAATCATTAATTTAAAAACTATGTCAAATAATACCGATACCCAAACTCCCCCTTCAGGGGTCCGGGGGGCACACGTTTGCCTTACCCCTGCTTTAATACCGCTCTTCAAAGTTGAAGAGCACATTGTAGTGGTTATTGATATTTTCAGGGCAACATCATCTATATGTTATGGTATTGAAAATGGTGCTGAGGCTATTATCCCGGTATCACAGGTTGAGGAGTGTTCCGCGTATAGAGAGAAAGGGCTGGATTACCTTTTGGCAGCAGAACGCGACGGAAAAGTAGTTGATGGTTTTGATTTTGGTAATTCGCCATTCTCCTACGCTGCCGAAAAAGTAGCCGGAAAAACCATAGTGCTTACTACCACCAACGGTACCCATGCGCTGCATTTATCGCGCGCGGCCAAAAGAATTGTAATTGGCTCGTTCCTTAACCTTACCGCGCTTAGCAACTGGTTAAAAACGCAGGACGAAAACATATTGCTGGTATGCGCGGGCTGGAAAAACAATTTCAACCTGGAGGATACCCTGTTTGCCGGTGCCGTTATTGAACAATTAAAATTAAACGGCTTTGAGCTGGACGATGCCGCCATCGCCGCAAACGACCTTTACCAGTTAGGCAGGCACAACATTAACGATTACCTTAAAAAAACATCCCACGGCGAGCGAATGAAAAAATTAGGCATCGAAAAAGATATTGAGTTTTGCCTGCAGGTTGATATTACCACCGCTATCCCGGTTTTGGATGGTGAACGATTGGTGAAATTAAAGTAAGTTATATTCAATGAAAACATCATGGCAGTTGCAGAAGAAGGCAGAACTTACGCTGCCTTCTTCGCCTTTTTCCTTCTCCACCTTATAAATATCCAATAAAAAATAATAGCTATAAATATAATGGGCCAAAACATCACTGTGCTAAAAAACAGGCTTTGCAGTATGTTCCAACCATCATAAACAGCGGTTTTAAATTTATAACTAAATGCCTCATCGGCAATTTGAGCTGTTTGTTTATTGTAAAAAACAATATCCAGCGAACTATAGGCAACCTGCCTGCTCAAATAATTCAATTGTCCCTGGGTCGATTCTATATCGGTACGGATCTCGGAAAGCTTATCTTCTATCTGTAAAAGGTCGCTTGTTTTGGTCGATTTCTTTAGTAACTCCAGGTAACGGCCTTCAAGCAGTTGCTTGTTTTTAAGCTGGGTAGCAATATCAATAAACTCAGTAGTAACATCTCTCCTGCGAATACTTTTGGTGTCGATATGGTCTGCATCGGCAGATAATGCCTCCAGGAACGTGTCGAAATTTTTGGAGGGGATCCGAATTTTCAGATCATATTCTTTCTGATTGTTATCACTATTTGTAGTTTCATTTTCTTCGGCAACATACCCGCCAAAGCTTTTTAATGAACTAACTATTTTTTCCCTGGTGGCTTTCAGATTCCCCGCCTGGAAACGGATCTCGCCCTCCTTAATTATCTTTTTAGATGTGTCAACGGTTTCTTTGCTATCAGGCGCTTTTTTGTCATAGGCATTTTCATAAGCGGTTTTGCTTTGGTTTACTGATGGTTTGGGGGCCATCATCATATCCACTGCCACTTCTTTCAGTTTTACATCTTTATGTCCACAGGCAGAAAAAGCCAATAATAAAGTAAATGAAATGAGATAAATTTTCATAATAAGGTAATTTAGTTATTGAGAATAAACGAAACCCGCCTTATTATATTATGCAAATTTAAAATAAACAAAATTTAATTTTGTTTATTTTAAAAAACCCATGCATAATTTCAAAAAACATCATTTCAGCTTCTCATTATTTTTGTGCCGGTCGGCATCACGGATGCTTTTCTTTTCCATATTTTTTTCCAGCGCATCCGTAAGGTCGATACCGGTTTGGTTAGCCAGGCATATGAGCACAAACAGCACATCTGCCATTTCATCAGCCAGGTTAACCTCCGTATCCGATTTTTTGAATGACTGCTCACCATACTGCCTTGCCATAATGCGGGCCACCTCGCCCACTTCCTCCATCAAAATAGCCGTATTGGTAAGCTCATTAAAATACCTGATACCCATGGTATTTATCCACTTATCTACAAGATGCTGCGCTTCTTTAATTTCCATAACACGTATTTAAATAAACACGAATTTCACAAATTAAATCGAATTGTCCCGAACGTTATGAAACACGAATGCTATAAACACAAATTTCACAAATGGAGCGAATTGCCACGAATCAATTCGGATGGATTTTTCGAATTAAAGGGGGAGATTACACGAATTTTAAATAAAGACGAATGTCACGAATTAATTCGAATTGACACAAATCTGATTGGTAAAAGGCTTTACTGACACGAATTTTAATTATTGGGCGAATTGGTACGGTTCTGAGTTCAGGGCTTCAGGTAAAATGGGGGGTGGTTTTTATTCGCTACTAATCCGCTTGAATTCGTGAAATTCGATCCAATTTGTGAAATTCGTGTCCATAAAATTCATGTCTATATGAGAGCAGTATTACAACGGGTTATCGAAGCAAGTTGCAAAGTTGATGGCCGGGTTACCGGGCAAATAGGCGCCGGTTTTTTGGTATTGCTGGGGATTGAGGATGCAGATGCCGAAGACGACCTAAACTGGCTGGCCAATAAAATTGCCGGTATGCGTGTTTTTGGTGATGAGAATGATTTGATGAATAAAGCATTGGCTGATATTAATGGGGATATCCTGCTAATATCGCAGTTCACGCTGTTTGCTCAAACCAAAAAAGGAAACCGCCCATCATTTATTCGCGCCGCCAAACCCGATAAGGCAATACCTATGTATGAACAGATGATAAAAACACTGGAAATTATCACGGGTAAAAAAGTAGCTACCGGGATTTTTGGGGCCGATATGAAGATTAGTTTAGTGAATGATGGGCCGGTGACTATTGTAATGGATACAAAGGATAAAGAATAGACACGAATTTCACGAATGGAATAAACACGAATTTTCACTGATTTAGGCGAATTTCACGAATTTATTTATCGCTGGGTTAGTGAAAATTAGATTCAATTAGTGAAATTCGTGTATAATAGTAAATTCGTGTATAATTATATGGCTGAAATACTATTCAAGAATGAATCTTTTAAAATAATTGGCGCTTGTTTTGAAGTTCATAAGATATTGGGTCATGGATTTAAGGAAGCTGTTTATAAAGATGCCCTGGAGTTTGAGTTTAAACGATTAGGTCTCCCATTCGAGAAAGAGAAACCATATTCCATTATCTACAAAGAGCAAAAACTCAAACACTTTTTTGTTGCAGATTTTGTATTATATAACACGATCATCCTTGAAATTAAAACAGGAAACTATATCGGTGATCCCCATATTAAACAAACTCTCAACTATTTAAAAGCCTCGGGCTTAAGATTAGGTATTGTAATAAATTTCGGCTCCCCCTCGGTAGAATATCAAAGAGTAATCATATAATATCCCCTTTAATTCGAAAAATCCATCCGAATTGATTTGTGTCAATTCGTTCCCATTCGTGAAATTCGTGTCCATAAAATTCGTATCCATAAGATTTGTGTCAATTCGATCCAATTCGTGAAATTCGTGTGCATAAAAATCCTTAAGTTCGCAACCGCTATTATTTTATTTTACTAATAGGTTCACAATGACGACTAAAAGAGGCTTTACAACTATCCTGCTACACTCCGACCGCTTAGGCAAGCCTGAGCACGGTTCTTTACATAAACCCGTTCATACTTCGGTTACTTACGGGCATGAGGATGTGCAGGACCTGGTAGATATTTTCCAGAACAAAAAGAAAGGTTACGCATACTCACGCCAGGGCAACCCTACAGTTACCGCGCTGGAGCATAAAGTAACCCAGATGGAAAAAGGCTTATCCTCTGTTGCGTTTTCAACCGGCATGGCAGCTATTTCGGCTACCATAATGGCGCTTATTAAGCATGGGGACCATATTGTTGCCAGCTCATTCCTGTTCGGAAACAGCCGCAGCATCTTTCAAACTTATATCGATATGGGTTTGGATATCACTTTTGTTGATGCTACCGATGCTGAAAATGTGCGCGGCGAAATTAAAGATAACACCAAGCTTGTTTTTGTTGAAACAATAGCCAACCCAGCTACACAAATAGCCGATCTGGAAAGCATTGGCGAAATTTGCCAGCAAAAAGGCATTTTATATGTGGTTGATAATACCATGACCTCGCCTTACCTGTTTAATCCCATTGATGTTAAAGCCAGCCTGGTTATCAACTCATTAACCAAATACATTGGCGGCCATGGCGATGCCCTGGGCGGCAGTGTTACCGATACCGGTTTATTTGACTGGAGTGTATACCCCAATATTTTCCCCGGCTTTAAAACCCAGGTAAAACCCGAAGCCCTGGGCATGACACAGGTACGTAAGAAAGGTTTACGTGATGCCGGCGGTACATTATCGCCAGAAGCTGCTCACTCTATCTCTGTAGGATCAGAAACCCTGGCCTTACGTTTAGAACGGGCCTGCAACAACGCGCTGGCATTGGCTACTTATTTTGAAAGCCATCCAAAAATAAAAAAGGTGTTCTATCCCGGATTGGAAAACCATCCGCAGCATGATAGGGCCGCAAAACTATTTAGCAAATTTGGCGGATTGATGAGCATCGAACTGGATGAAAGCATTGATTGCCTTGCTTTTTTAAACAAGCTGCAGCTTGTAGTAAAATCAAGTAACCTGGGCGATACCCGTACGCTTGCCATCCCGGTAGCGCAAACCATATTTTTTGAGCTCGGCGCCGAAAGACGGGCCGAAATGGGTATTCCCGAAACCATGATTCGCCTGTCGATTGGTATTGAAGATTTGGATGATCTGGTAGAAGATTTTAAGACGGCTTTGGAGTAAAAAAAAGAATAAAAATTAAGATAAAACTTTCAAAAATTGAGAAAAGGGGATGAAAAATCGAGAAAAAACTTCATTCCTCTTTCTTTTGATCTTTGCTCTTTGTTTCTTTTGTTCTTGCCATCATGATCGGGTTGTAAACACTTCCTTTTACTATTGGAAAACCGTTTACAAAACCAACAAAACCGAGCAAAACTATCTGCATCATTTTAAAACGCAAAAACTATATGTGCGGATAATGGATGTGGATACCGATGAGAACAGCAAATTACCTGTACCTATTTCCCCGGTTACTTTTCCATCTAAGTTGCCCGATACCGTTGCCATTGTGCCGGTGGTTTTTATTGTCAACAGCATCCTTAAAAATATCAGCCATTTACAACTTGACGACCTTGCCGGCAAGATCGGCAACTTTGTAGATGGCAAAATTCACCAGGCCGGCAAATACACATTTGATGAGATCCAGTTTGATTGCGACTGGACAACATCAACCCGCGAGAATTACTTTTACCTGCTCAAAAAGCTGCAACAGGTACCCTATCTCAAAAGCAGGCAATTCTCGGTTACTTTAAGACTGCATCAAATAAAAAATCAAAAAGGCAGTGGCATTCCCCCGGTTGACCGCGTAATGCTCATGTGTTATAATATGGGTAACCTGCGTAAATACGGGCATCAAAATTCTATATTGGAGATAAGCGAAATAAAGAAATACATAAACGAAAATATTACCGCTTATCCGCTCCCGGTTGATATTGGTTTACCACTTTTTAGCTGGGCTGTGGCGTTCCGTAACCAGCAATATATTGGCATTGCAAAAAGATTATCAATTAACGATTTGCTTAACAAAAATCAGTTTATATTTATAGAAAATAATATTTACCGAGCCAAAACAGAGTTACCCGATCATGGTTTAAAAGCCAATGACGAAGTGCGTTGGGAAACAATTCCGGCCGGGGATTTACAGGCCACAGCCGCTTATTTATCACCATTGATAAAGGCCGATACCGTAAATGTTATTTATTTTCATCTGGATGAGCCTGTAATAAAAACCTATACCTATGCCGATCTTGAAAAAACTGATCATATTTTTCGTTAGCCTTACCGCCTGCTTTTTTATCGGGATAATTATTGACCTGGCTTGTGGCCCGGAACCCGATCCGTATGATTATTACTCGTCGTTTTTTCATAACACCATACAGGATAATCAGGGGTACAGACCTTTTTACTTCAATGGGTTATTATACCTAAATGACGATAAAAACCCGGCAGACGAGGGCGACATCAACAGTAAAGAATGGGCCATATATTTAGGCAAGGAGGTGTTGACGAAGGATGTAAGGCTGGCGATGTATGATTTGCCACACAAAACCGACTCGGCCTTATTATTAAACTATTTAAAACCAGGCGGCATGCTGCCAGATAGCCTGCGTAAGAACACATTTTTGAGGGCAATGGTATCTGGCAGGCATAACAGCGCTCTGCAATACTATCGCTTTGCAAAAAGCAGCGAACCCTTTGTAAACCAATTTTACGGTGATAGGTGGAACCCCAAACAACCGGATGCCGGATTGTTGATTAATAAACAAAAAGAGGCTTTGCAAAAAGCGGCTACCGAAAAAGATAGTTTTATAAAGCTGCGTTACTATTACCAGGCCCAGCGTTTAATGCGCTATGCCGGTAAACCCAGGGAGGCAAATGCCATTTATGATAAATATATAGCGAATGCAAAATCGAAAAGTCATGTAATGGGCTGGGCCCTTTCATTAAGGGCCGGAGCCGAAAATAATCTGGCAAAATCGGCATACCTGTTTTCGAAAGTGTTTGCCAATTATCCCGAGCGACGGATCCAGGCATTTCACGACTTTAGCAGCATTCATGAAAAACTTGAAAATATCCTGAAGTATGCCAAAACGGGCGATGAAAAGGCATTTGTTTATGCCATAAGAGGTTTTCATGTACCCCGGGTTAGCCTTTCGGCCTTAGAAAATATTTACCGATGCCAGCCCAGATCGCCGTTAATAAAAGTGCTGCTGGTAAGGGAGATTAATAAAATTGAGGAAAGCTACTTATCGGGCAGGTTGAATAAAACAAACTGGCAAAATCCATATAGTTATCTGCAACCTTATGTAGGCGAAGACAGCACAATAAGAAAACAAAGAGCCTATATTCCTAAACTAAGACTTTTTTGCAATAAACTTGTTTCAACACAACCGGTTTTAAGCAAGCTAACTTTGGCCTACCTGTCATGGATACAAGATGACAATAGCAGTGGATTTAAAACATTGGCAGAAATTGGTAATAGAAAACTTAAGCCGGAACTGGAAGATCAAAGGCAAATAATTAAGCTTTTGCTGCTATCTCAAAAAATAAAAAAACTAAATCAAATAAATGAGCCCGAACTGGTATCCTCATTAACCTGGCTAAACAAGAAGGTTAAATATGAAGCCCGAACAATCAAACCCAAATATGAAAACTATTATTGGGATGACTACGACGAAAGAAACTACTCAGCATCGTCCCGTGATTTTTATGCCATGGTGTTAGCCCCGGCTTATTTAAAGCAAAAAGATACGGCCATGGCCGCGCTTGCTATGCTTAAAAGCAAGTTAACTATTATCCCTACCGCTCCCGAGTATAGGCGAATGGCATTGGGCTTTAACCTGCCCGATCTTTTACAGCGCAAAATCCACTCCTATGATGTGGTTAAAGTGATTAACTGGAGTAAAAACACTGCCAAAACCTTTTATATCAAGCTGCTTACTTCCGATATTGACCGGGATATAACTCATAATCTTTATGACCTTTTGGGGACAACTTACCTTCGTGAACACCGCTACAACGCCGCGATAAAAGCATTTAAAAAAATCCCCGAAAAAAAATTAAAACTGGCGCCGCACAACTGGGATACTGAGTTACGTTCAAACCCGTTTCTTGACCGCCTGCATGACTTTCCTAAAAAATATGATTCTATCTCGGCAAAGGGGTATACCAAATTGCAATTTGCAAAGCGAATGGCCAAACTGCAAAAGTTAGTACGTGCCGATCCTAAAAACGCGTCGCGGTATTATTACATAATGGCTACAGGTTTATACAGCACATCTTTTTACGGCAATGCCTGGTATTACATCTCTTATACCAACACCTCCTATGACCGCGACCGTAAACCCGGCGAATATTACGATGCCGATTTTTTAAGCACCTCCAATGCTCAAAATTATTTTTTAAAAGCCCGTGCGTTAAGCAATAATAAAGAGTTTAGAGCCCGATGTACCTTTATGGCAGCCAAGTGTCATCAAAAACAAACTAATGACTTTGCCGATGGTCCCGGCATGCGGCACGATCCTTATTTTAGAGAGTTACAAAAGCACTATCAAAAAACTTCTTTTTATAAAATAGCCATAAATGAGTGTAGTTATTTCAGAGATTTTATAAGGGGAAGTAAAAAGTAAGATGAGCTGATAGATGCTAACCGAATGCATGACTTGCCCGGATGTAGGTGGAAGATTTTAGGAACGTTGGAGTAGATAGTTTTAATTACTACATTGCTATAATGTTTAACTACGCAGAAATAGCAACAGATATCAGCGTTAAATCATATATCCGTAAATTCTGGATAGTTAATAACCTGCATAACCCTCTTTTTACAGATGGGTTATACGCATTACCAAACGGCAGCTTCACATTGGCTTTTATTAGCGGAAACGGGGCCTTTATAGAAACAGGCAGCAATGAAGTTAATTTAAAACCAGGCATTTACTTTGTTGGACAGATAACACAAAGAATAAAATTAAGTATCAATCCGTTTTCAAAAGCTATAATGGCCCAGGTATCTCCGTGGGCTGCTTCGTTATTTACGCAATGCCCGCAAAATGAATTAACAGATCAGATTACTGAAGTTAAACTGCTTAACAAAAAGCTGTATGAGGTATTAAATAACCTGGATATTACAGATGGTACCGTATTAATCAAAGCCATATACAGCGTAATTGAAAAGGATTTATCAGGCAGTTACGATACAGCTATGATTAAAACTGTTTTTAACCTTTTTAATAGCAGTTTAACTCATTCGCCATTAAAAATGATTGATTTATCCGCGCAGGTTGGCTTTTCTAAAAGACATATCGAAAAAAAGTTTAAACTATATGTGGGTCTGTCGCCCAAGGAGACTTATTCTATATTAAAGATCAGGTCTTTAATAAATGAATTGGGTGCAAAGCAATCACTAACCAACCTGGCATTTRGATATGGCTATTATGATCAGTCGCACTTTATTAAAAGTTACACTACGATAATGGAAAGCTCCCCGGCTAAGTTTAATAAAACCGACTATATTTTACCATTTAAATTTTAGGCGTTCGCTTTTATACTATTTTCAGGCATCTTATCTTATTATTTTTGAATCGCCTTATTTAAGGTAATTTAATTTATCTCCATGTTAAAAAGTATAATAATCAGGCGTTGCTTATTAGCCTGCTGCCTGTTACTATTTGTTTATAATAGAACTACGGCCCAAATTAACTCCGACTCGCTTACCTATAAATTAAACCAGGCTTTTTTAAAAGACAGCCTACCGGGGCTAAGTGTGGTTTTGGTTGATGCGCATAAAGTTATCTATCAAAAAAACTTCGGCTACGCCGATGTGGGCAACAAAATTCCCTATACTACAAGCACCGTTCAAAATATAGGGTCGGTAAGTAAAACGGTAATTGCGGTTGCCTTGATGAAGGCTATCGAACTAAAATATTTTACACTCGAAACTGATATCAACCAAATTTTACCTTTTAAAGTGACTAACCCCAACCAGCCGGATAGTAAAATAACCATAAGAGAATTGGCCAACCATACGTCGGGTATTATTGATAACCCCGAAATTTACCCCTACGCCTACAAATTCTATCCTAAGTTACGTTCCTATGATAGCACGGCGTTCGGCCTGTTGCAGCAATTAGGTTTTGGGGATAAGGTGGAGGATACCACCTTGAAAAGCTTTTTTTATAACTACCTGGCGCAGGAGGGTAAATATTATAACAAGGCAAATTTTGGCCAGGGGCTGGCTGGTAGTGCTTCCACTTATAGTAACATTGGGTCGGCATTAGCGGCTTATCTCATCGAAATTAAGTCGGGATTATCTTATGCCGATTTCACCCGCAAATATATTTTAGTGCCGCTAAAAATGTCGCATTCGGGGTGGTCGGTAAGTTCGGTAAATTTAAAAGACCATGCCAGGCTTTATTACGATCAAACCCGGTGCTTCCCTTTGTACGACTTGCTTACTTATCCTGACGGGGGGCTAAAAACATCGGCCGCCGATTTAAGCAAATACCTGATGGCGATGATCAGGGGATACCACGGTGATAAAGCTTTATTAAATCCTCTTTCTTTTAAAACGATGTTCACGCCTCAATTTTCCAAAGAACATCCACCCAAATACATCAATTTAACCTACCGGAATAAAGGCATCTTTTGGAATTTGTATACCAACGGTACTATTGGCCATGATGGTGACGACCCCGGCGTTGGCACGTTCCTGTTCTTTAATCCAAGCACGGGTATGGGAGGCTTGTTTTTAACCAATAAATATTTACCCAATAAACAATTGATAGTTGATATACTGGTGAAAGCAGCAAGTGGTACGCCGTAATTCCTTTTTCTTGACCCTTCTTTACGCCCTCGTATCATTTCCATGATAAATACTCAAATAGCTTTCATAGCGCGATAGTTCAATATCGCCCTCTTCCAATGCCTCCAGCACAGCGCAGCCGGGTTCGTTAATATGGCGGCAATTGTTGAATCGGCATTGGTTCATACGCGAGCGCATCTCGGGAAAAAAGTGGCTCAGTTCATTTTTTTCTATATCGATAACACCCAGTTCGCGGATGCCGGGTGTATCAATGATAAACCCGCCCTGGGGCAGTTCAAACATTTCGGCAAAGGTAGTGGTGTGCATTCCCTTATCGCTCCATTCGGATACCATATGGGTGCGCAGGTCCAGGCTGGGTAACAGGGCGTTAATCAGGCTTGATTTACCTACGCCCGAATGGCCCGAAAAAAGGGTTACTTTATCTTTTAAAAGTTCCTGTACTTTATCAATGTTGGTGCCCTCCAACGCCGATACTTCAAAGCAAGGGTAGCCAATTTTTTCGTACACGGCTTTCAGGTCGGCCAGTATCTCCAGTCCTTCGTCGCTAAACAGGTCGAGTTTATTGAAGATCAGCCTGGCAGGGATATCATAGGCTTCGGCTGTAACCAAAAAGCGGTCTATAAACCCTAATGAGGTACGTGGCGAGGCCAAAGTAACTACCAATAGCGCCTGGTCGAGGTTAGCAGCAATGATCTGGGCCTGCTTGCTCAGGTTAATGGCTTTGCGAATAATATAATTTTTACGTTGGTGCAGCTTTATTATCACGCCGTTTTCCTGCTCGGGCTCCATATCAAAATCCACCACGTCGCCTACTGCCACCGGGTTGGTGGTAGTGATACCCTGCATCCTAAACTTTCCTTTTATCCGGCAGTCTATTTTTTGCCCGTCGGGTGTTTGCACCTGGTACCAGCTTCCGGTCGATTTTGTTATTAATCCCTGCATTTAGGGGTGCAATTTAGGAAACATAACAGGCATTGAAAAAATAAAACATTTTTAGCTTGCGAATTAGGAAAATATCTATTTACTTTGTCGACATTAAATATGATAGTTAACAACACCATTATTACATCAATTATTACCATCGGCAAAATTACCGGGGGAAGATAATCGTATGGTGTAAAACATAAAAGAAACCAAATGAAAGCCTTCCTCCGCAAAGAGGAGGGCTTTCTTATTAATATTGATACTAACCCAACAATGAAAGTTCTAAAATTCGGTGGCACATCCGTAGGATCAGTTGCAAGCATCCAAACTCTTTTAAACATACTAAAAGATGAAGTTAAAAATGAAGACAAGCCGGTAGTTGTATTATCGGCCATGGGCGGGGTAACCAACCTGCTTGCTGCAATGGCCGAAGACGCCGCCAATGGTAAAGAGTTTACCGCATCATTAGCCGAGCTGGAAAGACGCCATTTTGAAGTGGTAAAAAGCCTGCTTGATGTGCAAAATCAAAACCCGGCCTTTACCCGCTTAAAAATTCACTTTAACCAGTTAGAGGAATTATTGCAGGGTGTACTAACCCTAAGAGAACTTACACCCAAAACCCGCGACCAGGTGTTAAGCTACGGCGAACGCTGCTCAACCATAATGGTAAGCAAAATTGCCGCCCAGTATTTTAAAGAAGTATTGTATGTTGATGCTGCCGACGTAATTAAAACCGACAGTGCTTTTGGCAATGCCAAAGTGAACACCGAGCTTACGGAACAACTGATCCGCGGTTTACACCAGGAAAATAAAGATAAAATATTGTTTGTTACCGGTTTTATAGCAGGTAACGATGCCGGCCAAACCACCACTTTAGGCCGCGGTGGCTCTGATTATACCGCTGCTATCTTCGGCGCGGCGCTAAACGCCAAAGAAATCCAGATTTGGACTGATGTAAACGGTATGATGACCGCCGACCCGCGTATGGTTAAAAAAGCGTTCTCCTTAACCGAGCTTACCTATACCGAAGCCATGGAGCTTTCTTACTTCGGCGCCAAGGTGATTTATCCGCCGACCATGATCCCGGCATTCCTGAAAAAGATCCCCATTGTTATCAAAAACACTTTTGAGCCGGAGTTTGAAGGTACGGTGATCCGCCATGATTGTAAAGCATCAAGCCTGCCTATCAAAGGGATCTCCTCTATCAATAATATCAGCATCCTTAATTTAGAAGGTAGCGGCATGGTAGGAAAATCAGGTTTTAGCGGTCGTTTATTCTCGCTGTTGGCCAGGGAGCAAATCAATATTATCTTAATTACCCAATCGTCGTCAGAACACAGCATCACCTTCGCGGTACAGCCACAGGATACCGAAAAGGCTAAACAGCTGATAGAGCAGGAGTTTGAACTGGAACTCCTGGCCAAAAAACTGGAGCACCTGGTTATCGAAAAAAACCTGGCTATCCTTGCTGTAGTAGGCGAAAACATGAAGCAAACGCCGGGCATGTCGGGCAAGCTGTTCCATGCACTGGGCCGTAATGGGGTTAACGTGAGGGCTATAGCCCAGGGTTCATCCGAGTATAATATCTCGGTAATTATATCTGCCCATGACCTGGCTAAGGCGCTGAACGCGGTACACGATGCTTTTTTTGTGCAGCTAACCAAAACACTACATGCTTTCTGCCTGGGTACCGGCAACATTGGTAAAACACTGTTTAACCAGCTGAATGCCCACAGCGAGTATTTAAAAGATAATAATGGCATCCAGGTTAAAATAGCCGGTATCAGCAATACCCGCAAAATGACTTTTAACAGCGATGGTATCTCTTTGGATACCTGGCAAAATGATATCGAAGCTTCACCATACGCCGCCGACATTAAAGAGTTCATTGATAAAATGAAAGACATGAACCTGCCAAACTGCGTGTTTATTGATAACACCGCCAGCCCTGTACCGGTAGGTTTTTATGAAGAAGTTTTTAAAGCCAATATCTCGGTTATCACCTGTAATAAAATAGGTAACTCGGCCAGCTATAAACAATACCGTACATTTAAAGATACCGCCCGCCGCCATGGTGTCGATTTCTTTTACGAAACCAATGTGGGTGCAGGCTTACCTATCATTAATACACTGAAAAACCTGATGAATAGCGGCGATAGGGTACAACGCATAGAGGCCATCCTATCCGGAACCATATCCTTCATCTTTAATAACTTTAAAGGCGATGCCAATTTTCATGATGTGGTAAAAGAGGCCCAGGAAAAAGGCTATACTGAACCAGATCCGCGCGACGACCTGAGCGGGAAAGATTTTATGCGCAAAATGCTCATTCTTGCCCGCGATGCAGGCTACGCAATGGAAGAAGCAGACGTTGAAATTGAAAGCGTATTACCAAAAGCCAGCCTGGAAGCCAAAACGGTTGATGATTTTTACGCTACCCTTAAAACCGAGGATGCCCATTTTGCAAAACTAAAAGACCAGGCCGAAAAAGATGGTAAAGTATTGCGCTACATAGGCAAGCTGGAGGATGGTAAAGTAACCATCACCCTGCAAATGGTTGATGAAAACCACCCTTTCTACATGCTATCGGGCAGTGATAACATTATATCTTTTACAACCGACAGGTACAAAGAACGCCCACTGGTAGTAAAAGGCCCGGGCGCAGGTGCCGAAGTAACCGCTGCCGGTGTATTTGCTGATCTGATTAACCTGGGAGCGAATTAGAAGCCCCCTACCCCCCCTGAAGGGAGAACTATAGTTTGAGCCCCCGGCCCCTAAAGGGGAGGAATACTTTGATAAATATTATATGGAAGATAATAAGACATTAGAAACAACTAAACCCTCTTTGGCTCCCCCTTCAGGGGGCGGGGGGGGCGTTCACGTTTTTGCCCCGGCTACCGTTGCCAATGTAGTATGTGGTTTTGATGTGCTCGGTTTCGCAGTTAATGAACCAGGCGACGAAGTGATTATGCGGATGACCAATAAACCGGGCATTACCATTAGCAAAATTACCGGCGACGACGGACGTTTGCCGATGGATCCGGCAAAAAACACGGTGAGCGTGAGCGTGCAGCATTATTTACAAAGTGTTGGCCGTACCGATATAGGGCTGGACATTGAACTGCATAAAAAAATGCCAATAGGTAGCGGGCTTGGTTCAAGCTCGGCAAGTACGGTAGCAGGTCTGTTCGCTATCAAAACCTTATTGGGCGATGATAGTGATCCGGCTAAACTGTTACCTTTCGCGATGAAGGGTGAAGAAATGGCCTGCGGTCACGGCCATGCCGATAACGTAGCGCCGGCGCTTTTGGGCGGTTTTGTACTCATCCGCAGTTACGAGCCTTTGGATGTTGTGCGTTTGCCGCATCCGGCGGGTTTATGGTGCGCCATTGTGTTTCCCGATGTGGATGTGCCAACAAGGGAGGCCCGCCAGATTATCCGTAAAAACATTCAGATGAAGGATGCCGTTACCCAGTGGGGCAATATTGCAGGCCTGGTAAGCGGCTTGTTTATGAACGACATTGACCTGATAGGCCGCAGCATGAAGGACGTTTTGGTTGAACCCGTACGCTCGATGCTGATTCCAGATTTTTACAAAATGCGCGAAATGGCCATGGAGCTTGGCGCGGTAAGCTTCGGCATCTCCGGCTCGGGGCCATCCGTTTTCGCTTTTACAAAAGATGAAGATACAGCCAGGCGCATCACTCAAAAACTGCAAAAGCATTTAACCGGTCTTAAAATTGGTTCGAATGGTTATGTATCAACTATAAATGATGCGGGACCAAGGGTTCTTTAAGTCAAAAGTGAAAATTCAAAAGTCAAAAAGGGTGTCATCCTGAGCCTGTCGAAGGACGCGCGCAGAGGCCTGCCACCATGCTTCGACAAGCTCAGCATGACATCCCCAACAAATCCGAAATCGAAATTCCGAATTCCAAAATCAAAATGAAACTCTACAGTACCAACAACATTCAATCAGAAGTATCTTTTAAAGACGCGGTGTTTAACAGCATGCCGCAGGACAAAGGTTTATACATGCCTATCAGCATCCCGCGCTTAAGTGCTGATTTTATCAGCAATCTGGATAAATATACCCTGCCAGAAATTGCTTTTGAAGTAGCTAAAAACCTCTTAGGCGATTCTATGCCCATTGATGACTTAAAGGCTTTGATTGATGATGCCATCAACTTTGATGCGCCTGTTATAAAACTGGATGATAACGTACATGTACTGGAACTTTTTCACGGACCATCGCTGGCGTTTAAAGATTTTGGCGCCCGTTTCATGAGCCGGGTAATGAGCTATTTTTTAGAGGATGGCGAAAAACAACTTGACGTTTTGGTTGCTACAAGTGGTGATACCGGCGGCGCCGTTGCTTTGGGCTTTTTAGGTGTACCTAATACAAGGGTTACTATTTTATATCCAAAAGGCAAGGTAAGCGGCGTACAGGAGCAGCAGTTGACAACCAATGGTCAAAACATTCGTGCGCTGGAGATTGACGGTACTTTTGACGATTGCCAGGCCCTGGTTAAACAAGCCTTTACCGATGCCGAACTGAATGAAAAGTTCCGTTTAACATCGGCCAACTCTATTAATATAGCCCGTTTAGTGCCTCAAACTTTCTATTACTTTAATGCCTACGCGCAGCTGTTAAGGCAGGGCGTTAAAAAAGTAGTGTTCTCTGTACCCAGTGGTAATTTTGGCAACATCGGCGCGGGTTTACTAGCCTGGAAAATGGGTTTGCCAGTAGAGAAATTCATAGCCGCCACCAACGCAAATGACACCGTACCCTCGTTTTTGAAAACAGGCATTTATCAGCCTAAACCATCGGTAGCAACGCTATCAAATGCCATGGATGTTGGCAACCCGAGCAATTGGGTGCGTATTGCCGACCTGTTTAAGGCAGACATGGAAGAGTTGAAGAAATTAGTGGTGGGTTTTACCTATAACGATGAAGAAACCGTAAAAGCCATCAACTGGGTATTTGATACTTATGATTACGTGGTTTGCCCGCATACTGCTATTGCCTGGCAGGCCTTAACAGACTATCAGCACGATCATGGCAGTGCAGATACCGCTGGCGTATTTTTAGCAACCGCCCATCCCTGCAAATTCCCCGATGTTTTTAGTGATGAAATAGCCGCCAAAATTGACGTACCGGCACAAGTGAAGGAGTTGGAATCAAAAACCAAACTCGCAATTGCTTTAACCAAGGATTTTAAAGATTTTAAAGGGTATTTGCTGAACGCTAAGTAATAAGCTGCTTGATGTTTGGCTTAGACTTCCGAAGCTTTAAAAACTTCGGAAGTCTTGTTATTCATTCGTCAATTTTGCTATTCGTAGTTATATTTGATGTGTGAAACCTACTTTAATGCTTAATAAAAATACTATCGTTCTGCTTGGCTTTATTATCCTGTCATTTGCTGCTTGTAAACGGCACCAAAAATTCGACAGTGAAAACTGGAATGATGGGGATGGCCTGAGCTTTAGCTATCGAGCCAATATGCTTGACGATCTGTTGCAAAACTACAAACTAAAAGGTTTAAAATACCAGGAGGTTATTCACCTGCTGCACCGCCCGCAGCAGAGCAATCAAAGCCAGATGGTTTATGAAATTGAAGAATTAAACAAGCCCGGAAAACCGCGCTATGTAAAACAGCTTATCCTATCGCTAAAGGATTCTGTAGTAACCGATGCTAAGATTTATGAGCATACTGCTAATAAATAATGCTCTTTATTTATTAAACTGAGGGTTATTTGAAAGCAATCTTTTACTATGATGCACTGTTAGTACATCAATTTTTGATTTATTATTTCAACCATTTGGCCAGGCTTTCTTCAGCTTCTTTTGTTGATAATGTTTCGTCCTTATCTGATTGTTCCAAACCAATATCAATTTTATTTAGCAGCATTAATCTGTCCAGTATATCTTCAAAGCTAAATTCACCCGGCAAATCATTTACTGTTTTTAATACGTCTTCCTTTGTCAGCATGATAAACTTATTTAACAATCTAATTTACTAAATAATTTTTAAAGTGTTTATTTGCTCAAAGCTTTTAATAACATGATCAACACTATTATATTCGACCTCGGTGCAGTTTTGATTGACTGGAACCCACATTACGTATACCGTACCATTTTTGATGATGAACAGGAAATGAAGAATTTCCTGGCTACTGTTTGCACATCCGACTGGAATGAAGAACAGGATGCAGGCCGCTCTTTACAGGAAGGTACTAACCTGCTTGTTGCCCAATTCCCTGAACATGAGGCCAACATCCGGGCGTTTTACGGCCGCTGGGTTGAAATGCTGGGCGACCCATTTCATGGTACTGTTGAAATATTTAAACAATTAAAAGAGAGCAATAAGTATAATATCTACGCGCTTACCAACTGGTCGGCAGAAACCTTCCCCTTTGCTGTGGCCCGTTTTAATTTCCTGGAGTGGTTTGACGGGGTTGTGGTATCCGGTACCGAAAAAATGCGCAAGCCTGCCCCCGAGTTTTACCAGGTACTGCTTGATCGTTACAATGTTAACCCCGCCGAGGCTTTGTTTATCGATGATAATTACCGCAATGTTTTAGCTGCAGAAAAAATGGGTATTAAAAGCATTCACTTTAAATCGGCAGAGGAGTTATCGGCAAAACTGAATGAGCTTGGGATTTTGTGATTGCTACAGGTGTTGTATTTCAGAATTTAAATAAGCAGGGATAACCCGTTTTTCAATCAACCTCCGGCTTAAAAGCATACCTTAACTGAACCAACCCGCTCGAAAACTGTTCGCTGCCAAGAAACAACAGGTTGGTACGATCTTTAACCTTAAACAACGGTTTCCCTGCGCCTAAAATTACGGGGTGAACAGCCAGCATAAACTCATCGATCTGCCGCTGCTCTATAAATGCCGAAACCAGTTCTGCACCACCAAACAGCCAGATATTACTGCCCGGCTGATGCCTGATCTCATCCACCCGCTGCTTAAAATCTGCCGAACGGATAATTTCCGAATTGCCTTCAACTGTTGCCAGCGTATCCGAAAAAACATACATTTTAAGCGCCGCAAACAATCCCGGCCCCGCGCTCATGAGCACTTCATAACTTTTACGGCCAAGAAAAATGGCATCGGCGTTGTTCAAAAAATCAGTCATCCCGTAATCCTGATCAGCAAAACACCAATCATATTCGCCGTTAGGCCCTTCAATAAAACCGTCGAGGCTCACGGCAAGGTTCAAAATTATTTTCCGCATATACATATATAGGTGTATTTATTCTTCGCCCTGGTGTTTTTCCTGCCACTGTTTACTGAATGATTTTTCGGCCACTTCCGGCATTTCCCTTAGGTGTCCCCAGGTGCGCTTAAAGAAGAAACGGAGGAAAAAGTTTTTCATTTTACCGCCAAAAAAATCGGTCAGTTTACGTTTCAACATCCCTTTTTTCCAGATAGCCCAGCCCCAGCGTTCTTTATTGGTTACTAAACCCTGGTTAACTGAATCCCGGCGGTTCAGGAGCAGCATTTTATGGATATCTATCTTCACCGGGCAAACCTCGGTACAGCTGCCGCAAAGGCTCGATGCATAGCTGAGGTGTTTAAACTCCTGCATGCCACTGGTATGCGGGGTTATGATTGAGCCAATTGGTCCGCTATAGGTAATATTATAAGCATGGCCACCTATGTTTTGAAACACCGGGCATACATTAAGGCAGGCCCCGCAACGGATACAATATAATCCCTGGCGCTGCTCTTTTTGGGCAAGCAGGTTGGTGCGGCCATTATCAAGTAATACCACGTACATTTCTTCTGGCCCGTCGGTTTCATCTGGCTGGCGCGGACCGCTCAGAATAGTGTTATATACCGTAAGATTTTGGCCTGTACCATGCGTAGACAGCATTGGCCAAAACAGGTCGAGGTCGTTAATAGACGGGATGATCTTTTCGATCCCCACCACGGCAATATGAATTTTTGGGAAGGTAGTACATAAGCGCGCGTTCCCTTCGTTCTCGCTGATGGCTATACTGCCGGTATCGGCCAGCAGGAAGTTGGCTCCCGTTATGCCTACATCGGCCTGTAAATATTTGTCGCGAAGCAATTCCCTTGCCTTCAGGGTTAGCTGCTCGGGAGTAGCATCAGTGGGTGTGCCAAAGCGTTCATGAAACAATTTGGCAATATCCTCTTTGCTGAGGTGCATGGCTGGTGTTACAATATGGTACGGCGCCTGCCCCAGCAACTGTACAATGTATTCGCCAAGATCGGTCTCTAACGACTCAATGTTATTTTCTTTCAGAAATTCATTCAGATGAATTTCTTCGGTAACCATTGATTTTGATTTTACTACCGTTTTGGCTTTTGCTTTTTGGATGATATTCAGGATCTCGCGGTTGGCTTCTTCGGCATCATTGGCCCAGATCACCTTGCCGCCCCTGCGTTGGAAATTAGCTTCAAACTCCGGTAAAAATTTATCCAGGGTCTCCATCACTTTCCATTTGATCACATGACCCTTCTTTTTGGCATTGTCAAGGTTGACTATGCGTGAAAGCCCGCTTSCCGCAGCCGCGCTGTACTTATCAATACTGTTATTGATAATACGGCGGTGATCAACATCAAATGCCTTTTCTTCCGAGGCAACCAAGAACTCTTCGGCAGTGCTACCCATATATGCGAATTTAGGCTTTTTTTTGTAGGAGACGCATATCTGCATCTTATATACTACAAAAAAGGGGCGCAAATTTGCGCCCCCTGCATTAATATTCGTCTTTTGGTCAAACTCAATCAACCATTCACCTTATTTAGAAGGCACCACGTCGAGCGCTGGTTTTTTATCCCTGTTGGCTAATTCCCAGCCAGTATAAAATACAAGCTGCGCACGTTTTGCCAATAACGGGAAGTTGATCTTACTTACCTCATCGCCTGGCTGATGGTAATCCGCATGCACACCGTTGAAGTAAAATATAATTGGTACACCGTGTTTAGCAAAGTTGTAATGATCGCTGCGATAGTAAAACCTGTTAGGATCATTAGGGTCATCATATTTGTAATCCAGTTTAAGTTTAGTGTAGGTATCATTCGCTTTTTCGCCAATATCATGCAGGTCTTTGCTCAACATGGCCGAACCTATTGAATATACATAATTTGCAGAATCGGGTTTGCCAACATACTCTTCACCCACACGACCTATCATGTCAACATTCAGGTCGGTAATTGTATTAGCCAATGGATACACCGGATGATCGGTATAGTATTCAGAACCTAACAGGCCTTTTTCTTCGCCCACATTGCCTAAAAATAAAACACTGCGGCGCGGACCGTGACCATCTTTTTTGGCCTGTGAAAATGCACGGGCAATTTCAAGAATCCCGGTAGTACCAGATCCATCGTCATCGGCGCCGTTATTTATTTTGTCTTTTGCATTGGGGTCGGTTTCTAAACCGATGTGATCATAATGGGCCGAAAATACCAGTACTTCATCTTTCAAATCGGTACCGGGCATATATCCTAATACATCAACCGCTTTAACATCGGTATGGTCATTGGCGTAATCAGCTACAAAATCTGCTTTAGCGGTTACCACCGGAGTAGTTGCAGCTGCAGCTTTTAAATCAGCATAAGTTTTACCGGTTGATTTTACTAACTCATCAGCAATAGCGGTGCTTATATGTAATACACCCACAGCTTTAGAAGCGGCAGGACCTTCCTTAATGGTTAAGCGCGGGCTTGCAATACTTTTACCAAAACGCTTAAGTAAACTCGACAGTTCGCCATTAGCCGCCAAAATAATTGAAGGATTTTTGCTTTGCAGGTTTTTTAACACCTGCAGGCGTGCCGTACTCATGCGTACAGCTGTATTTGCAGCCTTACCCGCCACTGGTTTATCCTCGTTGATCCATAGCACAACTTTGCCTGTCAAATCAGTAGTTCCCAGTTCGCTATCGGTACCAAAACCAACAAATACAACATCACCGGCTTTGATGCTATTATCCGGAACTGTTCCATTCGGAAAGAAATCCTGTCCTAATACAAATGATTTTCCATTAACAGTAAATGCCGATACTTTTAAAACACTTTGCTCTAACGGTACATCATAAAAGTACGAGCCTTTTACAGGTGCCTGTAAGCCTAATTTTTTAAACTCGGCGGCAATGTAATTGGCTGCCTTTTCGGCACCGGGTTTCCCGGTTTCGCGGCCTTCAAATTCATCTGATGCTAAAATGCTCAGGTGCCTTTTAGCATCCTCGGCGCTGATCAGCTTCGCGTACTTCATTGCAGTAGGGTTTTGCTGTGCACAGGCACTTACCGCAATAGCTGCAGAAAACGTAAGTAATGTAATTTTCTTCATGTATGATAATTAATTTAGTCAGTTTCTTTTTAGTCAACGGTCAATGGTGAGTGGTCAACGGTCAATGGTCATTAGTCAGTAGTCATTGGGGAGGGGGTATGTCGTCTTTAGGTCTTCTGCCTTAGCTTTTTCTCCTGTCCTTATTCCTTGCTCCTTATTCCTTTGTCCGAAATCAACAAGCCATCTTCCCTACCCTTGTGCCGTGCCTGCCGCCTTCAAAGCTGGTGTTAAAAAATGCATTTATTATTTTTTTGGCTTCATCAATGCTGATAAAACGGGCCGGGATACATACTATGTTGGCATTATTATGGCTCCGGGCCAGTACAGCCAGTTCCTCGTTCCAGCAAATGGCAGCGCGGATTCCCTGGTGCTTGTTGGCGGTTATAGCAACACCGTTGGCGCTGCCGCAAACCAATACGCCCAGGTCGCACTCACCGCTTTCCACTGCCGATGCTACGGGGTGTGCAAAATCGGGATAATCAACAGAGGTGTTTGAATAAGTCCCAAAATCTGTTAGCTGATCTGCAGGAATATCTGCTGATAAAGCCTGTTTATAATCAAAGCCGGCATGATCGGCACCAATGGCAATTTTAAGCCCTTCTTTCATTGTACAAAATAGTTTTTGCAAATGTGCAAAATTAGGATGACAGATGCGCAGGTTTCAGCTATGCAGGTGTGCAGATTATTTTAAATAAGAAGATTGTTACAATGATGCAGATGTGCAGATTTCAAATGTGCAGATATGCAGATTATTTTAAATAAAAAGATTTTAAAATTCATATAAACTATCCATCATTGCAATGACCGTCTGTTTATTTATTAGGAATCAAAGGCTTTCATTTTCCCTAATGTATCAGCAGAGCAGCTTCGGGCGAAAACGGGCAAAACAATGCGGGGTTGTGCGACTGCAGGGCTTGTCTTTGGACACTTTTGTAACAAGAGGAGACTATATACGTGTTAGATCATGTTGGGAGGTGACGTTGAAAACTAAAAAACATCAAAGTCATTTCCACGGCAAGAGCAAGCGGGCGTATTGCCCCAACGCTGTTGCTCCACTTGAAAGTCGAATATGTTTTTGAATGTTTTCATCCTCCATTTATTTGTTATAACAAAGATGTAAATTTTGTGTCAAACCAAAATTATTTGAAACAATCATGTACAAATAATTGATAATCAAATTGTTGCAATTTTGTACCTTTATGTGAGAAATCAACGTTTAAATATATATTTGTTTAGCCATGACCGATAAAAAAATCATTAACATATTGCCAAAAGTGGGCGAAGGTATTTATACCGCTCGTGATATATCCAATATTTTAAATTTACCATACTCGAAAGTTAGTTATTGGATGAGAGAGTTTTGGGATGGGTACACTTTTGGTATAAAAGGCAATAAGGCTATAAATTTTTACACACTTATTGAGTTTTACACCTTTTATCATTTAAGGGAGCTTTCGGTAAGTGCTCAAGAAATAAAAAAAGCTCATGCAAAAATATCTAATGACTTAAAAACTCTTTATCCTTTCGCAAGGAAAATTCATACTGACGGAAAAAAGGGGATATGGTATGAGTATTTAGAAAACTTAATTAAGGCAGACAACAAAAAACAATTTTCCTTAAAACCTATTCTTGCACCATTTCTTTCAAAAATAGAATTTAATGGAGATGATATTGCTGCTAAATATTTTCCAACAGAGGCAAAAAAAGTAGTTATTGACCCTAAGTTGCAGTTTGGCCAACCAACAATAATAGGAACAAGTATAAAAGCTGAAATTATAAACGGATTTATAGAAGGCGGTGAAAGTAAGGAAACGATATGTATGTTGTATAATTTACATATCGATCAGGTGGAAGATGCCATTCTTTACTTTAAACGAAGCGCTTAATGTATATCGTTTTTGACGAGAATGTACCTAATAAAATAGTAGAGGGGTTAAAAATTCTTGCTCCAATTGCATCGAACGTTCAATTTGAAATCACTTCTATTAGCTTGCTCGGTAAAACCGGCATAGCTGACGCAACGGTTTTAGAGTTTGTTCAAAGTAATGGAATACTTATAACTTATGATGCCGATTTTAGGACTCAACGACACCTTTATAATGCTATTAAAGAATATAATATAGGGTTGTTTTGGATAAAACAAGGCAAAAAAACTACCCTTTGGTCACTTGTTCAACTAATGATTCAACATTGGCACAAAGTGTTAGAAATTTGCGATGAAGAAGAACGACCGTTTCTTTACGAGATAAACAAACAAGGTGTAGAAAGAAAAGAGTTTTAATAACCTTGTAATCAATGGCAAAGCAAGATAAAAAAACACCGCAAGAGGCATCTAACATCTTTCATTCAATAATGAAAGCCTCTGTAAAGCCGAAAAGCTTTGATGCGGAACCATGTCCTAAATGTGGCTTGCTTGGCGACTTCGTGCCCCCTACTGCTAATGACGGTAGAAATTTGGTAGTGCATTTTAAATGCCCTAATGGTCACGAATATTCAAAATACGTAATGATTAAGAAGTAATCTTGATATCCCCATGATCTAACAGGTATATAGTCTCCTATCAAGGCAAAAGTGTCTGGCCTCCCGCGGCCAAGAGCGGGCCAATGTTATCAGTTACCACAAAGTAAATTTAGTCCCAAATAGAGGCTCTATACCGTTCGCGATTGCTTCGTACCTCGTGACGGTCATGAGGCGGTTGCAGCATCCATACATTTCATTACTTTTTTTCCAGATGGACTGGCATATATTCTCAATGAGGGTTACATTAATACCTTGGGAGGTTATACCTTATCCTTACATTTTTCAATCACTTCCATGTAGTAGTTTTCGTAAAGCGGAAGTATAGTAGCCAGGTCGAACAGTTTGGCGCGGGCAAGGGCGTTTTCTTTAAAAGTTTCCAGGCGGGCTTCATCTTCGAGGATATAGATCGCTCTTTCGCCCATACCTTCTACATCGCCCACATCCCGCAGGAAACCGGTTTCACCGTCAACATTCAGCTCGGGCAAACCGCCGGCGTTACTGCTTATTACGGGTACCTTGCAGGCCATAGCCTCTAAGGCTGCCAAACCAAAACTTTCTGATTGCGATGGCATCAGGAACAGGTCGGCTACCGACAGGATCTCTTCAATGGCATCCTGTTTACCCAAAAAGCGTACATTATCGGTAACACCAAGGTCGCGGCACAATTGCTCGCAGCCAGAGCGTTCCGGTCCATCGCCTACCATGAGGAGCTTTGATGGGATAGTTTTAATAACCTTGGCAAATATTTTCACCACATCCTCGGTACGTTTTACCTTGCGGAAGTTGGAGGTATGTACCAATATTTTTTCGCCGAACGGCGCTATTGCTCTTTTGAAATGATCTTTGGCTTTAAGACTGAAACGGTTCAGATCGATAAAGTTAGGGATCACCTTAATATCGTTCTCGATCTCAAAAAACTTATAGGTGTCTTCACGCAGGTTTTCGGATACAGCGGTTACACCGTCGGATTTATTGATAGAGAAGGTAACCACCGGTTTAAAGGTATGGTCTTTACCAACCAGCGTAATATCCGTACCGTGCAGGGTGGTAACTACAGGGATATATATGCCGTAAGTCATGAGGATCTGCTTGGCCATAAACGCCGCCGAAGCATGCGGAATAGCATAGTGTACGTGCAGCACATCCAGCTTTTCAAAGCGTACCACATCAACCAGCCTGCTGGCCAGCGCCAGCTCATAGGGTGGAAAATCAAACAAGGGATAGTTATTTACCGATACCTCGTGGTAAAACAGGTTTTCGGAAAAGAGATCTAACCTTGCCGGCTGGTTATAGGTAACAAAATGTACCTGGTGACCGCGATCTGCAAGGGCTTTACCAAGTTCAGTAGCAACAACCCCGCTTCCGCCAAAGGTTGGGTAACAAACAATTCCGATCTTCATTTATAGTTGATTTTCGATGCAAGTTTAACAGCAATTTATGGCAAATGTGTTAACACTGTGTAAAATCATTTAACTTCGTTAGGTTACTTCTATAAACTAATTATCAGCAAATGCTACCTACTATGAATAACGCTATTAATTTAACCATCAACGCCATACAGCACATAGGCATACCGGTAACGGATCTATCCGCCTCGCAACAATTTTACAGCAGGCTCGGCTTCGGCAATGTAATGGAGGCCCCATTTAAAGATAAGGGCGGTACCGGCACCTGCGTTATGATGCAGCGCGGCAATATGATCATGGAACTGTACCAACTACCCCAAGCAGACCTGGCCGGGATAAAAGCCCGCGGCAACGGCCATATAGATCATGTGGCTTTTGATGTAAGCGATATCGACGAGGCTTTTAAAATAATATCCGAAGCCGGTTTTAATGTGATAGAACCGGCTCCGGTTTTTCTTCAATTCTGGAAAAACGGCTGCAAATATTTTAACATCACCGGGCCGGATGGCGAACGACTGGAGTTTAACCAGGTATTGTAGTTTGTTTACCTGATAAAGATCTCGCCCGGTTTACCTGTAGGATGCGGCGCTCCCGGCACAGGACCTTTTCTTGCACCGGGTTCAAGCGTCCAGATGTTGATCACATCGGGGACTGATTTGTTTTGCTGCTGCTTTTTGATCACTTCCAACTGGCAAATGGCTGATGTGGCTACCACCAGGTTCATGTCATCTACATAAAAACCATCTACAGCAAACCTAACGTCTTCCTTTATATCCAGCCATTCCTTAATTTCTTTAAACGATCGCGTTTTTATTTCAATTCCTTTTTTAAGGTTTATGAATAAAATTCCATCTTTAGAAAGGTTCCTGAACTGCGGCGGAATATTTTCCGTGCCCTTAAAAACGCTGATGGCCTCAATATCATTAGGGTTAATGTTTAGGCCGCTGCCAATAATATGGTTATTTATTACATACAAGGGGGTTCGCTCCCTTGCATCCGGTAAGTGCCGGTAAACCGTATCTGTTTGCGCTATAGCAAGCACAGTACTTAAGCAAAGCAGTATAGATGCAAGCCCTTTTTTAAATATAGGGTAGCTAAATTTCATCATCATAAAATTAAATTTAATACAAGATGCAGTTATGCCTTAATTTCCATAAAAATATTTTGTTCAATTAATTTATGCCAACTACAGCACATTAGTAACCCACCAGGTATTTCCAAACGGGTCTTTAACCCCGGCGCTACGACCATAGGGCTGATCGGCTGGTGGCATAACACTTTCGGCACCGTTATCAAGGGCTTTTTGGTAGGTTTCGTCGCAGCTATCTACGTAAATAAACAGTCCGGCATTTTGTTGGGCATAGGTATCGGTACAATCGGCAAACATAATGGTGCTGCCCTTGATATTTACCTCGGCATGCATAATGGTTGTTTCATCGCGCATGTGTTTATGCTGCTCGGTGGCATCAAAAACATTTTGCATAAACTCAATAAATTTAGCCCCATCCTTTATAATAAGGTAAGGCATAATACGCTGGTAATTTTCGGGGAGGTTTTTTACTGTTTCCATTTCGGTTTGTTTTTAAACAAATGTAGGGCGCCGGGTATAAGCAAAATTGTAAAAACCGGACATCTTTTAATTTAGGATTTTCGATTTTTAACTGTCAATTATTTTGGTAACTATATACCACTTGGGACAGCCCCTAAATTAGCCCTTGAAAAATTTATTTTGGCAGGTACCATCGTGGTACCTGCCTTTTTTGTTTTTTATTGAAAATTAATTTGTTGCGCTATTGTTTTTACAATCGGATTGCGCTATATTTGATTAACAAAACGCAATAGGATATGCAAAGCTTATCGGATGAGCAAAAAAGAATGGTAATAGCAGCCTTACAAAATGAAATAGATGGATATAAGAAAAAAATATCTGATATACAGGCTATTATTAAGCAGTATACAGTAACGGAGGATGGCTCAAAGGGTCGATTTGACTTTACTTTTAAGAAAACAAGGTCAAAGGATAATGGCTGGATTGCGAAAATAAAACACATTTTATCAAACTCCGACGAACCATTAACCAGTTCAGAAATACTAAAGAGAGTTATTGCTGAATATCCTGAATTGGATACTTCATCAAACCTAATGGGCTCTTTGTCACCGGCTTTAAATGGCGCATGTGGTGAAAATGGAGAATTTGAAAGAACAAAAATAGACGGTCAATTTGCAACTTTTAAACTAAGGGAAAAATATATATTGTAAATTGAAATGCATTTAAATGTAAAACAAAAAAGGATAGCGAAATCGCTATCCTAATAAAAAAGATGTTAATGTTAGTGCGGGCGAAGCGGATCTCATTAGTCTAAAAAATTGAAAGTTGGCGCTTTCAAGCTTAGCAGTAGTGTAACGGACTACAACGCACCGATGTTAATAAAAAGACAGGTAAACTTGCTGTGAGGGCATTGATTAGGACAGAGAAGCGTTCAGGCAAAGTACTGTCCATCCTGTTTTTTTATTCATACTAATATACGCTTAATCTATCATTTTTGCAAGGATTAAGCGTTTTTTATTTAAAAAAATGCAAAACTATTTTCAAATAAATTAGGTAGATATTGGGACATGTATATTTGTATAACAAAACGATAAAGCAATGCAAACTCAATTCAAAAGCCTGTTACAAGTGTTAGATTTCTTCAAAGAGGAAGAAACATGCGTAAATTATTTGGCCGCTTCACGTTGGGGTGAAACTCCTGCTTGTCCTCACTGTGGCAATGTTGGTGCTTATGTAACTAACAGGGGTTTCAAATGCAAAGCAAAAGAATGCCATAAAAAATTCACTGTTACAACCGGCACTATCTTTGAAAACACAAAGATTTCTTTACGTACATGGTTTGCCGCAATGTATTTATGTACTGCTCAAAAAAAAGGTATTTCATCTTTACAGTTATCACGTGATTTAAACATTACTCAAAAAACTGCATGGTTTGTTTTACACCGTATTCGTGAAATGCTGAATGTTCACAATAACAATCAAGAGCAATTAGATGGCACAGTTGAGATCGATGAAACTTATGTTGGCGGTGCTACTAAAAACAAAAGCAATGCAAAGCGTAAAGAATTAAGGGCTACAGGTGGGCAATATTTCAGCAAAGCAAGTGTTGTGGCTTTGGTAGGTCGTGAAAGCAGAAATGTACGTACAGCGGTTTTAAAAGCCAATAGCGTGAAGTTTGCAGATGTGTTACCATTGATACAATCAAACGTTACCGAGCAGTCATTAATCATAACCGATAGTTCAACTATGTATGGTAGCCTGAAACATTCTTATAACCACGAAACACTTAACCACGTGCAAAAAAATACGTAAGGGGTGCAATGCACACTAACACAATAGAGTGTTTCTTCAGCCAGCAAAAAAGGGGTATTTATGGTATCTATTATCAAGTATCTCCTAAACACTTGCACCGCTATTGTGATGAATTTGGATACAGGTATAACACCCGCCAAATTAAAGACGTTACACGCTTTGAAGATGCGGTTAAAAACGTTAGTAACACACGTTTAACATATGCTAAACTAATCGATAAACCAACAAAAAAATAAATATGGCAAAGGATAAAAAAGAAAAAAGCCCTAAACCCAGGGCTGAAAAATATGAAGAAAAAGTAAAGTTTGACTGAACGCTCGAACAGATGATAAATATTGCAGTGAATACTAAAATTCCTACTAAAAAAGACGAAAATAACCTAAACAAAAAATAATGAGTAAAATTAATATAAACGGCACAACCATTACCATAGTCAATCAAAACGACGAGGATTATATTAGCTTAACGGAAATGGTTTCTAATATTGAAGATGGGAATAAACTTTTAGAAAGATGGTTAAATAGTAAAACCACAGTTGACTTTTTAGGTGTTTGGGAGCAATATAACAACCCAAATTTTAATTCCCCGGAATTCCGGGGAATTAAAGAAAACGTTGGATCTGGTAATTATTTTTTATCCATAAAAAAATGGGTTGAAGCTACTAACGCAACCGGTGTTTACGCTAAAACTGGTAGGTATGGTAGTGGGACATGGGCTCATGTAGATATAGCTTTTGAATTTGGTACTTATATAAGCCCGGAGTTTAAATTGCTGTTGATTACAGAATTTAAAAATCTAAAAAAACGAGAAGCAAGCGGAATAGAACAGGTTTGGGATTTTAGAAGATTTCTATCAAAGGCAAATTGGCGAATACAAACCGATGCGATACTCGATGTGTTAGTTCCTCTAAGTAACTTGCCACCAGCAAAAATGGGTATACTTTATGCCAATGAAGCAGAGGTACTAAATAAGGTAGTATTCAATACAACGGCAAAGGAATGGAATGCAAAAAATCCTGAACTTGTGAAAAAATCTCATAACATACGAGACTATGCGACTACGCACCAATTAATATTAATAGCCAATTTAGAACCGTTGAATGCTGAACTTATTAGAAATAAGATAAGCCAGTATGATAGGATACAGATGCTTAAACAAGCGGCAATAGAGCAAATAAAATCCCTATCAAAGAGCAAGGCCATTCAAGATATTTTAGTTGATAGCCCCAATATAGATAAGTATAAAAATATCGATATAAAAAAAATTGACACTGATAAAATTAGTCCATCATTAGACGATGGCTCTTTACCTGATAAATAACATTCTATCCATTTAGAAAAATGGATTTTTTATTACTCTAAAACCTTTGTCCCAACTCATATATAGTTACCATTATTTTTGAGGGGTATTAAAGAAAGCTTCGCCTTTTCGGATTTATTGCAAGTGTTATGTCGACAGGCTGAGGATGCCCCCTTTTTAATTTTCACTTTAAACTTATAAACCCTTCCGCTTTCCCCGAAAAATAAAAGCCGGGATGATAGCCGGTAAAAGCCTTTACATCATGTATAAAATGCGATTGATCATAGTATCCGCAGTCGAGCGCTATTTGTGTTAATGATTTGTTGCTGCTGTATTGTTGTATAGCATCATGCAGGCGCACCAGGCGCAGGTAAGTTTTGGGGCTAAAACCGGCATATTCCTTAAACCGCCTGTCGAACTGCCTTACCGATAGGTTAAATGCATCAGCCAGCTGTGCAACAGTTTTGTTTTGATTGGAATGGATTATCTGCCTTATAGCGGTAACTACGCGGTCGTCTTTCGGGGTGTTGCGTTGCAACCTGTCTGTTAAAAAATCGCTTAAAATCCGTACCCGTTGATAGTTATCCCGGGCAAGCATCATCTGCTCCTCCAGTTCGCGGCCGGGCCTGCCTAAAAATGTATCATAATCCAGGGCAAGGTTACTGGTATCACTACTGGGAATGCGGAAAAAGCGGGGTACAGCGAATGGATAAATATAGGCGCCAAAAATGCCAAAACTCTGCCTGGTTACAAACCTCCTGTACCTGCTTGATTGAAATTGAATACCCGATGGACCTGCATTCTGGCCCCTATCCGTTAGCTCATCAAAGGTGGCGCGGTAATGAAACACCATCTCGGTACAGCCATCGGCTATAGACCGGTAAACATATTCCGGCTCATCCGCTGTAAGCTCATGCTCCAGCACCCAAAAAAACCTCACATAAGGTTTTAACATATCGGGTGGAGGGATGGTGTAGTAGCGCATTTTTGATTTCGGATTAACTTCGTTGAGGGCTTCGTCTGTTCAGCTTTATTACTTTAAAATTAAGGTTAATTTTTGATTTTTAGATTGACAATTGTCTTTTAGCATCCCTTCTCACGGGTTATTGCTAACAGGGTAATACCTGAAAAAAACAGTGATGACGTGTCGGGTTTAAACCAGGCAACCGGCTTTGCAGGTTGGCAACGACTCACCCCGGCTACGCTTCGCTGGCCGACCCTCTCTTCAACTTCGTTGGAAAGAGGGTTTAAAACATTTTTATTGATTTTTCAAATCCCCTCTATGCGCGAAGCGGAGAGAGGGGTGACAAGCGCAGCGATGTCGGGGTGAGTCGGCTCGCCGCCATGCTGAAACATCATTTCAGTTTCGCAAAATTTTACAATTCACTGTAAGATTGAGTCAAGCTCCCGTACATCTAAAATTATATATACATTTAAATTTCTAAACGGTGAAGCCCTCAACAGCACCTACCTGCACATCGCACATTTCGTTCAATTCGCGGTTACATACCATTTTTCAAACTTATTCATCAGCTCTTCCGGTTTAACAGGCTTACTGATATAATCATCCATTCCCGCTTTCAAACATCTTTCTTTTTCTCCCTCCAGCGCATTGGCCGTCAGGGCAATAATAACAGGCTGCTTTACCACTGTCCGGCGAATAATCCGGGTTGCCTCCAGCCCATCCATAACCGGCATTTGCATATCCATCAAAATCAAGCTATAATCCTTTTGATTGGCAGCTTCAACAGCCTCTTGCCCGTTTTTAACCAGGTCGGGTTGGTAGCCCATTTTATGCAAAATATACATAATCACATGCTGATTCATTTGGTTATCTTCTGCAATCAGTATAGTAAACGGAAACTGTTCGCAAAAATCAGGCGACAGTTTATTATGTACAAACGTTTCCTCCTGCAGCGGAGTGTAATGCTGTAATGCATTAAGAATCTGTTTGCTTAATATATGTTGTTTAATCGGCTTGGTTAAAATTGAAACAAAACGTTTACGCAAATCGTTTTTAAATTCTTCGCCAATAGAGCTCAACAGGATAATGGGAATGTGCTGATATTTTTCGCGGATGCGCGCTGCCAGCATCGCCCCATCCATACCGGGCATTTGCATATTGGTAATAACCAGGTCGGTATCCGCGTTTGCTGATAAGATAGCCAGGGCCTCTTCGCCGCTGCCGGCTAATAGCGGCTTTAACTTCCAATGTTCAAACTGGTGTTTCAAAATGGTTAAGTTGGTCTCGTTATCATCAACCACCAGTATCGTCTTACCTTCCTGCTCGGCCATGCTATACAGGGTATAAGGTATCTGTACCCGTGTTGCGGCACGGGTATTAAGCGTAAACGAAAAAGTAGACCCATGGCCAGGCTTACTTATTACGCTGATCTGTCCGCCCATTAAACCAACCAGTTTTTCGGAGATAGCCAGGCCTAAGCCCGTGCCACCATACTTACGTGTAGTGGATGAATCCACCTGCGAAAATGCTTTAAACAAGCGGTTTAATTTATCTTGCGGTATACCAATGCCGGTATCCTGTATATCAAACCTTAATTCCATTTGTCCATCTAACCCCGTTTTTTCCAAATGAACAAATAAACAAACTTGGCCCCGCTCTGTAAACTTCATGGCGTTGCCCACCAGGTTGGTTAAAATTTGCCTTAACCGTAAATTATCTCCCACAATTTGCAAGGGTACATTATCCCGTATTTGATAAACAAGGTTTAGTCCGGTTTTGGCGGCTTTGGTGCCAAAAATATCGAGCGCGTCTTCGATGCATTTCCGCAAATCAAAATCATCTGTTTCGAGCTCCAGTTTACCGGATTCGATTTTGGAAAAATCTAAAATGTCATTAATCACATTTATCAATGTTTCACCACAGGTACTAATGGTTTCGTTAAACATCCGCTGCTCTTCTGTTAAGGGGGTTTCTCCCAACAGGGCCGACATCCCTATCACCCCGTTCATAGGGGTGCGAATTTCATGACTCATGGTAGCCAGGAATATGCTCTTAGCCTGGTTGGCCTGGTCGGCATCATTGCGGGCCTTTTCAAGCTCCAGGTTAAATTTTCTTAATTGATGATTGGAATCTTCAAGGGCTTCTTCATTCCGTTTCTGTATTTCGTTATATTTTTTGAGTTGATATGCCCACAATCCGCAAATAAAAAATATCACAGCGGCCAGCAGAATATGGATAATAAAAGTCTGTAAATCAAAATAATCCAGCCGGCTGAAATAAATTTTGGTAAAGCCGGTGTTCTGCAGGTAACTGAAGATTGCATGATGCAAAACCACTACAATTACAATGGGAATCTGCAGTCGCCACTTTTGGTAGGTAATAAGTATGGCGCTGCTGATAAAAGCAACAAAATGCATCTCAAACAGCCCATGCATCTGGTAAATAAACTGGGCCATAAAAATACCTAATACCACACTTAATACGTACTGGTACAGGCTGGAATCCGGCAAGGCTATTTTTACAGAATAATAGGCAAGTAGCGAAAGCCCGCCCACCCCAATTGCTATCAGCCAGGTATCATAGTACCAGGCAAATACCAGTCCTCCTAAAAAATAACTTATCAGAAAGTAATTCATTAAACCATCTGATCTTTCTTTTACTTCAAAAAGAAAATCATGAACCGGGTTATTAGCAGCCTCAGGATAGTTGTTCATAATTAAATACTTATTAATTGGTGCAATGCGGCAGCTGACAGCCATAAGCCCGTAATGCCAGCTGGTCGAAAAGCATTTTAGCGTTATCATGCAGCAGGCCTTTTATTGCTATTTTGGCGTAACTTGTTTTTTCGTCGGTACAATATCGGCTGCTGTTATAATTTCCTCTGTAATATAATTTGTGCTGTGCATCTAACAGGACCGCCTGCGGCGTAGAATAAACCCCGCAGGTAGTGGCTATAGTCGTATCGGACAAAACAGGTATATTTAAATTAAATTTATCCTGTATAGCTTCAACAGTAAAGGTTTTTTTGCTCATCACAATCACTACAAAATCTACCTCGCTGCCATATTGCTTTACCAGCGATCTGAACGTTTTAATATTAAATCTTGAGCAGGGGCACTCCGGATTAAAGAAATGGAGAAAAAGAGGTTTACTATGGTAACTGTTTAATGGCCCGCTTAATTTAATAAACTTACCCTGACTAACCGCTTTGTAGTTTTTAGGTACAGGAGTGGGTAATTGGTACACCCATTCGTTATACCAAAACAATACACCCACCGCGGAAAGAAGGATCATTAACCAAATTATGACTATCCACTTCTTCATCTCAGCCTTTCTTTCCGTATTAGTACGGATATATTATTAAAAGGTTGTAATCATTAAATTCTTCATTTTGGAATTATGATATTCAGATTTAGATATTACTCTGAGCAGCATCGGGAGGTACAAAACAATCCTTCATTTTGGAATTGGAATGTTCAATTTCAGATTAGGAAATAAGGGTTGAGTCTATGCGAAATTGTTGGCCTTCGCTCTGGAGGGGATAAAAGTGGATAAGGAGAGGAATTAGATCTGCACCTAATCCCCCTCACTATTAACTAAAGCTTGTCAAATATGTAATTTAACTCTTTACCCGTCAATACCTATTACAAAACTGTAAACTTGTTGTATAAATGTTGTATAAAAGTGTATAATAATAAGCTGTGGCTTTACAAAACTTATCCAATCTTTTACTATTCTCCCGGTATGGGCGTTAAAGGTAGTGGAAAGGGGAATGAACGGATATGGAAATAACTTCACAAGCAGCCCCGAGGGTATTTATAAGGATATGTTTTTCACGTCCTTTTTGCATGGTGCTGACAAGATCTTGCCGGGGTCCAAATTAAAAATCGAAATCCCTACATCCCCTTTCCTATCGCCTCATAAACCACATCCTGGATCCTTGGCCGTATGTTGAGGCTGCCCAATTTACTGCTCACGTTTGGATGTACCCTGTTACTCAGGAATATATAAACCAGGTTGTACTTAGGATCAACCCAAACACAGGTGCCTGTAAAACCGGTATGGCCATAGGCCTGCGGCGATGCCAGTTTTGAAGGGTAATGCCTGTCGGCAATCGGGTCCCACCTGTCAAAACCCAACCCCCGCCTGCTAACCGGCGATTGTTTTGAAGTGAACAGGTCAACCACCTCGGGCTTAAAGTATTGCACTCCGCCATAGGCACCCTTGTTCAGCAGCATCTGGTACAGTATGGCTACGTCATTGGCGCTGGCAAATAAACCCGCATGCCCGGCCACCCCGCCTTTAAGGGCCGCGGTAGGGTCATGCACATAACCATCCAGCAGGCTTTGACGATACTCCTGGTCGTTTTCAGTAGGCACTATCTGCCCCGGGCTGAACCTGTACAAGGGTAAAAAACCCGCGGTTTGCATTCCCAGGGGTGTGTAAAACTGCTGCTGCACATAAACATTTTCGGGGATGGAAGTAATGCTTTCTACCACTTCCTGCATAAACAGCATGCTTACATCACTATATACATATTGCCCAGGTGTTTTTATTGGGGAGTTTAGCATCTCAGGCAGCATAACATCCTTATAGTAGTCTTTCCGCAAAAAGTAATGCTCTGATACTTTGGTTGGATAAGCCGCTGACGAATCGGTACTATGATCTGATGGCTGCACCCTTTCAAAAGACTGAATATCCGGTATCAGTCCTGCCTGGTGCAGCAGGATCTCGCGTACCTTGATGTTGTTTTTATTACTCCTGCGGGCAAGCGGAATATAATCGCCTAATGTACTTTCTATACTTAATTTACCCTGATCAACCAGTTGCATAGCTTCAACCGTAGTAGCCGAAACCTTGGTCATGGATGCCAGGTCGAATATATCCGTCAGCTTATCGGGCACGGCATTTTCATAGGTATGGTAACCATAAGCTTTGTTAAATATTACCTTGCCATCTTTGGCAACCAACACCACGCAACCAGGTGTAGCGCGCTGGGTCATGGCCTCCCGCGCTATCCGGTCAATCTCCAGTAAATTATCAGAATTAATGCCGGCATCCTCGGGCACGCTGTATTGCAGCCTTATTTTATCGGAAACAAATCCCATCCCCTTGCTATAAACCGGCGAATATGTTTTGGTTAACTTTTGGGTAATGGGGACTCCTCCAAATATTGCCTGGGCCGCATAGGACGCCGAAACAGATGTTACCCGCTCTGCCCATATCACGGGTACAGTAACATTATTCAGCCTGGTCAACATTGGGCCATAGCCAAATGCGGCCACTATTACGTTCTTTATTTTTTGATTGGTGTTGATAAAATCTATCAGCTGCTGGTTGCTCAAATCGGCGTCATTTACCTGTAGTATAATGGTATTGTACCATTTAAGATCGGCAGCCAGGTCATTAAATGTTTTATTCCCTGTGTAGCCGTTACCGTCAAAAGCCTGTACCCTGGTATATTTATTTAACAGGCTATCAAAGGTTGCAGCATATTGGTTGGTAAAATGAACGCTGGCTATTTTAAGGTCTTCCAGTTTTTGCAGTGGAATGATGTATTGGGCATTGTTGAGCAGAACGGTAGAATTTTGAACCAATCTTTCCTCTGCAACATAATTTTTACCAGTAAGGGGCGGGTTTTGCGCACAAGCCGTATTAAATAATGCAAACCCCAACAACACTAAGGAAACACAACCCCATTTATTTTTTATCATATACTTTTACTCCGTTTATATAGGTTTTAATCACTTTAACAGTTGGCAGTTCGGCTCCCCTTACTTTCATGATATCCTTATCCAATATCACAAAGTCGGCATATTTACCAGGTTCGATACTGCCCTTTTCCTTTTCTTCGAAATTGGCTTTAGCGGCCCAAATGGTCATACCTTTTAAAGCTTCTGTCCTGCTTAAAGCATTCTCTGACTGAAAGCCGCCCGCAGGGAAACCCTTCAGATCCTTCCGCTCCACCGCAGCATAAAACGTATACATGGGGTTAATATTCTCTACCGGGAAATCTGTTCCTAAAGGGATCCAGCCGTTCTGCTTTAATAATGTTTTGTAAGCATAGGCAGATTTTAGCCTTTCGGCACCTAAACGTTTACCCGCCCAATACATATCTGATGTAGCATGTGTAGGCTGTACAGATGGGATAATGTTATTATCGCCAAAGTATTTAACATCTTCGGGGGCTATTACCTGCGCGTGTTCAACCCTCCACCTCAAGTCATTTTTCCCTTTCAAAACCGAGGCGTAAATTTTCAGGATCACCCGGTTGGCCGAGTCGCCAATAGCATGGGTAGACATCTGGAAACCTTTTGCAGCAATCTTTTTGGCCACCTCCCCGAAGTGGGTCTGGCTGCTCAACAAAAAGCCGATCCAGTTTTTTTTATCCGCATAAGGTTTTAACAGGCATGCGCCTCTTGAGCCCAAAGCGCCATCCGCATAAACCTTAAATCCCCTTACATTAAGGCCGGGGGTTTTAAACACGCCCCGTTTAAATAGATAGTCGTAATTCTCCTGCCTGTCGGCAAGCATTACGTACATACGCATTTTTAATAATCCCTTATGCTGCAGATCGGCAATGGTGCTGATCATGGTATAGGGCAATCCACAATCATCAACCGTTGTCAGTCCAACCGCGAAACAGTTTTTCTGTGCCGATAACAACGCGTTCTCCACAATAGGGGCGGTTGGTTCGGGTATTTTGCGCGTAACAATACCCATAGCATTATCAACCAATATACCCGTAAGTTTACCATTGATGGTTTCAATTTCGCCGCCATTAATGGTTTGGCCGGGTTTTACCCCGGCAATATTTAAAGCTGCCTGGTTGGCAATTATCGCATGCCCGTCAACACGGCTAAGTATCACCGGCCTTACCGGGAACATGCTATCGAGCCTGGCTTTATCCGGAAATTGTTTTTTTGTCCAATCGTTTTGATCCCAGCCACGACCAATGATCCAACCATCGGTGTTACGGGCGGAGTAAGCTCCCACCGAATCCACAACCTCGTTCCAGCTTTTGGTTCCATCAAGGTTCACTTCCTGTAAGCCAACGCCATATTCATAAAAGTGGGCATGTGCATCAATAAAACCGGGGTAAATGGCAGCCCCCTGAACATCAATCACCTCATGGGCCAGGTATTTTTGTTCCAGTGTATCGGCATTGCCAACGGCTACAATTTTACCATGGTTTACCACAAATGCATTAGCAGTGGTAAAGGCGCTGTCGACGGTATAAACAACGGCATTTTTTATTAAAAGATCGGCATTGTACTCTTTTTGTTTGCAGGCTGCGACCAAAAGTAGCAGCGCCGGCAATAATTTCTTCATAGATTTTAGCTTTTAGTATCAAGTAGTAAAATTCAAACGCAGCAAATTGCACTACGCTACAGGGCCCAAATTAAATTTCAGTTATTTTGCAAAGCTAAGGCTTTCCATGAACCAAAATCTTGATACTTGATACTAACTACTCGATACTATACATATACAATTATCAAATCATAAAGTTATGCCTTCAAATATTTAATTTAGCATCGAAAACGAAATTGAAGGGAATTTTTTTAAATGTCAGATATTATACAGCTTTTACCAGACGCCGTTGCCAACCAGATTGCCGCCGGCGAGGTGGTGCAACGACCTGCATCTGCGGTAAAAGAATTAGTTGAAAACGCCATCGATGCCGGGGCCGGCAAAATACAGCTCATTATAAAAGATGCCGGAAAATCATTGATACAGGTAATTGATGATGGCTGCGGCATGAGCATTACCGATGCCCGTATGTGCTTTGAGCGCCATGCAACCTCAAAAATACGTAAGGCCGAAGATTTGTTCGCCATCCGCACCATGGGTTTCAGAGGCGAGGCGATGGCATCCATAGCCGCCATTGCCCAGGTTGAACTAAAAACCCGCCGCCACGAGGATGAGCTGGGTACTTGCATTTTTATTGAAGGATCAGAAGTGATAAGCCAGGAAGCATGCTCTGCTGATACCGGTACATCCATCTCTATAAAAAACTTATTTTATAATACCCCGGCCCGCCGTAACTTTTTAAAAAGCAACCCGGTAGAGATGCGCCATATCATCGACGAATTTCAACGGGTAGCCTTAGCCAATCCTAAGATATTTTTTACCCTGCATCATGACGGGCAGGAAGTTTATCATTTGCCGGGCGCCGCGCTTAAACAACGCATTGTTCATTTATTCGGAAATAATTATAACCAAAGACTGGTACCGGTTGAAGAGGATACTACCATCATCAATTTACGCGGTTTTGTGGGCAAGCCCGAGTTTGCGCGCAAAACAAGGGGCGAGCAGTTCTTTTTTGTGAACTACCGTTTTATCCGCGATGCTTACCTAAACCATGCCGTGCTTACAGCATTCGAGGAGTTATTGCCTGATGATTGTTACCCTTTTTACGTGTTGTTCATCGATATTGATCCATCAAAAATTGATATTAATGTACACCCTACTAAAACCGAGGTTAAATACCAGGACGAAAAGGCCATTTACGCCATTATCCGCTCAGCAGTAAAACGTTCTTTGGGCAGATACAATATTACCCCCAGTTTGGATTTTGACCAGGAGAACAGCATCGAGCACCTCATCACCCTAAAACCATTTGAGGAGATAGTTGCACCTACCATATCTTTCAACCCTGATTTTAACCCTTTTGCTGCCGAGAAAAAAACATCCCGCGAGCAGYACCCGTTTTTACGAGATAGTGGCAATTACAAGAGCAGCCCTATTCCAGGCAATTGGGATACGCTGTACGAAATCAGCAAAAAGGAAACCAGCCTGCAACAACAGATGCACGAAGAAAAAAGTATTGCAGTTGATGAGCAGGAAGTAAGTAAGCCAAGCGAGCGGCAATTGTTTCAGATCCATAACAGGTTCATCCTTTCACAAATTAAATCGGGCTTTATGCTGATAGGGCAGCAGGCAGCACATGAGCGCATTTTGTACGAGCGTTTTTTACAGCAATTGCAAAATCACTCCGGGGTGAGCCAGCAAAGCCTGTTTCCGCAATCGGTAACATTAAACGGAAGCGATTTTGAGTTATTAAGGGAACTTTTGCCCGACATAAAAGCGCTTGGGTTCGATATCCGCGAGTTTGGTAAAAACACGGTGGTTGTTGAAGGTGTACCCGCCGAACTAAACAATGTAGACGAGCATGAACTGCTTGAGCATTTGTTAGAAGGCTTTAAAAACAATTTGGCCATTTTAAAAGTAGATAAGCGGGATAACCTGGCAAGGTCATTAGCACGCAACGCTGCTATTAAAACAGGAACCAAATTATCATTAGAGGAAATGAACCAGCTGATTGACCAGCTTTTTGCCTGCCAAATGCCCAACCAGGCATTGAACGGTAAGCCCGTAATCAGTACCTTTACAATGACCGAATTAATGGAACGCTTTGAAAAATAGCTCAGGGGCTTTAATTATACTATGAACCAATACAGTCAATCACCATTTTCAAATATTACGCCGGTTGTAAAAAACCTGTTGATCATTAATGTTTTATTTTTTATAGGAACGTTTGTATTTGCCAGACTCGGAATAGACCTGGTTACATTACTATCGGCGTTTTATTTTAATTCGCCTTTATTTCATCCATGGCAAATTATTACTTACATGTTTATGCATTTCAATATTTCACATATTTTTTTCAATATGTTTGCCTTGTACATTTTTGGCCCAACCCTGGAGTATACCATGGGTTCCAAGCGCTTTTTGCAATACTATTTTATAACAGGTATTGGTGCTTTGGCCTTACAAATGCTGGTACAGGCCATTGAAGTACACGGAGTAATAGGCACTTTTACTATTGCCAACGGCGATCTTTCGCCATATGTTAACATGGAGGGTTTTAACAAGTTAAAAGAAATATACACTGGGGCAACTTTAGGTGCATCTGGCTCAATATTTGGACTATTACTTGCCTTTGGGTTCCTATTCCCCAATGTGGAAATGATGATACTATTTATTCCCGTACCGGTTAAAGCCAAATATTTGGTTACAGGCTATATACTAATAGAATTATTTAGCGGGTTTGGGCAGTTTGCAGGGGACTCTGTTGCTCATTTCGCGCACCTTGGTGGGGCATTATTTGGCTATATTATATTAAAAGTTTGGCGAATGGAACGACCCAACAATTTATATTAACAACAAGAGTTATCAATAAATAACGGTACATTTTTATGAGCACCCTTTGGCAAAATCTCCACTATAAAATGCTGCGGTCGGGCAATAAGCTCAACCTGCTCATTGGCATCAATGTAATTGTTTTCCTGGCTGTATATGCAACAGCTGTTGTTGAGCAGCTTTTTGCGGGATTTGGTAATAGCCTAATACTTTTTTACAGTAATGAATACCTGCTGCTTCCTGCCTATTTCCCAAAACTATTAACCCATTTTTGGACACCCTTAACCTACATGTTCATGCATGCCGGCATATTGCATATCCTGTTTAATATGTTGTGGCTATATTGGATGGGCCAAATATTTGAAGAGTACCTGGGCAACAAACGTACTATAGGGTTATATATTATGGGGGGCCTGGCCGGCGCCTTGGCCTATCTACTATGCTTAAATTTTTTACCAGCGTTTACCAATATACATGCGGCCGTAGGCAGTACAATAGTTGGTGCATCGGCCAGCGTTATGGCCATTGTTGTAGCTACAGCTACTTTATTACCTAACTACGCTATATCATTAATGTTTATTGGCCCGGTAAAATTAAAATGGCTGGTATTCGTTATCCTGGTGATTGACTTTTTGGGCACCGTTGGTCCAAACGCGGGCGGCGAAATAGCTCACCTGGGCGGGGCATTGTTTGGGTTCATCTACGTTAAACAGCTTCAAAAGGGGCATGATTGGATTACATGGATAGCCAGTTTATTCAAATCAAAGTCAAAATTAAAGGTAGTACATAATATTACCGGAAAAAACAGCATAGAGTATCCCCGTCAGGACGAAATTGACCGTATATTAGATAAAATTTCACAATCGGGTGTTGATAGCCTGAGCAGACAGGAGAAAGAAACTTTAGCTCGCGCAAGCAAGAATGAAAAATAAAAAAAGCAGGTTAAGTTTTATTGATAAAGTTATTTTATGGATAAACCTGCTTCTTTGTTTTGCTTTAGTTATCAGCTATTTTGCGCCATACGTCAACCCTCAAAAAATCTGGATAATTGCCTTTTTCGGGTTGGCCTATCCACCTCTGCTGTTACTTAATGTTATCCTTATGGTTTACTGGCTGCTGCGCAGGCGCTTGCAGTTAGCATTTTCGCTGGCAACTATACTAATTGGCTGGGGTACACTAAACAACAATATTGGCTTCCATTCCGGCTCATCCTATACGCCTGTGCCCGGGTCTAATGCTGTGCGTATCATGACCTATAATGTTCATAATTTTAAACGATATGGGGCAAAAAACGATGCCTCTACCAAGCATGAAATATTAGCCCTCATTACCAGTCAGCAGCCTGATGTTATCGGCTTCCAGGAGTTTTTTACCCGCAACAAGGGCCAATATGATATGCGCGATTCTATTGTTAAAATTTTAGGGGTTAACAACTTTTATTTTGAGCCGTTCACTATTAGTAACCAGGAAAGCATTGGCATGGCCATTTTTTCAAAATTCCCTATAATAGCTAAGGGAATGATCCGCTTGTCTAACGATAAAACCTCATCAAACCAATGTTTATATATCGATGTAAAAAAAGGCGAAAAGATTTTCAGAGTTTACAGTGTTCATTTGCAATCCATAAAATTTAACCCCTCGGATTATAAATACCTGGATAGTGTATCAAAAAAAGGAAAAACGGATATGCAATCAACCAGAAGGCTGGGTGGTAAATTAAAAATAGCATTTATAAAACGCAGTGAGCAGGTTTTTAAAGTTAAAGCCCATGCCGCACTGTGCCCTTACCCCTACATTATATCCGGCGATTTTAATGATACGCCCACATCCTTCGCTGTAAACCAAATGGCAAAAGGGCTCAAAAATGCTTTCCGCGAAAAGGGATCGGGTTTTGGGCGCACCTATAATGGCGATTTTCCTAACTACCAGATAGATTATATTATGGTAAGCCCACAATTTGATGTGGCATCATACCAGATCATAGAAAAAAAATTATCAGACCATTTTCCGCTTCGTAGCGATTTAATATTGAATTAGTAAAAGTATGCAAAAAAGCATCGACCGGGTTTATGTTTGCGATTAGCCCAAACCGTGCATCGGCTATCAGCCTCAGTATACTTTTACGCATTTGCTGCACCGGTAATTCTCTTTTTCGGCAACTATCATATAGTTGTAAGCTTTAATATTCAGATGGCCGACATTAGCTTAAAATTGAAAAAATCGTAAGTTTGCCCTCATGAAACAAAATTTGTTTGTTTACAACACTTTATCCCGCAAAAAAGAAGAATTTAAAGCACTTAATGCCCCACATGTGGGCATGTACGTGTGTGGTCCCACTGTATACAGCGATGTACATTTGGGTAACTGCCGTACCTATATATCTTTCGATCTGATGTTCCGTTACCTCAATCACCTGGGCTACAAGGTACGTTATGTGCGTAATGTAACCGATGCCGGCCACTTGGAGGGGGATGCCGGAGACGAAGGAGAAGATAAAATATCAAAAAAGGCAAAACTTGCCCAACTGGAGCCTATGGAAATTGTACAAAAGTACACAGTAGGTTTTCATGAAGTAATGCAGATACTCAATACACTGCCGCCAAGTATTGAGCCAACAGCTACCGGCCATATTGTTGAGCAGATTGAGATGGTAAAGGTGATACTTGAAAAAGGATATGCCTACGAGGTGGATGGCTCAGTTTATTTCGACGTTGAAAAGTATAACAAAACCAGGGATTATGGTGTATTAAGCGGCCGCAATTTAGAAGATCTGATGAACAACACCCGTACACTGGGCGGTCAACAGGAAAAACATGGCAAGCTTGATTTTGCCCTGTGGATAAAAGCCAAACCCGAGCACCTGATGAAGTGGCCTTCGCCATGGGGTGTAGGCTTCCCGGGCTGGCATTTAGAATGCTCGGCCATGAGCCAGAAATATTTAGGAGATCAGTTTGATATCCATGGGGGCGGCCTTGACCTTGTACCCACTCACCATACCAACGAGATAGCTCAGCACGTAGCCTGCTGTGGTAAAAACCCGGCCAATTACTGGGTGCATACCAATATGCTTACCGTTAACGGCCAAAAAATGTCAAAATCATTAGGCAATAGTTTTTTACCGCATGAACTTTTTAGCGGCGAAAACTCTATCCTGAATAAAGGCTATAGCCCCATGACCGTTAGGTTTTTTATGCTGCAGGCTCATTATCGCAGCACGCTTGATTTTGGAAATGAGGCTATGGAGGCCTCTGAAAAAGGTTTCAGGCGCTTGATGAATGCCTATGCCCTGCTAAATGGCTTAAAGGTATCTGCCGGTACCGAAATTGAAATTGAACCGCTATTGCAACGCTGCTACGCGGCCATGAATGATGATTTTAATAGCCCGGTATTAATTGCCGAACTATTTGAGGCATCGCGGATCATCAATTCGGTAAATGATGGTAAAATGAAGATAAATGAAGCAAACCTGCAGCTGCTAAAAAACCTCATGCACACCTTTGTATTGGATGTATTGGGCTTAAAGGATGAGCAGGCCGATAACGATGATCTGCCAAAGGTATTGAACCTGATAGTTGAACTCAGGAATGAAGCTAAAGCCAGTAAAGACTATGCCACAAGCGACAAGATCCGCGAGGGGTTATCAAAAGTTGGATTTCAGCTAAAGGATAGTAAAGATGGCACACTCTGGAGCAAAAGCTGATACATAGAACCAAGGGATTAAGAGGCGAGGATAAATATTTGTCTTCGCCTCTACTTTTGATTGCTGTTTGCGACATAGTGAAGCAAGGAACAAAAGGAATATTTTCTTAACCCCTAACGCTACCTACAAAGAGTTGTAATAATTAAACAGCCGAGCCAGGTCTCTATCACTTTTGAAATCAATTTTATTACTTATAATAAACGCCCGAACATTCTCCCCTTTATCACTTAAGGCAGCCATTACATTTTTTTGCACTGGCTTAAACTTAGCAAGTTTATTATCCTTTAACAAGTAATAAACAGCATCCTTTAACGCAAAAGTTTTTGTTACTGTTGCTGAGTTAAAAACCTGGTCTGAGTGAATCACCTTTTTGTAACGTTTTAACACTTTGACCTTACCATCAGCAATTACCTGGTAAAATGATGCTGGTGTTTGCTCATCAACAGCCGGGTAGCCATTACTGAATATTAAAGGCAAAAGATTGCTTTCCGGTATTCCAAACGTATCAAACCGGAAACTTTTAACAGGCTCAACAAAGGCCAGGGCCAATGAATCCCTGGGGCTTTGAAATAAAAGTTCATCCTTTATCAGGTCATATTTGAGTTTTGCCAGCATAGTTTTGCCGCTAACCAGGCTAACGGTACCCGGAAACCAGTTTGCGGCGAGGTATGGGCTACCTTCAACATCAATATAAAGTTGTTCCATAACGGGCTTGCCCTGGTTATCGTTTAACATCTGCGTTTGTGCATTTGCAAAAAAACAATTCACCAACAAGCCTGCTACACAAAAACTAAAAAGGGATATCTTCATAATAAGGTAATTTTATACGCTAATAGCATATCGCATTTTTTAAACAAAACATTATGCATATTATTGGCTTGTATACTTCAACGGGCAACAACCGGCTGCTTTACGTGGCTAAACACCTGTAAAACTACACAACAAATCAACATGATGAACACGAATTTTATTTTATTAAACTCATCCGGCCACAATTAAATATAATCGTTTTCGTTTCATATTAAACACAAAAACAGGTAATAGTATAAAACTATTCATATTTTGCGGCAATTTACATTGCATTACCGACTTAAAATTTATTACTAAATTGCCCTACCAAAATCTTATTAAAACATGAAGAAAATATTATTAGCCGCCACATTTATGAGCTATAGCTTTTTTGCTTTAGCGCAGTCGTCACCGGTTAAAGTAAGTAAGGTTGTTACTGCCGAAGAAGACTTTAATAAATTAGTTGAGCGTAAAGGAATAAAGGATGGTTTTTTGGCAGTTGCCGCTTCCGACGGTATTGTATTTAAACCGGATGCTGTGAAAATCGTCGATTTTTATAATAGCATTGATAAGCAGCCCGGCAAACTGAGTTGGCTTCCAAAATTTGCCCGCATATCTGCCAATGGCGATCTTGCGTTTACAGCCGGGCCATATATTTACCAAAATGGGAAAACTGATGACGATAAGGTTTATGGTGATTATGTTTCCATCTGGCGTGCCGATGTTGATGATAATAATAAATTAAAACTATTAATTGACCTTGGGATACAACACCCCGAACCGGAAGAAAAGGCCATTACTGATTTTAAAGACCCTGATGCCTCCTCAAAATCTGAGCCGAGCAAAGATCCCTTCACAGCAAAAAGTGTTATAGTAAATACCGATAAAATATTCAATCACTCGCTAACGCTATCGGCATTGGCCAGTTATAAAGAGTTTTTGAGTCCCGAAGGCCGTTACTATTTCCCTGGGTTTGAACCAATGACCGGACCAGATGTGATCATGAAATTTATAAATAACCAGGCCATCAGCATATCTGCCGAAACCATTGACGCGGGTCGTTCTACAAGCAATGACCTGGCCTACAGCTATGGCCATGCACGCATTACAAAAGGCAATGTAGTGAGTAACTACAACTATGTGCGCATATGGGAAATTGATCAATCAAAAAAATGGAATATTCTGCTTGAAGTGTTTTCGGCTATTGAAAACGAATAAGGACTAAGCTTAATTATATTAAAAACAGCGATGAGTAAACTCTATCGCTGTTTTTTTTGCCTTTTTTTTACCCTCATTGATGCAACTATGCCAAGCAGGTAAAACTTTATTTTATCCCTAAAGTTCTGCATATCATAGCAAGCCAACGGCCATTTAAATAATAAATTTCACGAAAGCTGCTGTAATACCTATAAAAAATTATGATTAGCTTTATAAAATATAAAAGCGTTCTGCTTTGTAAAACCTATTTATGTTTCATCAAATTAACACGCGGACACAATTGCGTTACGATCCTTGTGGGAATACACCTTGCAACGAGGTAAAACCCCTGGTGCATATTATTGAAGACAACTATGATATGCGAATGGTAATAAAAGATGAATTTAAGAATGATTACCGTACTATTGATTCACAAAATGGTGTAATCGGGTTCGAAAAAACCATCAGGAACATACCAGATGTAATAATAAGTGATATACAGTTGCCCGGGATTAACGGCGTTAATCTGTGCAAGCTGTTAAAGGAAGACCTGCGTACATCTCACATACCTATTGTATTAATAACCGGGTTCGGTGATCATGATGAAGGTTTAATTAACGGACTGGAGAACGGGGCAGATGATTACATGGTAAAGCCTTTTAGTTTTAACATTTTAAAAGCCCGGGTTAGTAACCTGATAAAAACAAGAAAGATATTATTAAATAAATTTACAAATGAGCATTACGCGCTGCAAAACAAATCCGGACTAAAAGATAATGATGAAGTGCTTTTAAAAACAACATATGAGGTTATTGAACAAAACATTAGCAATACGGCCTTTGAAGCCGACGATTTTGCAAGAGCAATTGGCATGAGCCGGGCTCAAACTTATCGTAAAATAAAAGCAATAACCGGCCTGTCCGTTAAGGAATTTATTCGCGTTACACGCCTCAGGAAAGCCGCCGGTTTGCTAATCAGCACCGATCATAATATTTCTGAAATTGCTTACCAGGTAGGGTTTAGTTCATGCGCCTACTTTTCATCCTCCTTTAGCAGCTACTTCAAAATTTCTCCAAGTAAATATGTTCTTTTAAACAAGGGCAAAACATCTTACAATTTTGATTTTTAACTACTGGTAGAAGTATGCCTGCAAAAAAAAACATTGCATTTTACATTTTGCTTTGCCTTGCTTTGGGTAGCTGCAAAAAAGACAACATAGCTATTGACGATGTACATGCCGAAATGCTGGCAGCTGTTAATGAACTAAGAAGCACAGGCTGCACCTGTGGTACTGTTTATATGTCGCCCGTCCCTCCGGTTAAATGGAACAATAATCTGGAAGCCGCCGCTGCTGCACACGCAAAGGATATGTTTGTTAATAATTATTTTAACCACATATCACCCAGCGGATCATCGCCCATACAAAGGGCTATTGAGGCAGGCTACACGGGTACGTATACAGGCGAGAATATTGGCACCGGCTACAACAACGTAAAGCAGGTGATGGATGCCTGGAAAAAAAGCGAAGATCATTGCAAAGCCATGATGGATAGCATATACGTAGATTTTGGAGCAGCAAGATATAATACTATTTGGGTGCAGGAGTTTGGCAGGTAACCAGGTGCCGGGCTAACTGTTGCTTTTGAAAAGAGCAAAAAAGCGGATCATGCCTTAGCATAACCCGCTTTTTATATTAAGCTAAAAGCTTATTAATTATTCAATAACGCTCACTTTAAGCATATTGGTTTTACCTTGTTTAATAATAGGCACTGCAGCCGTGTTTATTACCACATCGCCTATTTTAATCAGTTCTGCCGCTTTAAGAATGTTGTTTACATCGCTTATAGTATTATCAGTACTTTCCAGCTTATCATAATAGAAAGACCGAACACCCCACACCAGGCTAAGCGCGTTTAACAATTGCTTGTTGGCGGTAAATATGTAAGTACTTGCTTTGGGCCTGTGACTCGAGATCTGGAATGCGGTGTACCCGGAAGTTGTCATAGATACAATACCTACCGCGTTACTATTTTGTGCAAGATGCACTGCCGACTCGCAAACCGTATTGCTCAGGTAATCAGGTGAGGCAGGATCAGAATTTACTTCTTTAGATGAATTAAAGTTATAACCCAATTCTTCAACGTTACGCACAATTTTGGCCATTGTTTCAATAACTATCACCGGGAACTCGCCAACAGATGTTTCACCGCTTAGCATCACTGCATCAGCTCCATCCAGTACAGAGTTGGCTACATCGTTAACCTCGGCACGCGTAGGGCGGGGGGTAGTTATCATTGACTCCAGCATCTGGGTTGCAACAATTACCGGTTTTGAGGCTGCACGGCATTTACGGGCAATCATTTTTTGAAGCAATGGAACTTCTTCCAAAGGCATTTCAACTCCAAGATCGCCACGGGCTACCATTACACCATCTGTTGCGGCAATAATTTCATCTATATTATCAATGGCTTCGGGTTTTTCAACCTTGGCTATAACCCTTGCGGCTTTCCCGCTTTGGGCAATAATCTGTTTTAGTTCAATAATATCCTGGCCGGTGCGCACAAACGATAAGCCTATCCATTCCACATCATATTTTAATGCAAACTGCAGGTTGATCAAATCTTCTTCGGTTAAGCTTGGGATAGATACTTTGGTGTTTGGCAGGTTAACGCCTTTACGTGATGTTAAAATACCGCCGTGTACAACTTCGCATATAACTGTATCCAGTCTGTTGGTTTCAAGAACCCTTAACTGCAACTTGCCATCATCAAGCAAAATAATTTCGTCTGCCTGTACATCCTGCGGGAAGGTATCATAAGTAATGTAGATCTGCTCATCATTACCAATACATTCCTGGGTAGTAATTTTAATATGTGTTCCGTTAACTAAGTGAATACCGCCATCTTTTACCAAACCAATACGAATTTTGGGGCCTTGTAAATCGGCCAATATGCCAACATTGGTTTTATATTCTTCGTTAATCTCTCGTATGGTATCAATAACAGCTTTGTGGTCTTCCGGGCGTCCGTGCGAAAAATTAAGGCGACAAACGTTTACTCCGGCTTTTATCATGGCTAATAAAACTTCTTTTTTAGCTGATGCCGGGCCCATGGTGGCAACAATCTTAGTACGATTATAATATAATTTCATATTGTTCTGTTTAAACTGGCTACGTATTCACATTAGGTGTAATACCAACACTTTTAAAATTTTGCGCTAAAATAACAGATTTTCCCGTGATTTTATTTTTTTCGGATCAATCTTTACGGCGGCAACAATTTCAGGGATTTTATTTAAGGTTGATATCAGGTTGTCAAGGTCATTATCATCAATATAATTCCTGATCATTAAAAAATAATCGGCACTCTTAATTTCGGGCACTAAATAGCCCTCAGAGCCTTTATTCGCAATAAAATAAAAATCAGTTTCGGTAGTTTCCCAGCTATAATGGTATTTTGAAAATAAAACAGGCTCGCTTCCCTGATGAATATCAACAGCCAGATCCTCCGTTTTAATAAAATTAAAATTTAAAAACTTATTGATAAGATAACATGCACGGTAATCTTTTAATGAAGTTGTTACCGCAATCAGTACAAAATCAAAATCGATCTCAAACTTTAAAAATTTCCTGTTCAAAATCATTACTTTTACACCGTCAAAAATACAAATCGAAACCGTTCGAATAAAATTTTGTTATCGAATTATATTGTAAAAGTTTTAGATTTGATTATTGACAGAATTTATTTTTCTTTGCACTGAATTTTTATTAATCATTAAACTATAAAGACTATGTCTGATATCGCTTCAAGAGTAAAAGCTATTATCGTAGAAAAACTGGGTGTTGACGAAAGTGAAGTTACACCAGAAGCGAGTTTCACCAATGACCTTGGTGCCGACTCGTTAGACACCGTGGAATTGATCATGGAGTTTGAAAAAGAATTTAACGTGGCTATTCCTGACGATCAGGCTGAAACTATCGGTACTGTAGGTCAGGCTGTTGCTTACCTTGAAAAAAACGTTAAATAAGACTCCCTAACTGGATTAAATGGAGTTCAAAAGAGTTGTAGTAACCGGGCTTGGAGCACTTACTCCAATTGGTAATACCGTTTCTGAATATTGGAATGGTTTGATCAATGGGGTAAGTGGCGCTGCCTTTATCAAAAGTTTTGATACCACACATTTCAAAACTAAGTTCGCATGCGAAGTGAAGGGCTTTGATGCGGATGGTTTTTTGGGTCGTAAAGATGCCCGTAAATTAGATCCGTTTGTTCAATACGCGCTTTTCTCAACAGAAGAAGCTGTAAAAGATGCCGGGTTGGATTTTAGCAAATTAGATACCAGCCGCATCGGGGTTATCTGGGGATCAGGTATTGGCGGTTTAAAAACGTTTTTGGATGAAGTTGTAAACTTTGCCAAAGGCGATGGAACACCACGTTTCAACCCCTTCTTTATCCCTAAAATGATTGCTGATATTGCCCCTGGCCATATTTCTATCAAATACGGATTGCGCGGGCCAAATTTTTCAACTGTTTCTGCCTGTGCATCATCAAATAATTCGCTTATTGATTCATTCAACTATATCCGTTTGGGTAAAGCTAATATGTTTATAAGCGGAGGTTCTGAAGCCATTATCAACGAAGCAGGTATCGGCGGCTTTAACGCCATGCATGCCTTATCAACCCGTAACGACGATCCGGCAACGGCATCGCGTCCGTTTGATCTGGACAGAGACGGTTTTGTAGCCGGCGAAGGCGCAGGTACCATAATTTTAGAAGAACTGGAGCATGCAAAGGCCCGTGGCGCTAAAATTTATGCCGAAATGATAGGCGGCGGCATGAGTGCTGATGCCTACCATATGACTGCTCCACATCCGGATGGGCTTGGCGCAGCGCTTGTTATGCGTGCAGCCCTGGAAGATGCTAACCTTACTCCTGCAGATATTGACTATGTAAATGTTCACGGAACATCAACACCTATTGGCGATCCGCAGGAAATTAAGGCTATACAAGATGTTTTTGGCGATGATATTTATCGTATAAATATCAGCTCAACCAAATCAATGACAGGCCACTTACTTGGCGCTGCCGGTGCAGTTGAAGCTATTGCCTCTATACTGGCTTTAAAGAATGGTATAATACCCCCTACTATTAACCATTTTGCCGATGATCCTTCTTTTGATCCTAAAATTAATTTCACCTTTAATAAAGCACAACACCGTGAAATTAATATAGTTCAAAGCAATGGGTTTGGTTTCGGGGGCCATAATGCTTCTGTTATATTTAAGAAATACGAAGATTAATTGTGGTTTAATGCCTATAAGTCGGTTTTACAAGCTTTATATATCGCCCAATAGAAAATACGTTAAGGTTTTAAATAATTTGCTCGGTTTTGTGCCGGGCAATTTGTCGTTATACCGTTTGGCATTCCGGCATAAATCCGTAGCTCAAAACGTAAAAAAGGGTGTAAAGAACAGTAACGAGCGCCTGGAGTTTTTGGGCGATGCAGTGCTGGGCAGCGTTGTTGCAGAAGTGCTTTTTAAACTTTACCCTTATGAAGATGAGGGCTTTTTAACGGAGCTGCGCTCAAAAATTGTGAGCCGTAATAACCTTAACCAGCTTGGCCGCAAGCTGGGCTTTGATAAACTAATAGAGTATGATAACCGCATGCTGAACTCCAGCAGGCAGGGATCATTACTTGGTGATGCTTTTGAAGCCTTAATTGGTGCTGTTTATTTGGATAAGGGCTATGATTTTACCAAGCGCTTCCTGATAAACCACATCATCAAATCGCATATTGATATTCATAAGCTGGAGCAAACCGAAACTAACTTTAAAAGTAAATTAATCGAATGGTGCCAGCGCCATGGCCGCGATATTACTTTTGAACTGGTAACCAATCAGGAAGGCGAAAACGCCAAACTTTTTACAGTGCAAGCGCTGGTTGATGGCGATGTAATGGGATCTGGCAAAGAATTTAGTAAAAAGAATGCCGAAAAACTCGCGGCCGAAAAAGCCTGCGAAGCCTTGAGTATCTAAAAACAACCTATTTGTTAATGTTTCCCTGGTGCGGACAGCTTTGTTGAATCGGGCTTGATGAATGTTGGCGAATTAAGCAGCTCCAATTTATCTTTCTCGCTACTATTATTGTAGTATTCAAATGATTTCTGGGTGTGTTTTATCAGGTCGTAATCATTCCAGCCCTTCAGGTCATCAAATGTTGGCGTATAATAATTCATGAACCGCTGCGCCAGTGTATCCGATTGCAATTTGGTAATTTGCCTTACAAAAGCAACATTATATCGCCTGTTAATTTCTGCCTGTTCCACTTCGCCTTTTGAAAACTGGGCAAAACGCTTTGCCCGGTTAGGGGTTTTGCCAAAAAGTTCATAGATGCCTGTCAAGGGATTGGTTATAAACGAAGTTACCGGGGGCTTGCCATTGTAAAATGTACCCTGTTTACGATAATCGCTCATAATTTCATTCACCTCCTGCCGTTTGGTTTGGCCGGTAATTTTAACCTCGTTCAAAACAATCTGGGGTTGCATATACACCGGCATATCGCTGTTATTCAACACCTCTATTTTTTGCGGAGTATATTTTTCTTTCGAAAAAAGCAGTGTATCCCCTGCCGACGCCTTTATCGTGAACCAACCCAGATCATCGCTCATGATCAAAGCATTGGTTTTTAAATTTTTGATCATTACCTGGCCCACACGTTCGGGTGTGTTCTTTTTAGAGGTAACACCCTTAAGGGTAAATTCCTGGGCTGATGCATTTAAAACAAAGCAAAAGCAAACGAGTAACTGCAGGGAAAAACGAATACGCATTAATACTATTGTAAACGCAAAGATAGCCAGAGTATTTTAAACTAAATGTGAAAAAGTGTTAAAGGTAGTAGTAGTCAGATGTAGCCGACCTTAGAACAGCCGAAGGCTGCGGACGCCAAAAGGAATTATTACATTGATGCTTCGATTAAGCGTAGTGCCCGCTGTCAGCGGCCGCTCTGCTTCCTGCAATATACTTAATAATTCGGAGCCGGGCGCTTTTGAACAGCGAAAGTTTTGGTTACCCTGCTGTAAAACCACAAGCCCGGCGCAGGGCCTGGCCTTGTGGTTTTGTTAAACTTAGCCTGTGATGATACACCTGCAAGGGCGGGAATAAAGAAGATAATACCCGATAATGAATTTTACCTATTCATCGCGGAAGCTTTTACCTTCATGTCCGGTTACAATCATTAGTAACATTTAGCGTTGATTGAGGTCTCTTTCAACAAAGTTTACTCAAGAAACAGTTCTATCACCGGTATTTCCATTAAAGGTTTTTTTGCCGGAACCTTTAGTTCCAGGTCGTTGGGGTTACTGCCCGATTGTCTGCATATCAGTTCGGAATTATCATGCAAAAACTGCGCGTATTTCACTTTGTCCTTATAACCGGGCAGGGATAAAAAACCATCTGACGGATATTTATATAAATGTACATATAGCTTTTTTGCAGCCGCATTGTAAGTGAGTTTGGTATCCGCCGGAACTTTGAACACCTCGGGTGCAGATGTGCAACCATAAATAGCCTTATTGTTTGCATGCATCCACAGGGCTAAACTATCCAGGGCTTTAGTAGCCCGGTAATCAAATTCACCACGGGCTGTTGGCCCTACATTTAAAATAAGATTACCACCATTGCTTACCGATGTAATTAATAGATCAAGCAGCTGCCGGTTTGTTTTCCAGGTATTCTCGTCCCTGAAATATCCCCATGAACCTGAGAATGTTTGACAGGTTTCCCATAACTGATTTTTGTACTTCACTAATTCGCTTGCACTTACCTGCTCCGGCGTTACAAAATCTGCTCCGTCTTTGTACTCGTCCAATCCTAAACGGTTGTTAATTAAAATACCGGGTTGCAGCTTTTTGACCAGTTTAAGCAATTCAACAGATCCCCAATCATCTTTGCTCTTGCCATGAACTTCCTTTGTCCCGTCGGAGAAATCAAACCATAATATATCTATTTTACCATAGTTGGTAAGCAGCTCGGTAACCTGGTTGCGTAAATACTGCCTGTAATTTGCCATATCACGGTTTTTATTCAGCCTGTTAAAAGCGGTATCGCCGCCTGTTGCCGGCTTAAGGGGGTGCCAGTTATCAATTGCATAGTCGGGGCTATGCCAATCAAGCAGTGAATAGTAAAATCCAACTTTTAACCCCTCCGCTCTGAAAGCGTCCACATATTCCTTTACCAGGTCGCGTTTTGCGGCGGTATTGGTGGCTTTATAATCGGTATATTTACTATCAAACAAGCAAAAGCCCTCGTGATGCTTGGTTGTTAGCACGACATATTTCATACCGGCGGCTTTAGCTTGCCTGGCCCAGGCTTTCGGATTAAACTGATCGGGATTAAAAGCATCAAAGTATTTTTGATATTGCTCATTGGTCAAATGTTCGTTGCTTTTCATCCATTCGTGCCTTGAAGGTAAAGCATACAAGCCCCAGTGAATAAACATCCCAAAACGGGCATCCGTCCACCATTCCATTCTTTTCGTTTTATGAGCTGGCGTTTCATTACTTATTGACTTCTGTCCGTAGGTAACAGAAGCCGTTAAGAGTAAACTTAATAACATTAATTGCACTTTACGCGCATGTGGTTTCCTGAGCATGAATTTTAGTTTTTAGTTCGTTTATTAAACTGATTAATTGCCTAGTTAGATAAAAAGCGATATGATAAAAAGTATTTAATTATTGTTTAAGCCGGTATTGTTATCCCGCGTCCTTATTTCTTTAAAAAGCGTTTTGAATGTTGTTACACTTCCGTCCCTGTCTTTATCTTTCCCGTAATAAGCCTGTATAAAATCCCTGGAGTTTCCCCACATGGTATGGAACATACCCTGCATCCTGTTTGACAGTACATGCGAATATTCGGCACGTGAGCCATTTTTGCGTATATCCAATACCTGGTTAAGCTGGGCTATGGCCACCTCTGGCTTATTGCATGAGGATGGCAAAACATTAAACCCCTTAATAGAAAAATAAGCAGGGGTTGGCGGGGCGTCTTCATATTTCCAATCGCAGATCATAATATCCTTAGCAATCAGATCAATGGCCCTGAAGGTATTGTTCATGCTTGCCTGCCAGGCAAGTAAACCGGTGGTCTTTCCGTCTATTAACCTGTCGCTCCACATCCACATCTGGCAGCCCCTGCTTTTCAGGTGATCGTGTAATTTGTTTACATAGGCGGCAAAAATCTCCGCTTTATCAAGTCCGGCACACCGGGGGCACCTGTCATCGCCTATTATCCATACTTCATCAAGGCCCACATGAAAAGAATCGGCCCCACACACATCTATGAGTTCGTCCATTAAAGAAAATACTACCTTTAACAGGTCGGGATGATTTGGGCACACACTTTTGGTATAAAAATCATACATGGTATAAACGGGTTTCCAGGGATGGGGCGGATTTAGCTGCGGGGACTCATCAAACTGGGGATATGCAGCAAGCAATGGAAGAATTTTTTCATCCTCGGACTGGTGGCCAAGCAGGTTCATTTTAGGAATAAAGCGTATGCCCACATCCCGGCAAGCCTTTACAATAGCTTTTAGCTCCGGCTCAGATAATGCACCCTGATCTGCAAGCTCCGGATGGCTTTTAAATTTATATTTATACCTTATTCGTAATACCAGCGTATTAACGCCTTCCTTAGGCAGCGCGTCGCGGATAAAATCACAAAACATAGGTACATCCTTAGCGTCAGGCACTGTTAAAAGCAGCGCCTTCACCGGCAGCTGATTATAATCCGTTTGTTTTTTTTGCTGAGCTGTAACGTTGAGGCCCAGTAATAGCATAGCAATAACTAAGACTGCCTTTACCGGCTGTCGCGCGTTTAAATTGTATTTCATGAAGCAGATATGATTAGCAAAATGTGAAAGAGACCAGGCCAAATGCTCCACTAAAATAAAAGCGAAGTCATTTTGCCCGGTATGCTTTTATTGTTTATTCCAAAAAGTTAGCTCGCTCCAGTTACTACCCTGTGGGTTATCGGCAAAATCAACAGTTTTAACAACCCTTATCCGTATATAGCGCACAGCTGGCGGATTACTGTTCAAATCAAACCGAACCGGATTATTTCCGTCATCGCTACGCACGCATTCTTTAAGCAAAGTCCACCCTTTTGAAATCATTTCTGCTTTCCATCCCGAATTATTTGCCTGCAAAGTTGTAGCGGCGTTTGCAATATCAGCAATGCCCCACACCTCAAAATCTGCCGGGTTATGGTATCCGGCGCGCCCGGTTTCTTCCACTCTCGCCAGGTTGTTATATACTTTCCCCATGTCAAAAGTAAATGTATGGGGTATGCCGTGGTCTTCATCGGTATGGAAAATATTTGGATATGCCTGTGGCCCTACGCTTCCGTCCCATAGTTTACTTAAACTGGTGCCATAAGCGGCATAAACATCATTTGGCAGCGAAGCGTCATCTTTAAATAACGATTTATCGCACTCCACATAAGTGTATATTTTCGGAAAAACATCAAACTGCGCTACAGCGAATGTATCTATCGAAGTACGCTGGGGAATGTAATATGATTTGTAGTTAATCTCCGTTCCGGCTTTGTAGCTGGGCAGGGTTATGGCGCTTTGATCTGGCTTAAGCACGGCGGCGGCGGCAAGCCCTGCGCCGTTTGTGTAGTTAATTACTGTTTTAATGTTGATGGTATCGGGCGTAATAAAGTTTAGGGTTAAGGATCCATTATCATTTAGCACATAAGGGGTTACAGCATCATACCCCCTGTTTAACAGTGTTGCTGCATAAAGCGGCCCATAAACCTTAGCGTTATTAACCTCATAGGGGATGGACTTATTACCCCGGGCATCATACGAGTAAATGGTAAACGAGTAGGTATATTCAGCTAAGTTTTTAATAACGGTCCTGATGGTATCCTGCTTGCCGGTAATGTTTACAACCTGCGAGTCGGCCCCGCTGTTATAATAAACCACGTACCTGGTTATGCTCGGGTCGGGGCTGGCTTTCCATTTAAGTCCCAGTTCTAAGTTACCCGGCTGCACAATGGCAAATCCAACGGCGCCGGTGTATACAATTTCGTGACCATCGTAAAAATCCTTGTAATCGGTGGCGTAATTACTTTTCCGGCATCCAAATCCGGCTACCAGTAAACAGCCCAATAATATATGTATAAGCTTTTTCATGTTTTCTATTTTCAATAATTAAATAGCTATTGCTGGTTTCCGTAAAGTGAAATTTCCATTGCGTGGGCAATGTTACCGCCCGACCAGGTAAGCCCTACAGCCAGGCGTATAAAATGAACCGGGGGCGCGGCCAGCGAAATGTTAAAATTTACACCTTCCATTACAAATGCATTATCAGCAGCGTTGTGGGCCTGTGGGGGCAAACCCGAAGGAGGGTTAGGATAGGTAAAGTTTCCGATGTTAATCCAATCGCCTACAACGGTACCAACCGCTGATGAAAGAGGAAGCTGTGCATCTTTTGGCTGCGCCACATTTGAACCCCACAAAGTAAATATTTTGGGGTTACCATGGCCAAAAGCATACAGATCAGATCCGGCATCCGGTCTTTCCCATAAAATAAAACGGCTTAACTTATAGGAAACCCCAACATTAAACGTACATATAAAGGGCGGATTATGGCCCGGTTCGGTATGCCAGCCGGCTGCGCTGCCATCAGTAACGCCATTCCATAGGTTTGGAAGCGCCCAGCCATAACCAATAGGGGTATCTGATGATAAATTATATGGGCTGAACTTGCTTTTGTCTAACAACGCCTCAAACAAGGGGCTAATACTTTGCTTAATGGTATCTGATATATTACCGTATTTATCAGTAATGTAAACTCCGAAATTACGGGGATCGGTACTGAACCCCCTTACGGAATAGTTAATGGTATCAGACCTGGTATAGTGCTGGTCCTGAATCTCCATTGAATTGGTAGATTTGTCATAAGCGGTAACTATTATTCCTATGTCCTTTTTTAAGGGATTTAAGGCCTTAACGTTAACCCCCCCAAAGTCGGCGCCAATGGTGGTAGCGGCCTTAATTGATATGTAGGGCGGAATTTTGGGATGAACAGTAACCTTCACCGGGTCTGACGAAACATTTGCCCGGCTTACCGTATATAAAGTAACCTCATAATCTGCCTCTTTGGCAAAGCCCTCTACAGTAACTGTATCGGAATAATACGATGATTTTGTTTCTCTTGATACCCCATTCCTGATCTGATACTTAGCCAGCACGTAAAGTATGTTTTCTGATTTAGGCAAAGTATATGTGATGTATGCACCACCATTGTAATTATCAACTTTTAAATTGGTGATTACACCCGGCTTCGTTTTATCAGTAGAAACCGGCACCCGGTCACCATCGCTCCTTTTACACGAAATTATGCTTATCATTACCATACCTATGAGAAGCAGGAATGAACGATTTTTAATATTTTTCATATTGTTTAATTATATGATCGTTATATTTTTGTAATTACCAGTTTAAATTTTGAACAAGATTACTGTTGACGATTAAGTCGTCGCCGGCAATTGGCCACAAATAATTCCTGACATTGAAAACAGGGATAACCAGGTTTCTTGGGCGGTAATAGTTTATTGACGACGATTCAAATATGTTCCACCCCTGCAGCGGTTTACTTAATATGCTTTGCAGTTCTTTCCAGCGGCGCAGGTCCCAGCCCGGTTCACATTCAAATGCCAGTTCTATCCTTGTTTCCTGGTGTATAATTTGCCTTAAACCGTCCTGGGTAGTAAATTTTGAAGGATTTTTTGAATACTTGCTCCAGGCCTCAACAACGCCCGGCAAACCTGCCCTGGCCCTAACCTTATCAAGATATGGAACAACTTGTGTGTACGATTTGCCCTGTTCGTTTAAAACCTCGGCATATTGCAGGTATAGGCCCGCCAACCTGATCAATGGCATCCTGTAATTAACCATGTTGTAGCCTTCGTCATAAACAGATAAATAATTCACCAGTTTTTTGGGGAAGTAACCGGTTATATTTATCCTGATATTATCGGTTGGCCCTGCAAACGAACTGCTGCCACGATCCTGGATATAGTACAGGCTTTCCTGATTTACCTGGCCATTGCCAAACCAAATACCGCCATCAAAACCTATTGACGAATAAAACCTGGGCTCGCGATTAAAGTGTGCTTTAACTGTTTCGTACCCGTTACCTATATAAAACCTGTTGGCGTCATCGCCGGTCCTTAACTCATAACGATTGGCATAATCCCAGGTATTATCTTCATTTATAGGGATACCTTTATTGGTGTAAAACAACTCCTGTTCAGAAATAGGCACCGCGAATGTTCCCGGCAGGTCAGGGCTGGCGGCGGCTTTAGCCGTTAACCGTGGAAAGCAATAGGTTTGGCTCGGAAAATACGGGTTCAACGCCCAGATCACCTCTGTATTCAGGTCCCATTTTTCGGTGATAGTAGTTTGCAGGTCGAGCACTGTTTTTAACGAATCGGACAGTGTGCCTACATTGGCAGGCGGTATAAACTTATGCAAAGCGCTACCATTTGCTTCGCAAGCCGTAATAGCGGCAAGCGTTGCGGCTGCGGCTTTATCCCACTTGGCAGCATCATATGAAGCGGAAAAAAGCTTTTGGCCATCTTTATTTTTTATGTTCACATAGTCGGGGTTGCCGTTAAACAGCGGGCTTGCGGCGGTGGTAAGTATCTGCGCCTTTACGGCAAGCGCTATTGGCTGGGTAATACGCCCCAGTTCTTTTTCCTGGTTTTGTATTATCACCGGCAAATCCGGTGCAGCCTGGTCAAGTAATCTTACCATATAGTTCACCACCGAGTCAGCAGGGGCCCGTTTAACTTTTACCTCTTCTGCCGAACTGTTTATCGGCAGGTTTACATCTATTATAGGTACGGCACCGTATAACCTGAATAAAACAAAGTGATAATAGGCTTTTAAAAATTTTATTTCGGCTATCCATCTCTTCTTTTCACCTGCTGTTAAATCAACCGGCTTGTCAATATTCTCCAGCATAATGTTACACCTTCTTAATGCTACAAACATTGGCTGGCCGCCATTATAACCATTCCAGTAATTGAGACCTACATTTTGACTGCTCTGCGATCCTCTTATCAGGTTAAAACCTACAGGGTCGATGCCATAATAATCTGAAAGATCGTTGGGGAAAATAATTTCTGAAGAAGTGGTAAAACCCGGATTGTTTTGAGGGTATACCATATTTTGTAATGTGGAGTAACAGGTAAACAGATAGTTTTCGGCCTCATTACGATTCCTGAAAGCGTAATCTATGGTACCAACGTTATCAGGCGTAACATCAAGGTACTTTTTACATGACACGCAAGATATTGCTAAAATTGCCATGAACAGATATTTATAATATGATCTCATATTTGAAGTATATTCAGTTAATGTTATAAATTGACGTTTATCCCAAGGTTAAAAACCTTTTGTATAGGGTAGGCAAAGCCATTGCCGCCAAGCTCAGGATCCCATAATTTGAATGGGCTCCAGGTTAACAGGTTCAATCCATTGAAATATATCCTGGCATTTTTAACACGCAACGCTTTTGCTATCCGTTTGGGCATGGTGTAGCCAAACTCAACCGATTTAAGTCGCAGGAAACTGCCGTCGCGCATCCACCAGGTGCTGGTTTGCAGGTTGTTTTGGATGGAGTTGGCATCGGCCCCAAGCCTTGGATATAAAGCATAAAGGTTTTGATTGTCCTCAGACCAGTGATCGTCTGCATAGGCTTTAAGCAGTTGGGTATTCCCGGTGTATTGTGTTTCGGGGCTTTTTACAAAGGGTGATGTTGTAGCCGGGTTAATAAAAAAAGATACTTTAGCCTGCCCCTGGAAAAATCCCGAAAGATCAAAGTTTTTATAGGTAGCCGATAAACCAAACCCGTATACAATTTGTGGTATTACCGGGTTGCCGATAAACGCTACGTCGGCATAGTCAATTTTTCCATCACGGTTCAGGTCGCGGTATTTAATATCCCCGCCCTTAGGCTGCACTCCGCCAGAGGCAAAAAGCTGTGAAGGAGAATTTGCGGCCTCTTTGTCATCAACAAACAACCTTTCGGCAACAAGGCCATAATAGCGGTTAACCGGTTGGCCAACTTCAAACCTGTATGCTTCTTTATAATCGGGCTGCTCAAATTGTGTATACCTGTTGGCAGAATAAGTAAAGTTCCCTCTCATCTGTATAGACAAATCTTTTCCGAGATATTGTTTTCCATCTAATGAAATATCAATCCCTTTTGACTCTACCTTACCTATATTAGCTGCTATGCCGGCTTCAAGCCCCATTGTTGCCGGAATTGAGGCGCGGTTTTGCAGAATATTGTCTTTGTTGTTTTTATAAACCTCGGTAATAACATTAATTTTTTTGAGCAGTGTAAACTCCACACCCAGGTTTATTTGCTTTGATGTTTCCCAGGTTACATCATCATTCTCGTAATTGTTAATGCTTACACCAGGACGATAATAGCTATTGGTTAAACCAAAAGAGCCTGGGTTACCACCGTTTAAATTTACATCGGATAAATAAAAGAAGCGCCTGTTGCTTATTGCATCATTACCTACTAAACCATAGCTTGCACGCAATTTAAAGCGGTCGACAACATTGTATAAGTCGCCCCAGAATTTTTCGTCAGAAACGATCCATGAACCGCCAACAGTTGGGAAAAATCCAAACCGGTGGTTTTCAGAAAAACGCTCCGATCCGTTGTAGCCAAAGTTAAATTCAAGAAAGTACCTGCTTTTGAATGAATAGGTTGCCCTGCCTGCCAGCGTTTGGTTGCGGAAAGGCAAAGAAGTAAGCAACGTTGAACTGCTGGCATTGCCATTAATTGTTTGTTGCTCGGTGCCTATTAAAGCGGCGCTTACATTGTGGTTTTTGGCAAATGTATGCGAATAATCAAGCACGCCCTGTAGGTACATAAAGCTGGAATTCAAACTTTCGAGTGGCGAATAGGCAAGATATTCGCGCGCAACATTATTACCGGTAGGCAAGTTATTGATCCATTGCAGCTGATAGGTGTTACTTGTTTTATCGTAATTTGTTGCTGTATAATAAAAGGGAGCGTAGTTTAGGTACGACCTGAAGTAGGCATACCTGTTGGTACTCATAATGGCGTGAAAGTTTAAACCCTGGGTAACAAAATCCAGGTTTTGATTTAGCTCCAGCTGCGCCAGCATTCTTGACTCCGAATACCTTTGGTGCCCTTTAAGCAGCTCTGCATAAGGGTTAAGATACTTGCTGGCGCCGTCCCCGTTTGATGCAGATGCTACATTGCCGAATAAAATATGCTGGGTATGTACATTGGCAGAGTCGGGCGGATAATATGCCGGAAAATCAACAGGACTTGTATGTGATGCCAGGTTAAAAAGCTGCGTTTGTAAACTACCATCGCTGGTTAAGGGGCCGTTGTAATCATTAAATGTACCTGATAAACGAACGATGAGTTCCGTTTTATCAGAAACGTTGATGTTTACGTTTGACCGTAACTGGTAATTTTTAAAGTTAACGTTGTTGTTGTTATTGTTTCTGATGTCGGTTCTTAATATACCGCCATCGTTGCTAAATGATCCGGCCACGTAATAGCGGGCAACACCGCCCCCGCCCTGGATACTTAAATTCCCGCGTTGGGTACTGGCACGTTTTTTAAACAGCATATCCACCCAGTTTACTGCGGGGTATACATATTGGTTGCTGCCTGGCGTATGGTTAATAGTGGCCTGGGTATTAATGATTTTATTTTCACTATACAGCAGCGGGCTTAACGGATCGCGGGTTTGGGTGGCCTCGTTATAAAGCCGCATATAGGTAATCGGGTCTGCAAGTTCAAGCGTTTTTACAGATTGTGAGGCGGAGTTTTCGAGCCTGAAATTAATTTGTGCCTTTCCGGCTTTACCTTCTTTTGTTTTAACTAAAATTACGCCATTACCACCGCGTGCGCCGTATAAAGCGGTAGCACTGGCGTCTTTCAATACCGAGAAGCTTTCAATATCGTCGACATTTAACCTTGCCAGATCATTTGATGTAAGCTCAACATTATCTATCAGGATAAGTGGATCTTGTTTATAGCCAAAGGTTGTTACCCCTCTTATAAAGAACTGGGCGTTATCCTGCCCCGGCTGCCCGCTCGGTGTATAAGCGATAACCCCCGCTACCTGCCCCGCCAGCGCATTGGTAAGGTTACTTGCCGGTATTTTTAAATTGCCCGGTTTAACTGTAGTAACAGAACCTACAACCGCTTCGCGTGTTTGCTTGCGGTTATAAGCGGTTACAACCACATCATCAAACTGGCTTTTAGTTTCAGATAATACTATTCTGATTACCTTTTGATTAGCTGATACCGTGACCTGCTTACTTACAAAACCCACATAGCTGATCTTTAAAATTGTACCTGCTGCCGCATCAAGCAAGAATTTACCATTGCCATCTGTTACTGTGCTGTTACCTTTTGTGTTAACCGGCGCTATGTTGGCGCCAATAACAGGCACGCCTAATGAATCAACAACGGTACCAATAACGGTTACCTTAGTTTGCGCGGCCGCACGGTTAACAGATCCTAATCCTACAAAAACAAAAAACAGCGCACCAATGGCCGTCAATGTACAGTTAGGAATTTTTAACACCCAAAGGCGTCTGCATGCATCGTAGAATTTTCTCATAAAAAATAGTTTTATAGTTGATTGTTTTTATTGTTTTATAATTTAAAGGCCCTGCTTATACCAAGCTTTTTAGCGGAGTATGCCAAAGTATTAAATGTGTCCGCACACACAAAAAAGTAAAAAAATTAGCTTCCCAAGCCGCTTATTTAATATAAAATAAGCGTTCAAAATCCGTTTGAATCGACTGCTGCACCGTTATCAGGCTTGCTATCACGTACAAATGTGCCCTGCAGGCTGTAAATTACCTATGATTAGATCGAAATAACACAGTACAGCCACGTTTAAGTAGTTGCAATACATTAGCCCGCGTTACTGACCTAAGGCCAAATGTAATTCGGTTTTAAGTGCTTTAATAGTTTATATATTTGCGTGTTCGCACACAAACATAATTAATGTTTTTAAAAAATCAAATAGAGAATAAGCTATTGTGAATTTTTTGTGAATTACAAGGCCACAACGGTGATTTTTCATCGCATTATGCCAATTTTTGACATAACTTCGTCTTATTTAGATCTTTGAAAAGTCAACCTAATTTCAACTTCAGCAAACGCTTTGGTGCCCGAAACGACTTTTTATAATTTGTGCACTAACTAATGGCTACTATCTGTTACATGCCACATAGGCCTTGGGGGCAGCGAAATTATATCATTTCGCTTTTTGTCTTTAGGGGCCCTTTGCCGGTCCTTGCCGATTATTTTTGTTTGATAACTTTTACACACGGGGCGGCTTGTTAAAATCCTCTTTACTTGGCGCCAGGAAACCTTTTCCATAGTCAGCCGTTGTGGTTCGGCGTGGATGAGTTCGCCATAAGCATGCCCTTCTCTCGAAAATTGCCTATTAAAAATCCCAGCTTATAGCCTGGATTTAAAATACTCCCACGATTTCCACTTTCCAACTTTCCGACTAAAACCCTATCTTTGCGCATGATAAAATCCATGACAGGGTATGGAATTGCCAGTTTTGATTCGGGTAATACAAAATATACCGTTGAGATCAAATCCCTGAATAGCAAGTTTCTTGAACTTTCACTCCGTTTGCCCAAAATATTTTCAGAAAAAGAATTTCAGCTGCGTAATGATTGCAGCAAAATGATAGAGCGCGGCAAAGTAAACCTATCTATTAATGTTGAGCAGGTAAATGCTTCTGTTAAAGCAGCCGGTATTGATAAGGTTTTGTTAAAACACTATTATCAGCAGCTTAAAGATGTAAGCCAGGAACTTAACGAGCCAACTTCAAATCTGTTACAGCTTGCTTTGGGCCTGCCCGAAGTTGTAAAATATGATGAAGAAACAGTATCAGAAGATGAATGGAAACTGGTAGAAAAAACATTTCAGCAGGCCCTGGCTGCTTTCCAGCAATTTAGGGCCGATGAGGGAAATGTATTGGAGAATGATGTAAAGTACCGTATCAATATCATTCTTAAAAACCTGGAGCTTGTTGAGTTAGAAGACCCAAAACGTATCCCGTTGATCCGCGAAAGGCTGAACACATTTTTAGCCGAAGCTGCCAGCCGCGAAGCGATTGACCAAAACCGTTTTGAGCAGGAACTGATCTATTACATTGATAAGCTGGATATTACCGAAGAAAAAATAAGGCTTAAAACCCATTGCGAATACTTTATCGAAACACTTAAAAACGCCGATGCCAATGGCAAAAAGCTGGGTTTCATCTCTCAGGAAATAGGTAGAGAGATTAATACACTTGGCTCAAAAGCCAATGATGCCAATATCCAGAAACTGGTTGTAGGCATGAAAGAAGAATTGGAAAAGATTAAAGAACAACTGTTAAACGTATTATAGTTTATTGGTTCACTGGTTCATTAGTTCATTAGTAGCAAGCTGGTGACTGTGCACCGCCAAACACCAATGAACTAATGAACTAATAAACTAATGACCCAAGAAGGTAAACTCATCATATTTTCGGCCCCATCCGGTGCAGGTAAAACTACTATAGTACATCATTTGCTCAGTATAATTCCCCAACTGGAGTTTTCTATTTCGGCAACTACACGCCAGGCGCGCGGCGATGAAGAAGACGGTAAAGATTATTACTTTATTAGCCTGGCAGAGTTTACACACCGTATTGCCAAAAAGCAATTTGTGGAATTTGAAGAAGTTTACACAGCCACGTTTTATGGCACCCTGCGTGCCGAAATTGAACGCATCTGGGCAAAGGGCAAAACTGTTATTTTTGATATAGACGTTGAAGGCGGCCTTCACCTTAAACGTAAATATGACGGGCAGGCACTTGCCATATTTGTGCAACCCCCATCATTAGAGGTTTTGATAGAGCGATTAACGAGTCGTGGCACCGATAGTGAAGAAAAACTGCGAGAACGTTTTGCAAAAGCCGAAAAAGAACTAAAATACGCCCCCCTATTTGATATTATCCTCAAAAATTACGATCTTGAAACGGCTTGTAAAGAAGCTGAGATGTTAGTTAAGGATTTTATTAGCCCCCCAACCCCCTAAAGGGGAGTACTAAAGTTTATTTAGTCAGGGTTTACATAGTCATAAAAATTATAATTTATTCATTCCCCTTTAGGGGGTAGGGGGCAAACTGAAATGAAGATAGGCTTACTGTTCGGTTCATTTAATCCCATACATATAGGGCATCTTATCATTGCTAATTACATGGCCAACCATACAACCTTAGACAAGGTTTGGCTTGTGGTATCGCCGCAAAACCCGCTAAAAAAATATGGCGACCTGATTAACACTTACGACAGGCTTGAGATGGCACGCCTGGCTACTGATAATGCTACCAATATTACTGTAAGCGATGTAGAATTGAGACTACCGCAGCCATCATATACAATTGATACGCTAACCCACCTGAAAGAAAAATATCCTGAACATGAGTTTGCCCTCATCATGGGATCCGATAACCTGGGCACCCTGCACAAGTGGAAAAATTATAAGCTCATCCTGCGCGATTACCGCATCTTTGTTTACCCCCGTCCCGGTTATGAAAACGCCGAGCTGGCCAATCACCCATCCGTAACCATAACCATGACCCCGCTCATGGAGTTATCCGCTACCTTCATTCGCAAATCCATCGCCGAAAAAAAGAACGTTCAATATTTTGTACCAGACCCGGTTTTGAAATTTATTGAGAGCAAGAGTTTGTATAGGTAAGGCGAAAGGTTAAGGGTAAAAGGCTTTCCTTAAACTTCACCAGTCACTTGGATTGGAAAGCCAACTTAACATAATGCCCTTTCACCTTTCACCTTTCACCTTTCACCTTTCACCTTTCACCTTTCACCTTTCACCTTTCACCTTTCACCTTTCACCTTTCACCTTTCACCTTTCACCTTTCACCTTTCACCTTTCACCTTTCACCTTTCACCTTTCACCTTTCACCTTTCACCTTTCACCTTTTCACCT